>JABBOE010000112.1 GCA_019351955.1 Pseudomonadota bacterium
CTGAAGAAGGGCGGCGGCGCCCTGGCCCCGTCCGGAGCGACCAGCTGATCGCCACCAAGCTTCGACCCAAACTTACTAAAAGATATTTTCTGACGCATTTTTGCTAGGAGTGCACGATGAGCGCAGTGCTTGATCCAGTTCATGCCCCAGCCCACGGCGGGGACCATGCCCATGACCATCCTCATGGATGGCGCCGATGGTTGTTCTCGACCAACCACAAGGACATCGGCACGATGTATTTGGTGTTCGCCCTGTTCATGCTGTTTGAGGGCGGCATCCTCGCCATGCTGATTCGTGCGGAACTGTTCAAGCCCGGCATCCAGTTTCTCAACCCCCAGCTCTATCTGTCGATCAGCACGATGCATGGCATCATGATGATCTTCGGCTCGGTGATGCCCGCCATGGTGGGTTTCGCCAACTGGATGATCCCGCTGCAGGTCGGTGCTCCTGACATGGCATTCCCGCGCATGAACAACCTGAGCTTCTGGCTGCTGATCCCTGCAGCGATCCTGCTCACCGCATCGTTCTTCGTCCCCGGCGGTGCGCCTGACGTCGGCTGGACCCTGTATGCGCCGCTGACGATCCAGCAGGGCATGGGCATGGATCTGGTGATCTTCGCCGTGCACCTCATGGGCGCGTCGTCGATCATGGGCTCGATCAATATCATTGTCACGATTCTGAACATGCGCGCTCCCGGCATGTCGCTGATGAAGATGCCGCTGTTCGCGTGGACATGGCTGATCACGGCCTATTTGCTGATCGCCATCATGCCCGTGTTGGCCGGCGCCGTGACCATGACCCTGACCGACCGTCATTTTGGTACGAGCTTCTTCAATGGTGCCGGCGGTGGTGATCCGGTGCTGTACCAGCATCTGTTCTGGTTCTTCGGTCATCCTGAGGTTTACGTGATGATCCTGCCGGCTTTCGGCATCGTCAGTTCCGTGGTGCCGACCTTTGCGCGCAAGCCGCTATTCGGCTACAGCTCGATGGTGTACGCCTCGGCGTCCATTGCCATTTTGTCGTTCATCGTGTGGGCGCACCACATGTTTACCGCCGGCATGCCCGTCACCGGACAGCTGTTCTTCATGTACGCCACCATGCTCATTGCGGTTCCAACCGGGGTGAAGGTGTTCAACTGGGTCGCCACGATGTGGCGCGGATCGCTGTCCTTTGAAACGCCCATGCTTTGGGCAATCGGTTTCATCTTTGTCTTCACCTTTGGCGGCTTCTCGGGCCTTGTGCTGGCCATGGCCCCGATTGATACCCAGGTTCATAACACGTACTACGTGATCGCCCACTTCCACTACGTGCTCGTGGCCGGTTCCCTGTTTGCCATTTTCATGGGTTTCTACTACTGGAGTCCCAAGTGGTCGGGGGTGATGTACAACGAACGTGCGGGTAAGATTCATTTCTGGGCGTCGATGATCACCTTCAATGTGACCTTCTTCCCTCAGCATTTCCTCGGCTTGGCGGGCATGGTGCGCCGCTACGCCGACTATCCAGTGCAGTTCACCGACTTCAACATGATCTCCTCGATCGGTGCCTTTGGCTTTGGTCTGTCCCAAGCGTATTTCCTCTTTGCCGTGGTGATCCCGATGTTCCGTGGTCATGGTGCGAAAGCTCCCCAGCGTCCCTGGGAGGGCGCGCACGGTCTGGAATGGGAGATTCCGTCTCCGGCGCCCTTTCACACCTTCGAGACGCCGCCGAAGCTCGACGCGACAGCCACCAAGGTTCTGGGATACTGAAATCCGTGGCAGCCCATCGAATTAGCCCGGAAAAGCGCCGCCAGAATCTCCGCCTGGCCTTGATCATGGCCAGCATTGCGGTGGCGCTTTTCCTGGGCTTTATCGTGAAGTGGAGGTTTCTCTGATGCGCCAAGGAGCGGCCGCCGTGTTCAGGCCCTTGGCGCACGCGTGAGACGGACCGTATCGTGAGATCTTTTTTCCGTGCATTCAAGACGATCGCCTGGGCCTTCCTGGGCATTCGCAAGTCCAAGGACAGGGAAAAGGATTTCGAGCAGCTGAACATTATTCATATCATCATTGCTGGCTTGCTTTCCGCAGTTTTATTCATTGGCCTGCTCATGGCCATCATTCACTGGATCGTTCCGACAGCTCATTCATAAAGACGAGGAAGACACAATATGTCAACATCTGCACAACACACGGGTTATTTTGTGCCTGGCCCGTCGCCTTTCCCGGTGCTTGCAGCGACCGGTCTCGTGATGATGGCTTTCGGCGCGGGGTTCTGGTTCAACGGCGTGCCACATGCCGAGTGGCTGCTTCTCGCCGGGTTCATCTGGCTTGTCGTGACGATGTACAGGTGGTTTGGCAAGGCCATTTCCGAGAGTGAAGGAGGGATGCACAACTTTGCTGTGGACACGTCGTTTCGCTGGAGCATGAGCTGGTTCATCTTCTCCGAGGTGATGTTTTTTGCCTCGTTTTTTGGCGCTCTCTACTACGCGCGCGTCTATGCGCTTCCGGATTTGGCGGCCCTGCACAGCCAGATTCTGTGGCCTCATTTCCAAGGTGCGTGGCCAAGTGTCGGCCCGGCAGGGCTGATCGCGCCCGTCAAGGCGATGGATCCCTGGCCGATTCCGACCATCAATACCGCTCTGCTGCTGACCTCCGGTCTAACGCTGACGATCTCCCACCATGCCCTTCGCGCCAGCCATCGCTCAAAGGCGATCTTCTGGCTTGCATCGACGATCGCCCTAGGCGTGCTCTTCCTGTTCCTGCAGGCTTACGAATACCATCATGCCTACACGGAACTCGGGTTGAAGCTTACATCCGGCATCTACGGTTCAACCTTTTTCATGCTGACCGGATTCCATGGTTTTCACGTGTTTCTCGGTGCCACCATGCTGTCGGTCGTGCTGTTTCGTTTGATTCGTGGTGATTTCACGGCTGAGCACCACTTTGCGTTTGAAGGCGCTGCGTGGTACTGGCACTTTGTCGATGTGGTTTGGTTGTTGCTCTATATACTGGTCTATTGGTTGTGACGAGTTGCTCTGTCGCAAGAAAAAACGCCGCTCAGCGGCGTTTTTTCTTCAGGTGTTTTGTCGGCAGGCGGGCCGAGCCTTTGCGGTACAGCGGGCTGTGGCCGCAGCTCGCATCAACGGGGTGTGATGGGAATGCCCGTCGGATGGATCCACCCCATCTTGTAGCTGAAGAGGATGAAGACGAACAGCAAAATCGAGAACCCGATTCTGAAGGTCAGGGCCTTCACGGCCCGGTTGGTCTTGCCTTTGTCTTTCATCACGAAATACAGCCCTGAGAACAGGCTGGCGAGGATGAGGACGAAAGCGATGATGACGATGATGTCCAAACTTGACTCCTAGCTTTGCAAATACTGATGCCTGTTTCGATTGTCCCACCAACACGGCCCGAGGGGGCACAGCCACTGCTGGGTGCCCGGGAAATGGCGACCCTGGCTCTGGCGCTGGCCCTGATCGTGGCAACGGCCCTGCTTGGCCGCTGGCAATTGGGGCGTGCGGCGTACAAGAAGGCACTGACCGTGCGCATTGCCGAGCGCATGCGCGCCAGCCCTGTCGTGCAAGGCGATCAGCCGCTGGACTTCAAGGCCAACGAATGGCGGCATGTCGTTGTGCGCGGCGAATACGCTACACCATGGACCATCTACCTTCAAAATCGCCAATACAACGAACAGCCAGGCTTCTGGGTGTTGACTCCGCTGCGCATTGCGAACAGTCAAACATATGTGATGGTCATGCGCGGCTGGGTCCCGCGAAATTTTGACGCCATTGACCTGTTGCCGAAAATCGCAACACCGCAGGGCGTCACAGCGGTCGAAGGGCGGATCGCACCAGCGCCATCGCAATGGTTTTCCTTTGCGCAGGATCCGGCAGACGCCGTCATCCGCCAGAATGTGCAGCTTGCCCAGTTTGCCGCCTACCGCCGCATACAGCTGCTTCCCTATGTCATTCAGGAAATGGGCACTCAGCACGATGGCTTGGTCCGGAACTGGCCGCAGCCCAATGTGGGCATCAACACAAATTACGGCTACGCCTTTCAGTGGTTCTCGATGACGGCATTGGGGCTGGGCCTGACGATTTATTTCCTGGGCAAGCGCATCCGTGAGCATTCGAGAAGCGCTTCCGCACCGGAGTCCCATACGTGAATCCAACCTCCTCCGTCGCAGACAGCACGCGTCCAAAGCCCAAGCGCAGCATGTGGGCGTTCTGGATGATTGTGCTGGTCACGGCTGGACCGTTCGTCGCAAGCACATTCTTTTTCTATGTGGTCAAACCTGAGGGCAAGCCGTCCTACGGTCAGTTGATTCAGCCACAGCGGCCCGTCCCAGCGCTACAACTCACCACGCTGAGCGGCAAGGCCGTTGATCTGCGCAAGTACAGCGGGTATTGGCTGATGATCGTTTCCGGGCCCGCCGCTTGCGACAAGGCCTGCCAGACCCTGCTGTTCGACATTCGGCAATTCTTTCTGGCCGCTGGCGATGATCGCTACCGCGTCGCTCGCGTGTGGCTTGTGACCGATTCCGGCCCCGTGAATCCCGGTGTGTTCGAGCCAGCCGAAGGCACCGTCATCCTCCGCGCCCAACCCGCGCAACTCAAGCAGTGGCTACCGCTTGCTCCGGGTGAGCACCTCGAAGGGCCGATTTGGCTGGTCGACCCTCTCGGTAATTTGATGATGCGATTTCCATCCAACCCGGATCCGCTCAAAACGCTGGCAGTATTCAAAAAGCTGCTCTATAACACGGCGGGGTGGAAAGCCAAGCATCTGGAGCCCCTTCCATGAGCGCAACCCTCAGCACCATGACGAACCTGTCCACCGCTGTGCCCACGGTCTGGTCCTTTTCCCTGCACTGGCTGCAGGCCGGCATGTGGGTGGCGGGACTCGTGCTCATCCTCTGGGCGGGGTTCCGAATGCGCTGGCCCAAGCTGGTGGCGCTGCTCGTCTTCCTTACCATGGATCTGGTCATGTTTGGCGCATTCGTGCGTCTTACGGACTCGGGCCTTGGCTGTCCCGACTGGCCGGGGTGCTATGCGCACTTCACACCCGCACAGGCACACCACCAGATCCGCGAGGCTGTCGTTGAGCAGGGCGGGACCCAGGGCAATGTCAGTCCGTTCAAGGCATGGGTGGAGATGATCCATCGTTACATTGCCACCATCATCGGCACACTGATCGTCGCCATGGCGGTCCGTGCGGCCTGGGGCCGCAGGCACGGCAAGCGCATCGCGCTCGGGTTGCCTCTGGTGCTGCTTGGATGGGTGATCCTTCAGGGCCTGTTTGGTGCGTGGACCGTGACCCTTTTGCTCAAGCCCCTGATCGTCACCTTGCACCTCATGGGCGGTGTGATCCTGTTGATGCTGGCGGTATGGTTTTGGATGCGCAACCGTGATGATCTTCCCAAGGTGCCAGTCACCCGGCTGGCGCGGCTATTGACCTGGGCCGCGATGTTGACCATGCTCTGGCAGGTGTTCCTCGGCGGGTGGGTCAGCACCAACTACGCCGCCTTGGCCTGCACGGGATTTCCCACCTGCAATGGAAGCTTCCACCCGGACGCGAACTGGGCGCAAGGTTTCACGTTCTGGCGCAACCTGGGCGAGAATCCCGACGGCTCAGCCATCGCCCTTCAGGCCCTGGTCGCCATCCAATGGGGGCACCGGATTTTTGCGGGCATCACACTGATCACGGTCCTGGCTGCGATGGGGCTGCTTGGCCGGTATCGCGCCCTGCGCAAGCTTGCCGCGTGGATATCGGGTCTGATGCTGGTGCAGATCGGCCTTGGCGCGAGTGTCGTGGTTTTTGCGCATCCGCTGGCGCTCGCCGTTGCCCATAATGGTGTTGCCGCGCTGATGATGCTCCTGCTGACCATCGCGGTCTATCGCGCCAGCAGCACCAGATCGAGGGAAGTCGTGATGAACGAGACCTCGGTCGATTTTGTCAACATTCAACGCGTTCACGCCAAGCCATGAAGACCACCAGCCTCCCACGCCCGCCCGGCATGATGCGATCCCTGGAGCAGTTCTACGCGCTGACCAAACCGCGGGTTGTGCAACTCATCGTGTTCTGCGCCGTCATTGGCATGTTTCTGGCCAAGCCAGGCCTCCCCGCATGGCGTCCGCTTGTGTTCGGCACTCTGGGCATTTGGCTGGTGGCCAGCGCCGCCGCGGCGTTCAACTGCTTGGTCGAGCAAAAGATCGATGCTGTCATGCGCCGTACCGCATGGCGTCCGTCCGCGACGGGCGAGCTCGGCGCTACGGCGATCATTGGTTTCTCCGGGGCGCTTTGCGCTGCAGGCATGCTTGTGCTGTATACGCAGGTCAATCCACTCACGATGTGGTTGACCTTTGGCACCTTCATTGGTTACGCCGTCATCTACACGGTGTTGCTCAAACCTGCCACGCCGCAGAACATCGTCATCGGCGGTGCCTCAGGTGCCATGCCCCCGGTGCTGGGATGGGCAGCCATGACGGGGCAGGTCTCGGCCCAGGCCCTTATCCTCTTTCTCATCATTTTCTTGTGGACCCCACCACACTTCTGGGCATTGGCCCTGTACCGGACGGAGGACTACCGCAAATCAGGCCTGCCCATGCTGCCCGTCACGCACGGGTCCGAGTACACCCGGTTGCAGGCACTGCTTTACACACTGCTGCTGACAGCGGTCAGCCTGATGCCCTTCGCCGTGCATATGAGCGGCATCGTGTATGTGGTTGCGGCCGTCGTGCTCGATGCAATTTTCATTGCCTATGCTTGGGAGCTGAAGCAGCGGTACAGCGACATGCTCGCACGCAAGATGTTCCGGTATTCGATTGTTTACCTGTCGCTTCTGTTTGCCGCGATGCTGGTCGATCACTATCTGAAGTATTGAGCCAGCATGGGCGCGGCCCGTACCCAAAGGCGCCGCATTGCGGTGGCTGCATAGGTCCGGGGCGCGTGCGTTCCACGTTGATGCGTTGTGGGTCGTGAGTTACGTCGGGCGATTTGCTCCATCCCCAACAGGTGTACTGCACCGAGGTTCGTTGGTGGCAGCGCTGGCCTCTTGGCTCGACGCAAGGGCACACGGCGGTCAGTGGGTGGTGCGCATCGAGGACATCGACGCGCAGCGTTGCAAGCCGGGTGCGGATGCCGAGATCCTTCGCCAGCTCGCCGGCTGCGGGCTCGTGCCCGACGGCCCTGTGTGGTGGCAGTCGCAGCGCACCGCGGCCTACGAAGCCGCGCTGGAGCTCCTGCTCGCCAGCGGGCAGGCCTACCCCTGTGCGTGTTCCCGCACGGACATTGAAGGGACCCTGCGTGAGCAGGGCCATGAAATCCAGCCCTTGGGCGAGCGCGTTTATCCCGGGACCTGCCGAGCAGGTCTCGCTGGACGTAAGGCACGAGCGTGGCGGCTGCGCTTGCCCGATGCCGACCACTGCCTTGTGCGGTGGGTGGATGCTCGCTTAGGGGAACGGCTCGAACAGGTTGACAGGATCACCGGCGATTTCGTGCTCAAGAGGGCGGATGGTCTGTGGGCCTACCAGCTTGCCGTGGTGGTCGACGACGCGGCGCAGGGCGTCAACCACGTCGTTCGCGGCGAAGATCTTGCCGCATCAACGGCCAGGCAAATGCTGCTGCAACGCGCGCTGCGTTTGCCCACGCCATCGTATTTGCACATTCCGCTTGTGTGCGATGGGCATGGACGCAAGCTTTCCAAGCAGTACGGCGCGCAGCGTTTCGTGCCCGGGTACCAGGCCGTATGTGCAGCCGCAGTGCATCTGGGCCTCAGGCCTGAAGGGCAGACGCTGGGGGAACTTTTGCAGTCGTCGGTTGCGCAATGGCGCCAGGGCCGCCGACAGTCGCCAGGCGCGACCCTCGGCGACGATTTACTTCGCTGAAGGTTTGCCGCCGAGAAGGGCGGCCACTTTACGACGCTGGCGGATGTTCGACGACATGGCGCCACGGGCCGGCAGACTTGTGCTGTCTTCCCAAGCCGGTTTGGCGTCCGGATCCGCCTCGTAAGGTTTGTCGAACCATGGATCACGCGCGGCCGCGCGAGGACTGCTGCCATGACGTCCAGGCGCATTCGTGGTGGGGACGTCAGTCCCGCGCTCGGCAGGCGCCGGGCGCCGGCTGGGGCGGGGCTCAAGCGTCAGGCTGCGCACCTCGATTCCACGTTTGATGAGTTTTTCGATATCACCGAGCGACCGACTGTCGCGCTCCGTGGCTAGCGTGATGGCGAGGCCCGACGCCCCTGCGCGGCCCGTGCGCCCAATGCGGTGTACATAGTCCTCGGCGCTGAATGGCACGTCGTAATTGATCACACCCGGCAGCTCGACAATGTCCAAACCTCGAGCGGCCACATCCGTTGCAACAAGCACTTCGACCTCGTTGCGCTTGAACGCGTCCAGCGTAGCCAAGCGCTCTGCCTGCGACTTGTCGCCGTGCATCGCCTGCGCCTTGAGACCATCACGCTCGAGGATGCGCGCCAGCCTGCTTGCACCCAATCGGCTGTTGACGAAGACGAGGGTCTGCTTGAGATCATGCTCGCGCAGCAGCTGCAGAAGTGCGGCGTGCTTGCTGTCTTCGGTGACCTTGTAGACCAACTGCTCGACATTCGTCGCTGTCGCATTGGGTCGTGCCACCTCCACCAACACCGGATCCTGCAAATAGCTTTGCGCCAGGCGCTTGATTTCGCTCGAGAAGGTAGCCGAGAACAGCAACGTCGTCCGTTGCTTAGGTAAATAGGCCAAGATGCGCTGCAAGTCGGGCAGGAAGCCGATGTCCAACATGCGATCGGCCTCGTCCAGGACGACGAACTGCACCTGCGAAAGGCTGACGGTCTTGGCTTCCAGATGATCGAGAAGCCGTCCTGGGGTTGCCACCAACAGCTCCACGCCGAGACGCAACGCCGCCGTCTGCGGCGCCATGTCCATGCCCCCGAACACGCACGTGCTGCGTAACGGCGTGTGCCGTGCATAGGCCTGGATGTTGGTGAACACCTGGTCGGCCAGCTCACGCGTGGGAGCCAGCACCAACGCACGCACCGGGTGGCGGGCCGGAGAGACACTGGTGGAGGCCAATGGCAGGAGCTTTTGGAGGATAGGCAGCGAGAACGCTGCCGTTTTGCCGGTACCGGTCTGCGCTGCACCCATGACATCGCGCCCGGACAGTACGATAGGGATGGCTCGCTGTTGAATCGGCGTGAGCGATTCGTACCCCATGTCGGCGACAGCTTTGAGAAGCCGCGCGTCCAGTCCCAGATCGCTGTAGCGCTGAACGGGCTCGATGGCGGCATCAAAAGCTGGAGATTGGGTGTTCATCAAGTGTGATTACTTTCAGGATAAACCCGAATTATGCGCCCGACTCCCCAGAGTGGTGAGGACCGGGGCGATCTGGCAGCGTGCGGCGCTGTCTGGCCAAGACAAGCATAGCCCCGGCCCGTGTTTTCGCCTGAGGCATCTGTGGGAACCATTGATGCGCCGTATCGCTTGCGTGTGCGCCTCATTCGTAGGCTTCCCCGAATGGGAGACAGGTTAAAAATAGAGACTTCCGCTTCTTTGAGGATGAAGGGCGATGAGGAAGTCGAAGTTCAGCGAGAGCCAGATCATGTCGATCCTGGCCGAGGGGGAAGCCGGGTTGCCGGTGATTGAGGTTTGTCGCAAGCACGGCATCAGCAACGCGACCTACTACCAGTGGAAGAGCAAGTACGCCGGCATGTCGGTGGGCGAGCTCAAGCGGGTGAAGGAGCTGGAAGCGGAGAACAGCCGGCTCAAGCGCCTGTATGCGGAGCTGGCCTTGGAGAACGCGGCGATCAAGGACGTGCTGTCCCGAAAGTTGTGACGCCGGCCGCCAAGCATGGCGCGGTGGACTGCCTGGTCAGCGAACACAGGCTGTCGCGCACCAAAGCTTGCAAGATCGTGGGTCTGTCGCGGTCGGCGTACGACAAGCCTCGTGTGGATTGGGTGCAGAAGGATGCGCCCGTCATCGAGGCGCTCAACGGGGTTGTGGCCAAGCGTGCGCGCTGGGGGTTCTGGAAGTGTTTCCATCACCTGCGCAACGGGGGCCGCAGCTGGAATCACAAGCGGGTGCATCGGGTGTACTGCGGTATGCGACTGAATTTGCAACGACGGACGAAGAAACGACTGATCACGCGCGAGCGGCAGCCGCTGCTGGCGTCAGCCGAGCTCAACCACGTCTGGGCCCTGGATTTCATGCGCGACACGATGGACGACGGTCGGCCGTTCCGGACGCTGAACGTGATCGACGAAGGCAACCGCGAAGCGCTGCGGATCGAGTGTGGAACATCGATCCCGTCAGGCCGCCTGGTGCGGGTCAGGGATCAGCTGATCGAGGTTTACGGCGCGCCGCGGGCGATTCGGCTCGACAACGGCCCCGAAATGACGGCTGACGCCTTCACCGACTGGGCCAGGCTGCACGGCATCCGGCTGCTGTACATCCAACCCGGCAAGCCGAACCAGAACGCGTTCATCGAGCGATTTAACAAGAGCTTCCGCGACGAGGTGCTCGACGCCAACCTGTTCAACTCGCTCAGCGAAGTGCAGGCGGCTGCCGACGGCTGGCTGCTGGATTACAACGAATGCCGCCCGCATGAATCGCTCGGCAATGTGCCGCCGGTGGCATTCAGGGCAACGGTTTTTAACCAGGACGTCTCTCGATTCAATCTGTCCACTTGACAGGGAAGCCTACGCCCTGTTCGCGCCGCTGGTGTTTTGTAGCGGCCTCGCCTTCGCTCTACTCGGTGCAGCCCTGTGGGGATTGGGTATGGGGGTGTATGAGTCGGTGATCCCGGCCGCGCTGGCGCAGCGGGTTGCGGCTCAGCGCCGCGCCTCGGCCTCTGCGCTGTTCACCGCCGGCTATGGTATCGCTTGGTTCGCCGGGAGCGTAATCGCCGGAGCGCTATATCAATGGTCCATCGCCGCTATGGTGGCCTTCTGCCTCGCATGCCGGTTGGTTGGCCGCCTTCCACTGTTCGCGAAGGTCGCCACGCGTGGGGTGTCAGCCGCCCAGTGATGGCGGATGGAAAGCGACCGATCAGAGGCAGGAAGTGCGCAAAGAGTTTCACCGGGCTGAGCGGCACGCCCCTCAACGGCCTGTGCCACAAGCACCGCGGCTTGAGTACGCGCGGTGCATGAAGGTTGGACTGTGCCGCAGGCCCATAAATGGTCGTAATTTCTTGGCGGACTTGTGGTCTCATGCCGAATACACATCGAGGATGCCCGCCGGCTCAGAACTTGTGAACGAATCCCCTGGGTCGTGCGTTGAATGGAGCATGAGCGCGC
>JABBOE010000113.1:0-1345 GCA_019351955.1 Pseudomonadota bacterium
GCCTGGCCCGCGAGCGGTCCGTGTTTCAGCAGCTGCGCGTCTCCGCCGAAGCGAATGCGCTGCGCCACCAGTTTTTTGCCGAACGGGACGCGGTGCGCCTGCCGGACGACGCCCAGGCGACGCCGCGCCGCGTGCAGACCGTGGCCATCATCGGCGCCGGCACCATGGGCACGGGCATCGCCATTGCCGCGCTTGACGCGGGCCTGTCCGTCATGCTGCTGGAGCAGGACGAGGCTGCGCTGGAGCGCGGTCGCCAGCGGGTGGCTGACCACTACCAGGGCCGTGTGGCCTCGGGCAAGCTCCGGGGCGACGCCGCCGCCGGCCGCCAAGCTCGCCTGCACCCGAGCACCGATTGGCCCCACCTCGCCCGCGCCGACCTCGTGATCGAGGCGGTGTTCGAGGACCTCGCCGTCAAGCTGGATGTGTTCCGGAAGATCGACGCCCACGCGCGTGTGGGCGCGGTGCTGGCCACCAACACGTCGTACCTCGACGTGGATGCCATTGCCAGTGCTACCGCCCGCCCGCAGGACGTTCTCGGCCTGCATTTTTTCAGCCCGGCCAACGTGATGAAGCTGCTGGAGGTGGTACGTGGCGCGCAGACAGCGCCCGATGTGCTGGCCACCGGCATGGCCTTTGGCAAGCAACTGCGCAAGTTGCCGGTGTTGTGCGGCAATGCCTTCGGCTTCATCGGCAACCGCATCTACAACGGCTACCGCAAGCAGTGCGAATTTATGCTCGAAGATGGCGCCTGGCCGGAAGACCTGGACCAGGCCCTGCAGAGTTTCGGCTTCGCGATGGGCCCGTTTAGCGTGGCCGACCTCTCGGGCCTGGACATTGCTTGGCGCATGCGCAAGGCCCAAGCCGTCACGCGCGACCCGCGCGAGCGCTACGTCGCCATCCTGGACCATCTGTGCGAGCTGGGCCGCCTGGGCCGCAAGACGGGTGCGGGTTACTACAACTATACCGATGGCCGCCAGGGCAAGACCACCGACGCCACAGTGCGCGGGATCATCGAGGCGGCCTCGGCGCGGCGCGGCCTGACGCGCAGGCCGCTCCAGCCAGCCGAGATCCAGCGCCGCGCCTTGCTCGCCATGGTCAATGAGGCGGCGTTGCTCTTGACCGAAGGCGTCGCCCAGCGCGCAAGCGACGTCGATGTGGTGCTGGTACAGGGCTACGGTTTCCCGCGATGGGAGGGTGGCCCCGTCTTCTGGGCGCACCAGCAGGACCGCGTGCGCCTTGAACAGGACCTGCAACGCTTGGCCGCCACATCGGGCCACGGCTTCCGGCTGGCCGACCTCACACCCGTGCTCAACCCCTGATTGCTTGCGTTGACGGCTTAACGGGC
>JABBOE010000113.1:1355-11096 GCA_019351955.1 Pseudomonadota bacterium
ATCACAACATCCGGCCTGATCCCCTGATGCGTTCGGAGACAACCATGCCCCATGCCTTCATCTGCGATGCGATTCGCACCCCCTTTGGCCGCTACGGCGGCGCCCTGAGCGCGGTGCGGACCGACGACTTGGCCGCCATCCCGCTCAAGGCGCTGATGGCGCGCAACCCCGGGGTGGACTGGGGTGCGGTGACCGACGTTCTCTACGGCTGCGCCAACCAGGCTGGCGAGGACAACCGAAACGTCGCCCACATGGCCAGCTTGCTCGCCGGTCTGCCCCCCGAGGTGCCCGGCAGCACCATCAACCGCCTGTGCGGATCCAGCCTGGACGCGGTGGGCACGGCCGCGCGTGCCATCAAGTCCGGTGAAGCCACCCTCATGATCGCAGGTGGTGTGGAAAGCATGAGCCGCGCGCCCTTCGTCATGCCGAAGGCCGACAGCGCCTTCAGCCGCAACAATGCCGTGTACGACACCACCATTGGATGGCGCTTCATCAACAAATTGATGAAGGAGAGATTCGGTGTGGACTCCATGCCCGAGACTGCCGAGAACGTGGCGACGGAGTACAAGATCGAACGCGAAGCGCAAGACCGCATGGCCTTGTCCAGCCAAAACAAGGCCGTGGCCGCGCAGAAAGCAGGACATCTGGCGCGGGAAATCTGCCCGGTAAGTATTCCGCAGAAGAAGGGCGAAGCCCTAATTGTCGACAAGGACGAACACCCTCGCGAGACCAGCCTGGACGCGCTGGCTAGGCTCAAGGGCGTGGTGCGACCCGATGGCACGGTGACAGCGGGCAATGCCAGTGGCGTGAACGACGGCGCCTGTGCGCTGCTGCTGGCCGACGAGGCGGCCTGCGCAAAACACGGCCTCACCCCCAAGGCCCGCATCCTGGGGATGGCTACAGCTGGGGTGGCGCCGCGCATCATGGGCATCGGCCCCGCGCCGGCGACGCAGAAAGTTCTGGCGCTCACTGGCTTGAAATTGGAGCAACTCGACGTGATCGAACTCAACGAGGCCTTTGCAGCACAAGGGTTGGCGGTGCTCCGAATGCTGGGGCTGAATGACGACGATCAGCGCGTGAACGCCTGGGGCGGCGCCATCGCCTTGGGCCACCCGCTGGGCGCCAGTGGTGCGCGCCTTGTGACCACCGCCGTCAACCGCCTGCACGCCACCGGTGGACGCTACGCGTTGTGCACCATGTGCATCGGGGTGGGGCAGGGCATCGCCGTCCTGATTGAGCGCGTTTGAAACATACCGACGTCCCGTTGAAAGGAATCTCCATGAGCCCAGAATCGATCCTTAGCACCTACGGCCCGCGCGAAGTGATGGAATATGACGTGGTCGTTGTGGGCGGCGGCCCCGCCGGGCTGGCCACCGCCATCCGCCTGAAACAGCTGGCTGCCGACAAAGGCAGCCAGCTCAGCGTCTGCGTTCTGGAAAAGGGCTCCGAGCCGGGTGCCCACATTCTTAGCGGTGCGGTCATGGACCCCAAGGCCATCACCGAACTTTTCCCTGACTGGAAGGAACGCGGCGCCCCGCTGCTGCAGCCCGTGACCGGTGACAACCTGTTGGTGCTTCGCGAAACCGGTGCGACCCGCACCCCGGAATGGCTGATGCCGCGCAACTTCCACAACACGGGTTGCTACGTCATCAGCCTGGGCGCCGTGACCAAGTGGCTCGCAGACCAAGCCGAAGCCCTGGGCGTGGAGATCTTCCCCGGTTTCCCCGCAGCCGAGGTGCTCTACAGCGAGGAGGGCGCGGTCAAAGGGGTCGCGACCGGAAACCAGGGGGTCGGCAAGGACGGCGAACCGGGGGACAACTTCCAGATCGGCATGGAACTGCACGCCAGGTACACCGTGTTCGCCGAAGGTGCGCGCGGGCATCTTGGCAAACAACTGATCGCGAAATTCAAACTGGACGAAGGCAAGGACGCCCAGACCTTCGCCATCGGCATCAAGGAACTCTGGGAAGTTCCGGCTGACAAGGCCAAGCCCGGCCTTGTGGTTCATACCGCCGGTTGGCCGATGGACGCCAGCACCTTCGGTGGGGGTTTCCTCTACCACATGGAAGGCAATAAGGTCACGCTGGGCATGGTCGTGGGTCTGGCGTACCGGAATCCCTGGCTCAGCCCGTTCGAAGAGATGCAGCGCTGGAAAACGCACCCGAGCATCAAGGCGCACATTGAAGGCGGCAAACGCCTGGGCTACGGTGCCCGTGCCCTAAACAACGGCACGCCCCAGGCACTGCCCAAGCTTGTGTTCCCGGGCGGCGCACTGGTGGGTTGCGATGCCGGCTTCCTGAATGCCGCGCGCATCAAGGGCAGCCACGCGGCCATCAAGAGCGGCATGCTGTGCGCCGAAGCCGCGTTTGAAGCGGTGACGGCCGGCCGCGGAGGCGACGAGCTCACCGGCTTTCCCGAGCGTTTCAAGGCGAGCTGGTTGTACGAGGAGCTCTGGATCTACCGCAACTTCAAAAACTGGTTCAAGAAGAGCCCCTTCATGGGCAAGCTGATGACGGGCGTGGAGCACTGGTTTCTGCCCAAGGTGGGCGTGCGCAGCGCGCCCTGGACGCTGCACAACACCACCAAAGACCACACCACGCTGCGCCCGGCGGCCGAGATGCCCCAAATTGCCTACCCCAAGCCCGACGGCGTGATCAGCTTCGATCGGCTCTCCAGCGTGTTTGTGTCCAACACCAACCACGAAGAGCAGCAGCCGGCACACCTGACGCTGAAAGACGCCAGCGTGCCGGTCAGGATCAATCTTGCCAAGTACGCCGGTCCCGAGAGCCGCTACTGCCCGGCTGGCGTGTATGAGTTCGTCAACAAAGGCGGCGCGGATCAGCTCGTGATCAATGCGCAGAACTGCGTGCATTGCAAGACCTGCGACATCAAGGACCCGACGCAGAACATCGTCTGGGTCACGCCCGAAGGGGGCGGTGGGCCGAACTACGTAGGTATGTGAGGACAGAAGTATCGTTCTAATCCATGCTTGATCGGCATCGGAGACGGCGCCGCGCTCCATGCCGATCAATCCGCAGCTTCGACACACTGCCGATGCCGAAGCGTTGATCGTGGCGCAACGAAAAAAGCCGCACGCCGAGCGACTTTTTCGTGGGCGGCACGGTAAAAGATGATGGCACAGCCGAGTGCGGCGAGGATTACGCAACAAATTTACGGGGCGGCAAAGTTTGGGAACCCGAAAGGTGTAACCTGATCACAATTGGAGGATGCCCATCGGTCAGCGCAGGCTCAGGCGAAAACTTAGAATTCGATCATGTCCATTCCACGCAAAATCTCCGGTTCCGACCCTGGTTCTGCGGCTGTCGTCGAGCGCCAGGAGCAAAAGCTCAGGCCGCCGCCGCTGTATCAGGTGGTCATGCTGAACGACGATTTCACGCCGATGGAGTTCGTGGTGTTTGTCATTCAGGAGTTTTTCCGCAAGGACCGTGAAACCGCCACACAGATCATGCTCAAGGTGCATCAACATGGTCGTGCGGTTTGCGGTGTGTATGCGATGGATGTTGCAGCAACCAAGGTTGAGCAGGTGATGTCGGCAGCGCGCCAGGCCGGCCACCCCTTGCAGTGTGTGATGGAGGCCATTTAGGAGAGTGTCATGATTGCCCAGGAACTGGAAGTCAGTTTGCATATGGCCTTTGTTGAGGCGCGCCAGCAGCGGCACGAGTTCATCACGGTCGAGCACTTGCTGCTCGCGTTGCTGGACAATCCGTCAGCAGCCGAGGTGTTGCGCGCCTGCTCGGCGAATATCGACGATCTGCGCAAGAGTCTGTCAGCCTTTGTCAAGGAAAACACGCCCGTGGTGCCTGGCTCCGACGACGTGGATACTCAGCCTACCCTTGGCTTTCAGCGTGTCATCCAGCGTGCGATCATGCACGTGCAGTCGTCTTCCAACGGCAAGAAGGAAGTGACGGGTGCCAACGTGCTGGTGGCAATCTTCAGCGAGAAGGATTCGCACGCTGTGTACTACCTCCACCAGCAGGGCGTGACCCGGCTGGACGTGGTGAATTACCTTTCGCACGGAATCCGCAAGACAGATCCGGTCGAGCAAGCCAAGCCGGTCGGTGGCGGCGCTGGCGACGAGGAGGACAAAGAGGGCAAGGACACGCCTCTGGATCAGTTCACGCAAAACCTCAACCAGTTGGCGCGCGATGGGCGGATCGACCCGCTGATCGGCCGCGAGGCCGAGGTCGAGCGCGTCATCCAGGTGTTGTGTCGTCGCCGAAAGAACAATCCTCTGCTGGTCGGTGAGGCTGGGGTGGGAAAGACGGCAATCGCCGAGGGTTTGGCGTGGCGCATCGTGCAGGGCCAGGTGCCGTCTGTGCTGGAGCATGGCGTTGTGTACTCGCTCGACATGGGCGCGCTGTTGGCTGGGACCAAATACCGGGGCGATTTTGAGCAACGCATCAAAGCCGTGATCAAGCAGATCAAGGAGATGCCGCATTCCATCCTGTTCATCGACGAGATCCATACGCTCATCGGCGCAGGGGCGGCTTCCGGCGGCACGCTGGATGCATCCAACTTGCTCAAACCGGCATTGACGTCCGGCCAGTTGCGCTGCATCGGCGCCACCACGTTCAACGAATACCGTGGCATCTTTGAGAAGGATGCGGCGCTGTCGCGTCGGTTCCAGAAGATTGAAGTGGTCGAGCCCAGCGTGGAACAGACGGTGGAAATCCTCAAGGGTCTCAAGTCGCGCTTCGAGGAGCATCATGGCGTCAAATACGGCGCCGGTGCGCTCGCCGCAGCGGCGGAGCTTTCGGCCAAATACATCAATGACCGCCACCTGCCAGACAAGGCAATCGACGTGATCGATGAGGCCGGTGCTGCGCAGCGCATCCTGCCCAAGAGCAAACAGAAGAAGACCATCGGCAAAGGCGAGATCGAGGACATCGTGTCCAAGATCGCCCGGGTGCCGGTGCACAGTGTGACCACGGACGATCGCTCCAAGCTGAAGAACCTTGAGCGTGACCTGAAGAACGTGGTATTCGGTCAAGAAGACGCCATCGGCGCGCTCGCGGCGGCGATCAAAATGACGCGATCGGGTCTGGGCAAGCCAGACAAGCCGATTGGATCCTTTCTGTTCAGCGGGCCAACCGGCGTTGGCAAGACAGAAGTGGCGCGGCAGCTCGCGTTCGTGCTCGGCATCGAGTTGGTGCGCTTCGACATGTCCGAATACATGGAGCGTCACACTGTCTCTCGCCTGATCGGAGCGCCTCCGGGCTACGTCGGATTTGATCAGGGCGGGCTGCTCACCGAGGCGATTTCGAAAAAACCGCATGCCGTCCTGCTGCTAGACGAGATCGAGAAAGCCCACCCGGACGTCTACAACGTGCTGCTTCAGGTCATGGACAACGGCACGCTGACGGACAACAACGGACGCAAGGCCGACTTCCGCAACGTCATTCTCATCATGACAACCAATGCGGGGGCCGAAACCATGCAAAAAGGCACCATGGGTTTCACGTCCAAGCGGGAGCGCGGCGATGAAATGGTTGATATCAAGCGCATGTTCTCGCCGGAGTTCCGCAACAGGCTCGATGCCATCATCAGTTTCCGGCCTCTGGACGAATCCATCATCCTGCGCGTCGTCGACAAATTCTTGCTGCAACTCGAGTCCCAACTGGCTGAGAAGCGGGTGGAGGCGACGTTCACCGACAAGCTGCGCAAGCACCTCGCAGCCGAGGGCTTCGACCCGCTGATGGGCGCGCGCCCGATGCAACGATTGATTCAGGACACGATCCGCCGTGCGCTTGCCGACGAACTCCTCTTTGGTCGTCTGGTGGACGGAGGGCGGGTCACGGTGGATATTGACGAGTCGGGCAAGGTGCATCTGGACATTGCCGAGCCCGAGCCGAAGCCTCGCAAACGCGAAGCGGAGGATGCGCAGGCATAAGGCTGGGGCTGCGCCTTGACATGGGCACCCCCGCGTGGAGTGCCCTCTTGTTGCTTACGCGCGCGGGGGTTCCCTCACCCCAGATCGGCGTCCAGCACGGCGCCCTTCGATGCCGTGCCTGCCAGTTTGGCGAACTTGGCCAAAACGCCACGCTTGTAACGCGTCTGCGGGGGCGTCCAGGCAGCTCGGCGGCGGGCGATCTCCGCCTCCGGCACATTCAGGTTCAGTGTCAGGGTCGGGGCGTCAATAGTGATGCTGTCGCCTTCCTGGATCAAAGCGATATCACCCCCGACCATGGCTTCGGGAGCGACGTGACCGACCACCATGCCCCAGGTTCCACCCGAAAAGCGTCCGTCGGTGATCAGTCCCACCGATTCGCCCAGACCCGCACCGACCAGGGCCGAGGTTGGCGCCAGCATCTCAGGCATGCCAGGGCCACCCTTGGGGCCGAGGTAGCGCAGCACCATGATGTCGCCCGCCTTGATCCGATTGGCCAGGATGGCCTCCAACGCGCTTTGCTCGTCGTCGAATACCCGCGCCGGGCCGGTCATGCTCGGATTCTTCAGGCCTGTGATCTTGGCCACGCAGCCCTCGGGCGCAAGGTTGCCCTTGAGGATGGCCAGATGGCCGTGCGCGTACATGGGATTGGCGAAGGGGCGGATCACGTCTTGGTCGGCACGCGGCTCAGCCGGGACGTCGGCAAGATTCTCGGCCACTGTTTTGCCGGTGATGGTCATGCAGTCGCCATGAATGAGGCCGGCGTTCAGCAGGATTTTCATTACTTGGGGAATGCCGCCGGCGCGATGCAGGTCCGTGGCCACGTATTGCCCCGAAGGCTTCATGTCGCACAAGACAGGGGTGCGTTTGCGGATGGTCTCGAAATCATCGATCGAAAACGGCACCTCGGCCGCGTGCGCAATCGCCAACAGATGCAGCACGGCGTTGGTCGATCCGCCAGTGGCCATCACGACCGCCACCGCGTTTTCCAGTGCCTCGCGGGTGACAATGTCGCGTGGCTTGAGGCCGGCCCGTACAGCGGCCAGCAGGGTTCGGGCAGAGTCGCTGGCCGATTGCACCTTTTCCTCGTGCACATTCGCCATCGTCGACGAGTAGGGCAGCGACATGCCCATGGCCTCAATGGCACCGGACATCGTGTTGGCCGTGTACATGCCCCCGCACGACCCGCTGGTGGGCACCGAGCATTGCTCGATGGCATCGAAGTCCACCTGACTCATGCGCCCGGCAGAAAATTCGCCGACGGCTTCGAATACCGAGACAATATTCAGATCCTTGCCCTTGTAGTGCCCGGGCAGGATGGTGCCGCCATAGACAAAGATACCCGGCACATTGCAGCGCAGCATGCCAATCATCGCGCCCGGCATGTTCTTGTCGCAGCCGCCGATTGTCAGCACGCCGTCCATCCACTGGCCCTGAACACAGGTTTCCACGCAATCGGCAATGACCTCGCGAGACACCAGCGAGTATTTCATGCCCTCGGTGCCCATGGACATGCCGTCGGCAATGGTCGGGGTGCCAAACACTTGCGGGTTGCCGCCGGCTGCGCGAACGCCCTCAATGGCTGCATCGGCAAGCTTTTGCAAGCCGGAATTGCATGGTGTGATGGTGGAGTGCGCATTGGCGATGCCAATCATCGGGTGTGCAAAATCGGCCTTCTTGTAGCCCATCGCGTAAAACATCGAGCGGTTGGGCGCACGGGCAACACCTTCGGTGATATGGGAAGAACGGAGTTTGTCGGTCATGGAAATGGCAGGAATGGCAGTGCGAAAGCTCGCAGGCTGAAACGAAACGAAAATGGGGTGAACCGGTGCCGTCCGAAGCTGTCGTATCAGCTAGCGCGTCGGCCCTTTCGATGGGCAGTCAAACAACACCCGTACACTTCGCTTCCATGCTAATTCATCCCGATTTCAACCCCATTGCCGTCAAGCTCGGGCCGATTGAGGTCCATTGGTACGGCATCATGTACCTGCTGGGCTTCCTCAGCTTCTGGCTGCTCGCCAAACGGCGCTTGAAGGATCAACCCTACGCCCGCTATGGCTGGACTTCGCGGGACATTGAGGATCTGCTTTTTGCCGGGGTTCTGGGCGTCATCCTCGGGGGGCGCATCGGCTATGTGCTGTTCTACCAGCCCGATTTTTACTTGACTCACCTGGCCCAGATCGTCGCGGTCTGGGATGGTGGGATGTCCTTTCACGGCGGATTGCTCGGCGTGATGGCCGCTGCCGGTTGGTTCGCATGGACGCGAAAGGTTTCTTGGTTGGACCTCATGGACTTTGTCTCCCCGCTAGTGCCGCCAGGGCTGGCCTTCGGTCGCATTGGCAACTTCATCAACGGCGAATTGTGGGGCCGGCAGGCGCCTGCATGGTGGCCTGGTGCGATGATCTACCCCGAGTCGGGCAGCATGGTGCCACGTTTCCCTTCGGAGCTCTATGAAATGTTCCTCGAGGGCATCGTCCTGTTCGCGGTGCTGTGGTGGCTGTCGCGTAAGGAGCGCCCTCGCGGCTATATCGCGGGCTGCTTTGCGCTGGGTTATGGTCTTGCGCGTTTCACCGCGGAATTTTTCCGTCAGCCGGACGCCTTTCTCGGCTATCTCTGGTTCGGGCTCACCATGGGCCAGTTGCTATCGCTGCCGTTGATTGCATTGGGTGTCGCCATGATCGTCTGGGCCGAGCGCCGCGGGTCGCGCGTCAGCAAAGGCATGGCTGCCTGAGAAGGTGTAGGCCTGACGCTGCAGCGCCCACGGCACATCTCGGGGCCTTGCAAT
Source organism: Pseudomonadota bacterium (assembly GCA_019351955.1). Classification (GTDB taxonomy): domain Bacteria; phylum Pseudomonadota; class Gammaproteobacteria; order Burkholderiales; family Burkholderiaceae_C; genus Thiomonas_A. The sequence goes on from JABBOE010000113.1 coordinate 10,049, forward strand.
GGACAGCCCTTGCGTGCGCGCTGCGGGCGCAAGGGCAAGCAGCGCGCGGTCCCGCGTGAGCAGGCGCTCTGCAGCGTGCCCCAAAGCCAGGTCGACGAATAGCTGATCGTCAGGGTCCGCGCATCGTAGTTTCGCGGCATTGGCCGGATGCAGCATGCGCGCGTGGTCGCGAAACGCAGCGGCAATCTTCGCGCACAAGTCGGCGGCCCCGCCGTGCTTGGCGAATACTGGTCGCGCGGCGACTTCCAGGGCTTCCTCACGCATCGCATCCGTGGCCACCCAAAGCGCTCGGCCACTTTTCAGCCAGGTTGAAGGCTGCTGCATGGCTGGGTCATCAAACACCAGCCAGTCGAGCACGACGTTGGTGTCCAGCACCCACATTGGCGCGTCGCCGTCCAATGGCGCAATGCTCGCCTTGTGCATCAGGCCGTCAAGGGGCAATCCAGCTCAATGCATGCACGCCTTTCCACAGCATGTAACTGGCCAAACCCAGCAGCAAGACGGCAAACACGCGTCGCAGCGACTGCACATGCAGTCGATGCGCAACGCTTGCCCCCACCGGTGCCATCAGCACGCTGGTGGCCGCGCAAGCAAAGAGCGCGGGCAGATACACGAAGCCTAGCGAGTAGGGTGGCAGCCCCGAGGCATGCTGGCCGGCCAGGACATATCCGACCAGGCCGCCCGCAGCAATGGGAAAACCCATTGCTGCGCTGGTGGCAACGGCATTGCGCATGTGCACGCCGCGCCAGCTCAGAAACGGTACGGTGAGAAAGCCACCGCCTGCGCCAACCAGCGAGGAGATGAAACCAATGAGACTGCCGGCCCCCATCAAAGCGGGCTTGGGCGGGAGCGACTCAGGGCCATCCGCAGCGGGGGCGTGGCCCGACAGCAGCATGCGCAGCGCGGAAAGGCCGACGAACACGGCGAAGAACATCGCAAGCCAGCCCGATTTGAGCAGTCCGGCGACTTGGGCTCCGATGAAGGTGCCAAGCACCGCGCCTACTGCTCCACCTTTACCTACCAACGGCCCGCCGGCCTCCAGCAGCGT
>JABBOE010000011.1 GCA_019351955.1 Pseudomonadota bacterium
CGGGTTACTGATGAACGCGGTCTCCACCAGGATCGACGAGACGGTGGGGGACTTGAGGACAACAAAGCCAGCCTGTTGGACCTGACGTGAATGCAGGTGCACCAAGCCGCCCATTTTTGCCAGTGTAGGTTCAGCCATTTTCATGCTTGCGTCAATTTGCGCGGTGGTGGACATGTCCAGCAACACCTTGGCGACCTGGTAGTCGCGCGCGTTGATGTCGATGCCGCCAATCGCATCCGAGGCATTCTCCCGCTGCGCCATAAGCCGCGCCTCCACGCTTGACGCGCCCCCTTGCGACAGGCAATAAACAGAGGCGCCGCGTGCTTCCGGTGTGAACCAACCATCGGCGTGAATGGACGTAAACAAGTCGGCGTTCACGCGCTGCGCCTTTTCCACGCGCATCCACAGCGGTACAAAGAAGTCGCTGTCGCGAGTCATCATCACGCGCATGTTCGGCGTGTTCATCGCCAACTCACGCAGGTGATGTCCGATCAGGAGTACGACGTCCTTTTCGTGTACTCCGCTAGGCCCGGTGGCCCCAGGGTCTTCACCGCCATGACCGGGGTCGATAGCCAGCAGCACACTGCGGTAGTTGCGCCGGTCGCGGCGTATCGGTATGTCGCTGGATGGATCGGACCTTGTGGCGTTGGCCACGGTCTGGCTTTTGCGGGTTGGGCGATCGAGTTCGTCGCGGTGCATGTTTAGCCAGCTGCTCAGGGTGTCCTGTTGAGTTTCCGCTACGACGCGTGGCGTGTCTGCGAGGGTGTTTCCCCTGCTCGCGGAACCTGGCCCAGTCAACGGCGCTGCCTTCACGGCAGCACCCGAAGTATCAGTGGGGCCTAGCGTGTCAACCTGTGATTCCTGCCTGTCCATGAAAGCGAGAAGGCGGTCCCCGTGCGCGGGGTAAAGGTCGAACACAATGCGATTTTCGTACGCCGCTACGGGTAGAAGGCTGAACACCTGAGGTTTGATCGCTTGTTTGAGATCGAACACCATGCGCACCACGTCGGGGGTGTACTGGGCGACACGCACATCCTTGATGAATGGGTCACCGGGCTTGATTTTGCCCACAAGCTCTTTGAGTTGGGGGCTGAGTTCAAGGTTCTTGACATCCACCACCAAGCGTGGCGGATCACCCATAAGAAAATGCGAGGCTGTCAGAGGCTGATCGGATTCCAGCGTGACACGCGTGTACTCCGCGGCAGGCCACACGCGTACGGCCAGGATCGTAGCCCCCCGCGCCAGCACGGGCGCGGTCAACAGCAGGGCAAGGGTTGACGTTTGGATCAGGAACTGGCGGCGATCAGCACCCATGGCGGATACTCCCTGGCGTCGTGCGCCAGGTTTCACCTGGTGCACTTCAGGTGCGCGCTTGCGCGAGCACCAATTGATTGAGCAAGGCGGCTCCTGCAGGGCTGCCGCTTCGTAACTGCACATCCCGACCGCTGGGGACAGGAATCAACGCAATTTCCAAGTCCGCCCTCGGTAAAAGGGCAGGGGCGCGCTCGGGCCACTCGACCAAACAAAAGCTTTGTCCATCGAGCAGTTCGCGCAGGCCTGCTTCATCCCACTCCTCAGGCTGGGAAAATCGATACAGATCAATATGATAGGCATGCGTCTGAAGAGTTCCCTTTAATTGTAGAGATTTTCGGTCAATTGCATAGGGCTCGACCAACGCATAAGAGGGACTTTTGATGCGATCTGTGACGCCCAAGCCACGCAAGATGGCGCGTACTAACGTCGTTTTGCCGGCACCGAGATCACCGCGCAAGGTGATGAGAAGCCCGGGAAGTTGCAGATGCAGCAAAGCTTGGGCGAGTTTTGCGCCCAGGACTGACATGTCGTGCTCGCTGTCGCAGTGCAGGCTTAGAGTCATGGGCAGAGGCTTTGGGTGAGGAGGAGAATGCCAGAATGATGAATCAGGGTATGCGGGAATGCCGGCTTAGGATGACGATATGACCCTCCAAAGACCGAATAAGCTTGAGTCACCTGCCCTGTCGAGTGCGCAGCTGCAGGCCTTGGCGCAGGCTATCCGGGACGAAGCAGGCAGGTTGGGATTCTCGCAAATCGCCATCTGCGATGCGGACTTGGGCGAGGCTGAAGCCGAATTTGGCCGTTGGCTCGAGGCGGGCTACCACGGCGAGATGGACTACATGGCGCGTCATGCAACCAAGCGCGCGCACCCCGCAGAACTGTTACCTGGCACGCTGCGCGTGATCACCGCGCGCATGGACTATTTGCCTGCGCAAACCCCCTCCCAGTGGCGGCAGGTGGAGTGGGCACGCATCGACGACCCGAAGGCCGCGGTCGTGTCAATGTATGCACGAGGCCGGGACTATCACAAGGTCTTGCGCCAACGGCTGCAGGCGCTCGCCGACTTTATTCGCGCCCGTGCAGACCCTGGCGTCGTGCGTGTCTTCACGGATTCGGCGCCAGTGCTTGAAGTGGCCCTTGCCGCGCGCGCCGGGCTGGGCTGGCGGGGCAAGCACACGCTGTTGCTGACACGCGAGGCCGGTTCCATGTTTTTTCTTGGCGAGATTTTCGTTGGCGTTGCCCTGCCGGTGGATGAGCCCCAATCCGAGCATTGCGGCACCTGCACGCGTTGCATCGACGTGTGCCCTACCGGCGCCATAATTGCGCCATACGTGATGGACGCACGGCGATGTATTTCCTACTTGACCATCGAATTGCCTGGGCCTATCCCGGCGGATTTGCGGCCGTTGATGGGAAACCGCGTCTACGGTTGCGACGATTGCCAACTGGTTTGCCCCTGGAACAAGTACGCGCGACGCTCGGCGCTGCCCGACTTCGCGCCGCGCCATGGCCTTGATGGCGCGGGTCTATTGCAATTGTGGGCATGGAGCGAGGCGGACTTCTTGCAGCGCACCGAGGGAAGCGCCATTCGGCGGATCGGCTATGTGCGGTTTCGGCGTAACCTTGCGGTGACGCTGGGCAACGCACGCCGCAATCTGCCTGCTGCGCACGGTCTACAGCGAGACATCGCCGCTGCCCTGCAGCAGGCCCTACCGGGCTCCCCGGCTCTCGTGGCGGAACATATCGCTTGGGCGCTGGCTCAGCAGCCGGGCTGAGCCTCAGCTCCTCGCCGCCAGAGCCAGGAAAATCGGCAGCGACACGGCACCGAGAACCGTCGATAGACTAACGAGCCCTGCCACGTAGGGCCCGTTTCCACCCATGCGCGAAGCCAACACGTAGGCGCTGGACGTGGTGGGCAGGGCCCCGAACATCACGACGATGAGCGTTTCCAACGCGTTGAGATGAACCATATGTGCCAAGCTCTACGCGACAAGCGGAATGGCAGCATGGCGCACTGTCATCAGCTATGCCGTCAAGCGCCATTCGCGGTGGATGCCGCAGATCTGCAGGCCGGCGCCCACTGTCATCAATCCCATCGCGATCGAGGCATTGCCAATGCGGTCGAGGACTGGAAGCACAAGACTGGGCGGATTCAGAGCCAAGCTGTGGCCCACAAGTCCGGCTGCGGTAGCTACGAGAAGCGGATTGCGGGCCAATTCGTGCGCCAAGCCTCGCTGGCCGTGCATCGCCGGTCGGACTTCAGCCAGAAGGCGGCATATGCGAACGCGATCCCGCAAAGCAGGGCGCCAATGCCGGCCAGAAGGACCGCTGCCGCGCCCGATAGTGTGTAGCGGCTGCTGCACGTTGTCGAGAACAGCAGGACCGGAAACAGCACCGAGTACGCAAGTCGCTCTACGCCGACCCACACATCGCGCTTCAGCGTTATCCATTGGGCAATTGCGAAGCCCAACACGCGGAGGGCGGAGTCGGGAAAGAGCAAGCGTGCGTTGCGTAGCATTGGGTAAGCATGCGTGTCCTAATCGTCTGCGGCGGGATTAGCATTACCTGATGTCCAGACCTGCGGTTTCGTCCCGAGCACGTGCGAACGGCGCGCCCCAGCCGCTTTGGGAGGCCGTTCTTGAACTGCCCTTCGGCAAGTTAGGGCTGCGCTGCGCATCGGCCGAGGTGCAGGCGCTGGAGTATCTACCGGATGCCACACCGCCTCTTCCTCCCGCTAGCCCCCTGGCCCGTGAAGTGCTGGCGCAACTATTGGCCTACTGTGGCAATCCACGCCACCGCTTCGATCTACCGCTGCAAGCGGCAGGAACCGTTTTTCAGCGCCGTGTCTGGGCATTGCTGGTCGAGACGCCTGTTGGTTCGACGCGAACTTACGGCGAGGCGGCACGCAAACTGGGCAGCGCCGCGCGTGCTGTAGGTCAAGCTTGCGCCGCGAACCCCCATGCGCCGGTGATTCCCTGCCACCGCGTCGTGGCCGCAACGGGGCTTGGCGGCTTCGCTCATTCGCTCGATCCCGGCGGAGAGCTGTTGCGCATTAAGCGGTGGTTGCTGCTACATGAGGGCGCGGTTCCGACCGTTGTTAAGGCGAGTCGGTGGGACGGCGGTGCTTGATGAGCGGGCCGCTTAGAGATGATGCGCTTCCCAGGCCGCCTCACGCGGCTGGTTCGGGGTCGGCAAGTGAGGTTGCCGCTGGCAATGCGCCCGAAGTGCAAGCGCCTCGGCGCGGCCGCGTGGCTGCGCATGCCGACTGGCCTCCTGCGCCTAAGGCCTGTGCGGACGTGATCCAGCGCTTTTGCGACGGGCTATGGCTCGAGCAGGGCTTGGCAACCAACACGCTGAGTGCTTACCGTAGCGACTTGGTGCTTTTTGCCCGTTGGTTGGCGCAATCAGGCGGGCAGGGGCTGCTCGCGGCGAGCGAAGCGGATTTGATGGCCTATCTGGCTGCCCGCTTTGCCGGTAGCAAGGCCACGGCATCCAACCGGCGCCTGGCGAGCATGCGGCAATTCTTTCGGTGGACATTGCGTGAGCGCCTGCGGGGGGATGACCCCACGCTCAAACTGGAACGGGCACGACAGCACCCGCGCAGACCCAAGACATTGAGCGAACAACAGGTGGAAGCACTCCTGCAGGCGCCCGATGTGACCACGCCCTTAGGGGTGCGGGACCGTACCATGCTTGAAATCCTGTACGCCAGTGGCCTGCGCGTGAGCGAGCTGGTAGCGCTCAAAATCGTGCACCTTAGCTTGTCCGACGCGGTGCTGCGCGTTGTGGCCGGCAAAGGGGGCAAGGATCGATTGGTGCCCTTCGGCGAGCAGGCAGGCGACTGGTTAAGGCCCTATTTAGCTGTTGCACGGCCAACCTTGCTCGATGCCGGTGAAAGCGCCTATTTATTTGTTACAAGACGCAGCGCACACGCCGGCAGGCGTGCTACAGGTGGGATGACGCGGCAGTTGGTGTGGACTTTGCTTAAGCGCCACGCGCTGCGCGCAGGCATCGATACGCCACTATCGCCACATACCCTGCGCCACGCCTTTGCCACGCACCTTCTCAATCACGGTGCCGATCTGCGCGTGGTGCAACTCCTGTTGGGGCACGCCGATATCTCCACGACGCAGATTTATACGCATATCGCGCGTGAACGCCTCAAGCAGTTGCATGCGCACCACCATCCCCGGGGCTAAAGCTCGTGTTACACAATGATTTCTGGTCCGCCTTCGTCCTTCTGCTGCTGATCCTCGATCCTTTTGGAAATCTGCCGCTTTTCATTGCCATCATGCGACAGTTGCCCGAATCCCGGAGGGTTACTGTTGCGCTTCGCGAAATCGGGATCGCCTACGCCGTGCTTCTTATGTTCATGTGGGGAGGCCAGGGTTTTCTCAGCCTCATCGGTCTGAGTCAGCCTTCGCTCGAGGTCGCTGGTGGGGTGATTCTGCTTCTGGTTGCCATCAAGATGATTTTCTCCACCACATCGGAAATCTTCGGCGGGGGCGATGGCCGCGAACCCATGATCTTCCCTTTGGCCATCCCGTTACTTGCCGGGCCCTCGGCGCTTGCTGCCGTGCTGCTTCTGACGTCGCGTCAGCCCGGGCAATTGTGGACGTGGGTGGCGGCTCTTACAGCAGCCATCATCGTTACAAGCAGCCTTTTTTTGATGGCGGAGACCCTGCTGAAATGGGTCGGCGATTCGGTCATGCAAGCGGGGGAAAAACTCATGGGGTTGATTCTCACGGCGATTGCCGTGAATATGTTATTGGGCGGCCTACGCACCTATTTTCTCGCCTAAGACGGAACTTCCTGGCTAGCATTCGTCGCGGTTTCCTCTCCATTGATGACACAGCGCCGAACCATGGAAAACCTGCCAATCAACAGTAAGACCGCGAGCACTTGGCCGATTTCCTGGGAGCCTTGGCGGATGCGAGCACCCTCACTCAGCGGGAGATCGATGATTTTCTCGATGATTGTGACCTGATGGCCCCAAGGAGTAGGGAGTTGATCGCGGATATCGGCGATGTTGGTGGATCTTTGTTCTTCGTACTGGAAGGGCAGTCGTGCCTGATGGCGCAACTTCCTGAGAGCTCGATGGAATTGGCAAGATCCAGCCAGGCGAAATGCTGAGGGAAATGAGCATTATTGATCGCCAGCCACGTGAGGTGCGCCTTCGCGCTGGTGCGGACACCCGCCTGCTGCGCATCAAGCGCGGCATGTAGGAGCGACTGCGTCTGGAACGTCCCATCTTGGTCGTGCTATTGCTTGAGGTGGCCATCATCAGCCTGGATCACCTCAACCGCCGCACCTCCACGGATATGGTGCAGCTCAATCGCTACATCCACCGCACCGGGCGGTGAGTGGGTGGCCTTGGAACCCGTTTGTACGCTTGTATTGAGAGCAGTTACCTTGCCATCCGGCAACGACGCGGGTGCACTGCGGATGCTCCGGCCATGCCTGCTTGCGTCACGTTGATCAGACGTCTAGCGGAATGCGTGACGGAGCAATGTTCGCAGTCCGCCAGCGAACTGGTTCACGGCCAATCCGCCCAGAACCAAGACTCCAGCCGCGATCTTCCATGCCTGTAGGGTTTCATGCAGAACCATGCTGGCCGACAGCATGCCGGCCACTGGCACGAGGAGGCTGAAGGGTGCGACCTGTGCTGCCGGGTAGCGGCGCATCAGCATTGACCACACGCCGAAACCGAACAGCGTGTTGGGGTAGGACTGAAAGAGCACCGCAAGCGAGGATTCGAGGGTCAACCCCTGAAGGGCGTGCCATATCGCGCGCGGGCCTTCGATCAGGGCCGAGGCCATGAGTAACGGTGGCACTGCGATAAGGCTGCCCCATACGGCTAAGGCCAGGGGCTGCACCCTGCTCATGCGCTTAGAAAGAATGTTTGCCATCGCCCAGGACAAGCCGGCGCCCACGACGAGAAGCAAGCCGACGAGCGTGGATCGCGTATCAAGATGCCAAGCCACAATACCCATTCCGCTCAGTGCAATGCCAGCCCCGATCAATTGGCTCGCACGCGCATGCTCATGCAATAGCCACCATGCCAGGGCGATGGTGAAAAAGGCCTGAAGCTGGATCACCAGTGACGACAAGCCAGCGGGCATGCCCAGCTTCATGCCGACGAAGAGCAAGGAAAACTGCAAAGCAAATTGCGCCAGCCCCCAGCCCATCAGAAGATGTAAAGGAATCTCCGGCCTGCGCACAAAAAATATGAGAGGGACCGCGGCGAAGAAAAACCGCAAGCTGGTGAAGAGCAGTGGTGGCAGATCGCGCAGGCCAATCTTGATGACGACAAAGTTGAAGCCCCAGATCACCACCACGATTAGGGCCAGGACGATATCCCTGGCTCGCATGGGAAAAGTTTGGTCAAGCTTCAAAGTATTGGCGGCACAGTTGCCGAGATCTGCTCTAGCCAATCGATCTCGGACTGCGTGAATCCTGCTTGCAGCCGGGCTGTGTGGTTGAACGGCGCTTTCAACCGTGGCGCCTGGTGGCGGACGGTCAGCTCGGCATAGGCGGCAATGGGGTCCAGGCCAGCTTGTGTGCAGGCCCAGCGGTACCAATGATTGCCAATCTGCACGTGGCCGATCTCGTCCGCCAGGATGCGATCGAGAATGACGGCCGCAGGCGTATCGCCCGCGGCCGCAAGCTTGGTGCGTATTGCGGGGTTGACGTCCAATCCCCGTGCCTCCAGCGTGCGTGGCACCAAGGCCAAGCGGGCAAGCAGGTCGTCTGCGGTTTTTTCGGCCATGTTCCACAGCCCGTTGTGTGCGGGAAAGTCGCCGTAGTCGTATCCAAGGGTCCGCAGATGCTCAAGCAGAAAAGTGAAATGAAGGGCTTCCTCGGCCGCTACAAGCAGCCAATCGCGGTAGAACGACTCGGGAAGGTTGGGGAAGCGCCAGACGATGTCTAATGCCAAATTGATGGCATTGAACTCGATATGAGCTATAGCATGCACCAGTGCAGCACGTCCCTCCGGACTGCCGAGACGGCGCCGCGGCACGTGCTGCGGTGGCAGCAGTGCAGGGCGCGCGGGGCGACCTGGCAGCGTTGCTGACGGCGCATTGAAGATGCGTTCGGCGGTAATGCTTACCGCGCCACTTTTCAAATCGTCACGCAGAGCTAAAGTTAAGCTTGTCTTGGCCGCGGGTTCGCCGCAAAGCAAGGCGTGCAGCGCTGCCTCGCGTGCGCAGCTTACGCCCATGCGGGCACCGCGATCGCCGCTTCCAGCACGAGATGCTTTGTCGGCTGGTGCGTAATGCGCGCGCTTCAAGGCTGCAAGCTCACTGGGTCTTCTTCAGTACAGCCATTGCCGAGGCGATCAGCCCGGCCGCCTGGCTCATGTCGCCGGGTACGACGAGAGTTGTGCTTGCCTTGGCCAAGTTGGCGTATGCGTCCAATGCCTGCTGTGCGACTTTGAGCTGCACAGCATCTACGCCTCCAGGTTTTCCGATAGCCGATGCAACAACTTCCAGCGCACGCGCTGTGGCGTTGGCCACGGCCTCAATAGCGGCCGCTTCGCCTTGGGCACGGTTGATAGCTGCCTGGCGCTCGCCTTCAGAGCGGGCGATGAAGGCCTGCCGCTCCCCCTCAGCCTGGTTGATCTGTTGCTGGCGCGCGCCTTCAGATGTGGCAATGACCGCACGCTTTTCCCGCTCCGCCGTGATCTGGCGCTGCATCGCGTGCAAAATTTCCGCCGGTGGCGTGAGGTCTTTAATCTCATAACGCAGCACCTTCACGCCCCAGGTGGCTGCTGCCTCGTCCAGAGCCGACACGATGCTGTGGTTGATGAAGTCGCGCTCTTCAAACGTCTTGTCGAGTTCAAGCTTGCCAATCACGCTCCGCAATGTAGTTTGCGCCAGCTGCGATATTGCCACGACGTAGTTTGATGATCCATAGCTTGCGCGCATCGGGTCCGTCACTTGGAAATAGAGAATCCCGTCTACCGTGAGTTGAGTGTTGTCGCGCGTAATGCACACCTGGCTGGCAATGTCCAGTGGCACTTCCTTTTGCATGTGTTTGTATGCCACGCGGTCAACGAAGGGGACAATGAAGCTCAATCCCGGCGCGAGAGTACGGTCGTATTTACCCAGCCGCTCAACCACCCACGCATGTTGCTGCGGTACGACCTTCACGCCACGCGAGACGATGATGATGCCGATGATGACCAGGATGAGTGCAAGTTCCAATGCGAATCTCCGGAATGGGCGGGTTGTTGGGGTAACCGTGCCTGAAGAGGGTAGCCCGTCAGGATGGATGAGTCCCTGATTGTGCATGCGCGGGGGCGGCCGCGTTGCCGGGAATCGGCTCAAGCACCAGCGTGTTGCCGTCCAGCGCCTTGATGCGGAACTGGCCCGGCTGCGGAGGACCCTTTCCCGCGAAGCGCGCTTGCCAGTCGCTGCCGCGGTAGCGAATGCGGGCTTCGCCATGGTTGTCCCAGGCATCGACTTGGACGACCGAGCCGATGTCCAGATTAATGTCGCGATTGGCCCCCGGCGCCGGTTTGACGCGGTTTTTTCGCATCGAGTGCAGCGCGTAGACCGAACCGGTGCCAACCAACGCTGAGCTCACCCACTGCAGTGGTACATCCAACCCCAGGTGCGCCGCGATTGCACCAGCCACAGCTCCCACGGCCAGCATCAGGAGATAAAAGGTGCCGCTGGTGAGTTCCAGTGCCACCAGCAGAGCAGCGGCGATCCACCATTGCATTGGGGTGCTCATCATGGCCTTTTCCTCACACGAGACGTTCATCATAGACACGGAGCGCTCGATCGTCGCAAGCATGGTGATCGCGGATCGGGGCAGCACGTCCTTCAGGTAGGCGGCTTCGCCGCGCATGCGTACCCTTGGACCAGCTGCGCTGGGGCTTGCGGTTGCACGTGCGCGAATACAGAGGGTGCGCGCCTGCGCGGCCCTCGGACCAGGCGCATATTGTCCTCTAGTGCCGCCGTCTGCGCGAGCCGAGATCGCGTCGTGCGGAGCCGCGCATCCGGGGCAATGAGGTAGCGCTAGCGGTCTGGATCTGAGAGTGTTGACGCAGTGCGGGGAAGGCCCGGACCAGAATGCCAGTGATCACGACCAACCAAGGCTACCGTCTTTAGGACGCGCCCATGCATGATTGCGGACGTTGCGCTTGATGTTGGCGTCCAGGAGAGGCACAACGAAACGCGATGGCTATGGGGCTGCACCCAGAGTTGCACCTCGGCGCTTCACGCAAATATGGCAGTTGTTTGCGTTGAAACAAACACGCCAGCACGTTCCGAAGCGTACGCTATGAATCGCTGTGATCGTGGTGATTGCGCGTGCGAAAAGCTGGGAGCCTGTCATGCAACTCGACGAAGAAACCCGGGGTGATCTTGAAAAGGGCGTTGAAATCCTGAGCGGCATCTTGGACGGCGAACCGGTCGATCCCGATCTGATGCATTATCTGGGCATGCTCTGCTTGACTCTGTCGCAGGAAGCGCGTGAGGCCGATGATGACGAAGACATTGACCCGTTCATAGAGCTTCCCTGACGCCACCAAGCCTTCGTTCGACGAGCGCAGCAGAGAACAGCCATGGGCAACACCGTGCTCGATGCCTTGGTCGCGGCTTTACTTACAACGCACACTTGGTTGATGTGGCAGCTGACTCGCGGGCATTGGGGCATCGAGAGGGCGCAGCCCGAGTGGCGCGCGATCGACCCATTTCAGGACGGCTAAGGAAGGACCAGCCGGCGGCAAGGCCGGGTTTACGGTCTTCGTCGCATTGCGGGTTGGGTTAGCGGCACGACAATGGCATCGTGCTTACACTTCCGGTTTCGCTCAACTCCCGGGCGGGTCCCTTACCGGAGCACATCATGCGCTTTCGTTTTCCTATCGTCATTATCGACGAGGATTTTCGCTCCGAAAACAACTCTGGCTTGGGCATCCGCGCCTTGGCGCAGGCCATTGAGGCCGAGGGCATCGAGGTTCTGGGTGTGACGAGCTTCGGCGATCTCTCCAGCTTCGCCCAACAGCAATCACGCGCGAGCGCCTTCATCCTGTCCATCGACGATGAGGAGTTCGCTGCAGCCGAGGCGGGGGCCGAAGCGCAAGTGGTGCAGACCCTGCGCAAATTCATTGAGGAGATTCGCTTTCGCAATGCCCAGATTCCCATTTATCTCTATGGTGAGACCCGTACCTCGCGCCATATTCCGAACGATATCCTGCGCGAGTTGCACGGATTCATCCATATGTTTGAGGACACACCGGAATTTGTCGCACGCCACATCATCCGGGAGGCGCGCACCTATCTAGATTCGCTTGCACCACCGTTTTTTCGGGCTCTTGTGGGCTACGCGGCGGACGGCTCCTACTCTTGGCATTGCCCTGGCCATTCGGGCGGTGTGGCCTTCCTGAAGAGCCCAGTTGGGCAGATGTTCCACCAGTTCTTCGGTGAAAACCTGCTTCGCGCAGACGTGTGCAATGCAGTGGACGAACTGGGGCAGTTACTCGACCACACTGGCCCCGTGGCTGCAAGCGAGCGGAATGCGGCACGCATCTTTTATGCAGATCATCTGTTCTTTGTCACGAACGGAACCTCTACCTCGAACAAGATGGTGTGGCATTCCACCGTGGCGCCCGGGGACGTTGTCGTTGTGGATCGCAATTGCCATAAGAGCGTACTGCACGCCATCATCATGACCGGCGCACTGCCGGTTTTTCTCACGCCGACGCGAAATCACTACGGCATTATCGGACCCATCCCGCGCGACGAGTTCAAACCCGAGAACATTGAACGCAAGATTGCCGCCAATCCGCTCACCGCGCATCTGGCTGGGAAGGTAAAGCCTCGTGTGCTGACCATTACCCAATCCACGTACGACGGCGTGCTCTACAACGTGGACACCATTAAGCACATGCTCGATGGCTATATTGACACCCTTCATTTCGACGAAGCGTGGCTGCCACATGCCACCTTTCACCCTTTTTACGCCGGCATGCACGCCATAGGTCAAGGGCGCCCGCGGACGCGGGAATCCATGGTTTTTTCCACCCAGTCGACGCACAAGCTCTTGGCTGGCTTGAGCCAAGCTTCGCAGATTCTGGTGCAAGACTCCGAAACGCGCAGCTTGGATCGACCGCGATTTAACGAGGCCTATCTCATGCACAGCTCCACGTCACCACAGTATGCAATCATCGCATCCTGTGACGTGGCGGCAGCCATGATGGAGCCGCCTGGCGGTACCGCGTTGGTGGAGGAAAGCATTCTGGAGGCCCTGAATTTCCGGCGTGCCATGCGCAAGGTCGACGAAGAATTCGGCCATGACTGGTGGTTTCAAGTCTGGGGGCCTGACGAATTGGCGCCAGAGGACATTGGCGCGCGCGAGGATTGGCTGCTTGGTCCGCAGGCCAACTGGCACGGATTCGGCGAAATGGCGCCAGGATTCAACATGCTCGATCCCATCAAGGCCACGGTAATCACACCGGGCCTCGATATGCATGGGCGCTTCAGTGAAACGGGCATTCCAGCGGCTATCGTTACGAAATATCTGGCTGAACATGGTGTCATCGTCGAAAAAACGAGCCTGTATAGTTTTTTCATCATGTTCACCATCGGCATTACGAAAGGACGTTGGAATACCTTGGTGACCGCACTGCAGCAGTTCAAGGACGACTACGACCGCAATCAACCGCTGTGGCGCATACTGCCCGAGTTCATCGCCAAATATCCCATCTATGAACGCGTCGGGCTGCGTGATCTTTGCCAGCGCATCCACACCGCTTATGAGGCTGCCGACGTGGCGAAGTTGACGACTGAAATGTACCTTTCCGATCTGCAACCGGCTATGACGCCCACAGAGGCCTACGCGCGTATGGCTCACCGTGACATTGAACGTGTCGGCATCGACGAGTTGGAAGGTCGGATCACAACAGCGCTACTCACACCGTATCCACCAGGCATACCGCTGCTGATTCCGGGGGAGCGATTCAACCGCAAGATCGTTCAGTATTTGCAGTTTGCGCGGGAGTTCAATCGGCAGTTTCCCGGTTTTGCAACTGACATTCACGGTTTGGTGGAGGATGACGGGCCGAACGGCAAGCGCTATTGCGTCGATTGCGTGCGCGGTGACGTAACTGGGGGACCAAGGCGAGCGGGTTAATTAGGCAAGAGCTGGGCAATCAGCGTTGCCGTTCGCGGTATTGCTCCCTCAGGCGTTTTTGCTCTTGCGGCGACAGCCTCTGGTAGCGCTGTTGTTCGCGCAGGATGCGCTGGCGCCGATCAGGCGGCATGCGTTCCCATTGCTGCATGCGTTGGTTCCACTGTGGCCCGCCACCGGGGTTGGGGTTGGGGTTGGCTGCTGCGGGCAGGGCGCTCACAAGCTCAGCCAGCATGATGGCCAGCAGAGTTCGACGCAGAGCGGACAGTCTGGTGCGACTGCCGATGCTGCGCTGAACACAAACCGCAGACTCAGGCTGGATTGCCATGGCGCACGTCCTGCAGAGCTTGGGGATGAGAGGCCAGCCACTCATAGAAATCCATATTCTGCACAGCATCCGCCAGTTGTGGGTTCGCCTGCGCGTTCAACTGTGCAGCCGGGACAGGCATGCCGGTACGGCTGGACAGTAGAGGAAGTGCGCTGATGGTGAAGATGGCAAGGGTGACAGACACAAATCCCGCTGCCATGACCCTAGCCCAGCGCAGCTTGCGCTGCGCTGGGCGCCGGCGTGCGGCCAGTTGGGGTAAGGCCGCCAATCCGGCGACAACCTGAGCGCCGAACTGTGCTTGCGCAGCGAGGTGAACATCGGACTGCATGGCCTGCTGCACGGCATGCGCTTGCTGCGTGTCAAGCAAGCCAGCACGCCACCGGTCGAGCTCGACCGTAGTGATGGATGTGTCGGTGTTCATGGCGTCACCTTTCACGATTGAATACCCCCGAGGAACGGATTATCACTCTGCAGCCGTTGGCGCAGCCTGGTGAGGGCGCGCAGATGGTGCGTTTTGACGCTGCCCTCGCTTACGTGCATGATGCGGGCCGTATCCGCAATCGAAAGCCCTTCCATTTCGCGCAGCAGGAAGGCTTCGCGCTGCCGCACGCTCAAGCTTGTCAGCGCATCGGCAATGCGCCCGGCGAGTTGTTGGTTGCTCAAGGCGTGGTCGGGCCCGGGCGCCGGGTCAGCCAGGCTTTCCCAGGGAGCAGGTAGATCTTCATCCTCGTCACTGGCAAAAAAAAAGTCGAATACTTTCTCGATCTTCTTGCGCCGGTGCCAATCGGTAATGCGATTGCGCAGGATGCTATAGAAAAGAGGCGGCCATTCGTTGGCGGGCTTATTGCGGTAATTGCTAATCAACTTCGCCAAGCTGTCTTGCACAAAATCCGCGGCGAGATGAGTATTGCCAGCTGTTTCCAACAAAGCCAAGCGCATGGCGCGCGGACGTATCTCTAGGCAGAACCTGTCGAGTGCAGGATCGGAACTCACGGCGTCAAGCGGGATCGTGAAGGCATGTGACATAGGATAGTGCGCTGCGGCGTGGACCAATCAAGCACGAATTCGTTGCCACAACGTTTAACTGGGCTGATTACGCGACAGCGTTGCGCAATCAGATGTAACAAGATGTCCTCTCATGTTTTGGCGCCATTTAGACTCATCGGTCCCATGCGTGTGAACTCGCTCACGCTAATTTCTACAATGCATGTCCACTCTGCCGTCTTGCCGTGAATCCCCTGCTCAACCGCCTTCAGCCTTACCCATTCGAGAGACTGCGTGCGCTCATGGCCGACGTGCGCCCCAGTCCGGCCTACAGGCCGATTAACCTCGGAATCGGCGAGCCGCAACATCCGACTCCGAACTTTATCCGGCAAGCACTGACTGAGCATCTGGACGGCCTGGCACGTTACCCAGCGACCGCAGGTGGTCCCGAGTTGCGCCAGGCCTGTGCCGCCTGGGCGGGCTATCGCTATGGCGTAACCATCGATCCAGGCACGCAGGTGCTCCCCGTTAACGGCTCGCGTGAAGCATTGTTTGCACTGTGCCAAGTGGTGGTTGACAGTAGCCGGTCGCACGCGACCGTCGTGTGCCCGAATCCCTTCTACCAAATCTACGAGGGGGCAGCGCTGCTGGCGGGGGCACATTGCCACTTCGCTCCGGTTGATGCGGGGCGAAATTTCGCGGTGGACTGGGATTCGGTGCCCGAGGAAGTCTGGAACCAAACGCAGTTGCTGTATGTGTGCTCGCCTGGAAACCCCACGGGGGCAGTGATGTCCTTGTCTGAATGGAAGCGGCTCTTTGCGCTGGCGGATCAGCATGGATTCGTCATCGCGAGTGATGAGTGTTATTCAGAAATATGGTTTGGTGAAAATCCGCCACTCGGCGGGTTGGAGGCAGCCGCGCAACTGGGTCGGAATGATTTTCGGGGCCTGGTGATGTTTACTTCGCTATCCAAGCGATCCAATGTGCCCGGTCTGCGCTCGGGTTTCGTCGCTGGCGATGCACGGATCCTCAACGCTTTCTTGCAGTACCGCACATACCATGGCAGCGCAATGGGGCCGGCCGTGCAGGCGGCAAGCTGTGCGGCTTGGGGCGACGAGGCGCACGTGGAGGAAAATCGACGCCTGTATCGGGAGAAATTCGCGCGCGTCCTACCAATTTTGCAGCCTGTGATGGACGTGCAGCAACCGGACGCAGGCTTTTATCTATGGGCGGGAACACCGATTGACGATGTCACGTTCGCGCGCGGCTTGCTCGAAAACTACAATTGCACCCTTTTGCCCGGCAGCCTGCTCGCGCGTGAGCAGGGGGGGCGCAATCCTGGTGCCGGGCGCGTTCGCTTGGCGCTTGTGGCCGACGTGGATTCCTGCGTTGAATCGGCCGAGCGCATCGCAGCCCACATTCGCAGTCTTTGAACGACTTAACCATGACGACACAACTCCAAACTCTCATCGACCAGGCCTGGGACAACCGCGCCAGCTTGAGCACCACGTCGGCAACTCCGGAACTGCGCCAAGCTGTTGAGCACGTGCTGGCTGAACTTAATGTCGGGCGTTTGCGTGTGGCACAGAAGCTGGACGGGGCCTGGGTTACGAACCAATGGCTGAAAAAGGCTGTATTGCTGAGCTTTCGCCTGACGGACAACGCCATGATGCGGGCCGGGGACCTTCATTTCTTCGACAAGGTGCGCACCAAATTCAGCCATCTGGGGGAGGAAGAAATGCGTGCAACGGGCGTGCGCGTGGTGCCACCTGCCGTGGCGCGGCATGGGTCATACCTGGCCCCGGGCGTGGTGTTGATGCCGTCCTACGTCAACATTGGCGCCTATGTCGACGAAGGCACGATGGTCGACACCTGGGCCACCGTGGGGTCCTGTGCGCAGATCGGAAAGAACGTGCACCTGTCAGGCGGCGTGGGCATTGGCGGCGTGCTAGAGCCGGTGCAGGCCAACCCGACCATTATTGGCGACAACTGTTTCATCGGAGCGCGCTCGGAAGTCGTCGAGGGTGTGATCGTGGAAGACAACTGCGTGATCTCCATGGGCGTGTACATCGGAAAATCCACCAAGATCTACGACCGGGCGACTGGCGAGGTGATGTACGGGTGCGTGCCCGAGGGCTCAGTGGTGGTTTCTGGGAATCTGCCTAGCAGTGACGGCAAGTACAGTTTGTATTGCGCCGTGATCGTCAAACGCGTTGACGCACAGACCCGCGCCAAGACAGCGATCAACGAATTGCTGCGCGACTAGGTCGCACAGCGCGCCAAGCCGAATTCGCCAACCAGGGGAAAAACGCATGTCCACCATGGAACGCCTGTTCAAGCTTATGGCCGAAAAGAAGGCCTCGGACATCTACATCAGTCCGCATGCGCCCATTCTCATCCGGATCAATGGCCAAGCGGTTGCTATCAATCGCCAAGTGCTCACCCCGGAGGATCCCGCAAAGCTGCTGAGTGAAATCGTCGATGCTGCGCGTGTGAAGGAGTTATATGACGAAGGCGAGCTCAACATGGGGATTGCGCGCACTGGTATCGGCAGCTTCCGTTTGAGCGCCTTCATCCAGCGCGGCAGTGTGGCGATGGTGATCCGCTACATCCCAAGTGATATCCCCGCGCTGGAAAACCTGAATCTGCCGGGTGTGATGGCTGACCTCGTGATGGAAAAACATGGGCTGATCCTCATGGTGGGGTCCACCGGCTCCGGCAAGAGCACAAGTTTGGCTGCGATGCTCGACCACCGTAACGCGCGCATGACCGGTCACATCCTTACGCTGGAGGAGCCGATTGAGTACCTGTTCACGAACAAAAAATCGATCGTGAACCAACGCGAGGTCGGCATCGATGCAAAGAGCCTGTCCATGGGCCTGAAGAATGCGCTGCGTCAGGCGCCAGACTGCATCATGATCGGTGAAATACGAGACACCGAAACGATGACGGCAGCACTGAACTATGCCCTTTCGGGCCACCTATGCCTGGCGACGCTACACGCCAATAACAGTTACCAGGCACTGAACCGGATTCTTGGTTTTTACCCGCTGGACATGCGACCTGCCCTTTTGTCAGATCTCGCGGCAGGTCTGCGTGCCGTGGTCTCGCAGCGCCTATTGCGCGCCACAGCCGGAGGGTTACTGCCGGCCGTGGAGGTTTTGCTCAATACACCGCTCATCCGCGAACTCATTGCAAAGGGCGACCTGTCCGCAATCAAGGACACGATGGAAAAAACGATGGCCGAGGGTTCTCAGACGTTTGAGCAATGTCTTGCCCGTTTGGTCGTCGACGGTCAGGTCACGCGGGACGAGGCGCTGGCCTATGCGGACTCGCCGACCAACCTGATGTGGCGCCTGCAGAATGACTTCTCCAGTCGGCCAACGAGCCAGCAGCCAGTCAATGCCATTCTCGATTCGGACGAGCCGTCGTTTCGTGAGATCTCGCTCGACCTCGGCGTTCACTGAGGGACTCCTCAATGTCATCATCCACGCGCACCCTCGCCGAGGCACTGATCGCGCGGCGTTCCGTGACGCCAGACGACGCCGGCTGCCAGGACATCATCGCCGAGCGCCTTCGGGCGCTGGACTTCACGTGCGAGTTCGTCGAGGCGGGCCCGCCGGGATTTCGCGTGCGCAATCTCTGGGCTTTGCGGTTGGGGCAGGGCGGGGCAGAGGCGCCAGTCTTGGTGTTTGCGGGCCACACAGACGTGGTGCCGACGGGTCCTCTAGAGAATTGGCACAGCGAGCCCTTCACCCCGACCGAGCGCGATGGCAAACTCTACGGCCGAGGCGCGGCGGACATGAAGACCTCGCTGGCGGCAATGGTGGTGGCCGTGGAGACGTTCCTCGCAGGTCATCCGGCGCCTCAGGGTACTATCGGTTTTTTGCTGACGAGCGACGAAGAGGGCCCGGCACGCGATGGCACGGTGCGCGTGTGTGACTTGCTTGTGACGCGCGGCCAGAGGCTGGACTGGTGCATTGTCGGCGAGCCGACGTCCACGACGTTGCTTGGTGATGTGATCAAGAACGGTCGTCGCGGCTCCCTCTCGGGTCGGCTCGTGGTGCATGGCGTGCAAGGCCATATCGCCTATCCGCATTTGGCGCGAAACCCAATTCATCTCGCAGCGCCAGCGCTGGCCGAGCTCGCTGCCGCGCAATGGGATGCCGGCAACGCTCATTTCCCTCAAACGTCATGGCAGATCTCCAATATCCACGCTGGCACGGGTGCCACGAATGTGATTCCAGGAGACCTGACGGTTGAGTTTAATTTCCGTTTTTCCACCGAGTCCACGCCCGCATCCCTCAAGGAGCGCGTGCAAGCCGTGCTCAACCGACACGGCTTGCGATATGCGCTCGACTGGACCTTGGGTGGCGAACCCTTTCTCACTCCCCCCGGTGCGCTCTCAGAAGCACTGCGGGTTGCCATTCTTGCTGAGACCGGCCAGCATGCCGAGCTCTCGACTACGGGCGGCACCTCGGATGGACGCTTCATTGCGAAAATCTGCCCGCAGGTTGTGGAGTTCGGCCCGCCGAGCGCAAGCATCCACAAGATTGACGAACACGTGGAACTGCGGTTTCTCGACCCATTGGCCGCAATCTACCGGCGCGTCCTTGAAGCCTTGGTAGCGTGAATCAGCATGACGCGTAAAGCAGTTGCGTCACAATTCGGCCCGACTTGGCGCCGCGCTGTGCGCTCGCTTCGGGCCGCTGCCTTGCACTTTGGCCACGGCGCCGCCAGCGCCGAGGATGAGGCTGCGTGGATGCTGATTCATGCGCTCGGCTGGCCAGTCATGGAGAGTTTTGCAGCGTTCGGCTCGCTTGCGCACCGGCCGGTTCCGCCGGATGCGATGGCGCGGTTCAATGACCTTGTTGGCCAGCGCATTGCCACTCGCAAGCCCGTCGCCTACCTGCTCGGCGAAGCCTGGCTCCAGGGTGTGCGATTCGTCGTGGATGAGCGCGTTATCGTCCCCCGTTCCTTCATTGCGGAACTGTTGCCAGAAGCCCTTGAGCCGTGGCTTGAAGCCGAGCCCTTCCGCGTGGCCGATATCTGCACCGGTAGCGCTTGTTTGGGGATTCTTGCAGCGCTACGCTGGCCGCAGGCACGCGTGATCTGCACCGATATCTCGGCTGATGCGCTGACAGTGGCCGAGGCAAACCTTCGTTTGCATCGACTCTCAGAGCGGGTCGAGTTGCTTCGTTCCGATCTGCTGGATGCGATGCCAACCCCGCCGGCGGGTCAGGGCATTGACCTTCTGCTGTGCAATCCGCCCTATGTCAATGCGACGGCGATGCGAACGCTGCCCCAGGAATACCAGCACGAACCCGCACTGGCCCTGGCTGGCGGCAGTGATGGCATGGATCTGGTCCGTCGCTTGCTGGCCGATGCGCCGCGGGTGCTGGCGCCGCTGGGCCTCGTCGTGCTGGAGGTCGGGCATGAGCGCGCGCATTTCGAGGCCGCTTTCCCCCGGCTGCCAATAATCTGGCTTCCCACTAGCGCAGGGCATGACACAGTGCTTCTCGTGCATGCAGCCGCACTGCGGGAGGCTGCATGATCCGCTTGCAATCCGTGACGCTGCGCCGCGCTGCCAAAGTCGTGCTAGACAATGCCGACCTCACGATACAACCGGGCGAAAAAGTTGGCTTGGTTGGCGCCAATGGCGCTGGAAAGTCCTCGTTATTTGCGCTGCTTCTGGGACACTTGCATGAAGACGGCGGCAGCCTTGCGTTCCCTGCGCATTGGCGCGTCGCGGCTGTGGCGCAGGATGCGCCGGATTCACCATTGGCGGCCACCGATTTTGTTTGTCAGGCCGACACCGTATTGCAGGGCGCCATCGCGGCGATGCACGATGCCGAAGCAAGGCGTGACGGTATGCTGCTTGCGGCGGCGGCGGAAGCGATGGAACTGGCTGGCGGTTACACCGCCAATGCTCGTGCCGAGGCGTTGCTTCTGGGTCTGGGTTTCGCACCGCACGAACTCCGGAGGCCAGTGCACGATTTTTCTGGTGGCTGGCGCATGCGCTTGGCGCTAGCACAGGCACTGTTTCAGCCGAGTGACTGCATGTTGCTGGACGAGCCAACCAATCACCTTGACCTCGATGCGTTGGTATGGCTTGAAAACTGGCTTTCGCGCTACCCGGGCACGTTGTTGATCATCTCGCACGACCGTGAATTTCTCGACGCGGCGACCCGAGTCACTGTGCAACTTGAACAGGGAAAGTTGCAGCGCTTTGCGGGGGGCTACACGGCATTTGAAGAACGCCGCGCCCAAGCACTGCAGCAACAGACGCAGGCGTATGCGCGTCAGCAGCAGGACATCGCCCACCTCACCAGCTTCGTCGAGCGTTTCCGTGCAAAAGCAACCAAGGCCCGACAGGCGCAAAGCCGGCTCAAGGCTCTTGAACGCATGGAGAGGCTGGCGCCGGTGATGCTGTCAAACCCGTTGCGCTTCGATTTTCTGCCGCCGGTCCGTCAGCCACAGCAGCTGCTTCGTCTGCGCGGCGCAGATTGTGGCTATTCAGCGGGCCAGCCGATCCTCCATGGCGTCGAGCGCGACATCATCGCAGGCGCACGCATTGGCGTGCTTGGAGCTAATGGACAGGGTAAGTCCACCTTGGTTAAAACCCTGGCCGGACTGTTGCCGGCCCTGGCAGGCCGCGTGCAGCCAGGGGTCGACGTCGTAGTGGGCTACTACGCGCAGCAGGAGATGGATGTTTTGCGCCCCGACGAGTCGCCATTGCAGCATCTCGCGCGACTGGCTAAGCAAACCCAGCCGCAAACCACAACGCAAGACTGGCGCAATTGGTTGGGGCGCTTCCAGTTCAGCGGGGATATGGCAGAGCAGAATGTGGGTTCGATGTCGGGCGGTGAGAAAGCACGCTTGCTACTTGCCCTTTTGGTCTGGCAGCGACCCAACGTGCTCCTCCTCGACGAGCCGACTAACCACCTGGATCTGGCGACGCGCGAGGCACTGACCTTGGCCTTGCAGGAATTCGGCGGCGCCATGCTTCTCGTGTCGCATGATCGAGCACTTCTGCGTGCGGCCTGCGACGAGTACTGGCTTGTAGCCGACGGCCAGGTGAAAACCTTCGAGGGCGACCTCGACGACTACCAGCGGTGGGTGC
The DNA here is from genome assembly GCA_019351955.1 of Pseudomonadota bacterium. Lineage (GTDB taxonomy): Bacteria > Pseudomonadota > Gammaproteobacteria > Burkholderiales > Burkholderiaceae_C > Thiomonas_A. Next base: position 21,888 of record JABBOE010000011.1, read on the forward strand.
TGGAGCGCGCACGCACTCGCATGCGCGAAGGCGCACAGTCGATCGGCGATGCCGCGGCAGCAGGGGCCACAGCAGGATCTGCGTCAGCCAGCAGCACTCGCAAGGAGCAGCGTCGCAGCGCCGCGCAATCGCGCCAGAACCTCGCACAGCAGGCAAAGCCGTTGAAGGCCGAGCAGGCAGCCCTTGAGAGCGAATTGGACGCCCTCGAAGCCGAGCGTACGGCTCTGGAGATGAGCCTGGCCCAAGGTGCAACCCCCGCCGCCCAACGCGTTGAGCAGGGCAAGCGCCTCAAACAGGTGGCCGAGCGCATCGCCAGCTATGAGCAGCGCTGGTTGGACCTTGCCGAGTCGATCGAAACCTTGCAGGTGTGAGCAAAGGTAGCGTGGGCTCGGTGCATTCAAGGTCGACGCGTTACGCGCCACAAAAGCCAGGCTAAGCTGCCAGCCGCCAGCGCCAGCCCTGCCGAGTTACCCATCCAGAATCCGGCTGCACCCTGCAAGGCTGGCGCATGAAGGCCCAAGGTGTTGAAAGCCAGCACATAGCCTCCCCCCAAGCCCACGCCCCATAGAGAAAAAGCATACAAAGCGCTGGGCAGGGAGGCGATGTGATAGGAGCGAAGCACAAATGCGCTGCAGGCCTGCACGGCGTCAAACACTTGGTAGGACGCGATAAACACGAACAGGTGGCTTGCTACGGCCTGCACGCCGGGATCGGGCGTGTACCACGCAATAATCCGCACGCGCTCAAGCCACACCATGGCGCCTATTCCTGCCGATAACAAGGCCGCTGCGCCAACGCCGCCCCAAGCTGCATGGCGGGCCGCACTGACGTGGCCGGCGCCTAGCTGTTGCGCCACCAGCGATCCGGCCGCAATGGAGACGGACAGTGGCAGCATGTACAGCACGGTCGCAAAATTGGCGGCGATTTGGTGTCCAGCCAATTGGGTGTCGCCTAACCGGGCGATGAAAAGAGCCATAAATGTGAAAGCGGAGACCTCGACCAACAGGCCCAGGCCGATCGGGCCGCCTAGCCGCCAAAGCGCTCGCTGCTGCGCCCAATCCGGCCATTCCCAATGGCGAAGCGCTTTGTAGGGGCGAAGCGTGCGGCTCCGCTGGTGCTGCAAGAGGGCGATACCCGCGAGCATCCATTGCGTGAGAACTGTGGCGATGGCGCAGCCTGTGGAACCAAGCGCTGGCAGGTGGTGCAGACCAAAGTTTGCGGGGAGCAAAAACAAGGCGTTGAGCGCCAATTTCAGCAACAGTGCTGCGACTTGCAGCAACGTAACCAGTAGCGGCTTTGCGATGGCCTGGCTAAGCGCCGTGTGGACTCTAAAAAAGAGGGCTGCCGGCAGGCCCAAAGCCAGGATGCGCAGATAGCGATCGACCGAGGGATCATGCCAATTGCCGGTGAGACGCAGCAACGCAGCGGGCCAAACCAGCACCGCCACGCCCAGCGCACAAAGCATGACAGCTAGCCACAGGCCTTGCCGGAACGCACGGCTTAAGAGTTGCGGCGAAGCTGCGCCATGTGCGCGGCCGAAGGTTGGAAGCAGCGCCTGCGTCACGCCCGAAAGCGCGACGAACATTGTGATGTAAATCGCTTGCCCAAGCGACAGTGTGGCGAGGCTCGCAGTGTCCGCATAGCGGCCAAGCATGACCGTATCGGCAACGCCAAAGCCGATGATGGCGAGTTGGCCGATAAGGACGCCCGCAGCAAGACGAAGCAGCGAAATGACGGATTGCCCAGGGAATCTGCCGGGTAGCGACATGGCGCTTTTAAACCCTGTTGAAAGGCCAGAAGGCAGGCATGCGGGGAACACGCTTCATTTTGCAGCGGATTTGCCGTAAAGGCTCATGCTCTCGTCGGGCTCCCCTGGTCGATGTCCACTCCATAGCAGAACGCCTCGCTCGGCCTGACGCATGGCGCCGATCTCGCCGTGCTTGTGCTCGGGTGCGTGTTCGACGTCGCGGGGCGCGACGGCACGCAGCGGCCTAAGCACAAGTGCGAAGGGGCAGCCTGCGCCCCTTAATCCCGGCACCAATGCCGCGCCGCTGAAATATCCCACCAACGATTGTTGGGGCTGACTGAGCCCCAAGGTTTGCACGCAGGGTGCTGTTTGCTTCGACCCCTGCTGGGCACGCAACACAGCAGCCAGACTTGCCCCCAGCGGGCGGTAGGTACTTGCGTAATTCAGGACGGGTAGCCAAAGCAGCGCAACAAGGACCCACACCACGGTGACACCGCCAGCCGACAGGACCATGCCTTTCCACAACGGGTGCCGATGTCGTCCTGCGCGCCAAAACACCACGGTCGCCCAGCCCAGCGTGGCGAGCATGGAGAGGAGCGCTGGCCACCACGAAAAATGGGCGACGAACCCGGGTGCGAGGCGCGCAATGTTGGCGGCAGGTTTGGTCGGAAAGCCGGTCAGCATAGCTAGCCACAACACCCACACGACCAGTGCAAGCAGGGTGAAGAACATTAGCGAGAACCAGTCAAGCGCCGCCAAACTGCCGCGGCGCATCACCGGCATCGCCAGAGCTGCTAGGACCGCAGCGGGCGGCAGGGCTAGCACGAGTGTGGCCGCATTGCCTGCTGCAAGCATTGCTGCTAACGTGGCTAACGCCAGCAGCGTAAGTGGTGCAAGCACATGCCATTCTCCGAGTGATTCGCGCCACCGCCACACCGCCCATGCCGCCAATGGCCAAGCTGGCCACATGAACCACGCAATCGTGCCGAAAAAATGCTGGAGCGCGCCCCAGCTTGGCCACTGTGCCGAGGATTCGCCATGCAGTATGAACAAGACACCAAGGGCAGCGGTGATGCCGGCAGAAAGGGCCAATCCCGGTAGCAGCGGCTTGCTGACGGCTGTGTGGCGCGCGACGAGGATCGCCGTAGTCAGTGCCGCGAACAGCGCAAGCCATGGAGCTCCGCTGGCTGCAAGAATAAGTAGTCCGCCGAGCACCGTTGCGGAAGCTCGGAGCGGTTTGGAGGGAAGCAAAGACAATCCGAGAAGCAACGATGTGAAGCCACCCAATTGCACCAACTCAGGAATGGTTTCATGCCCTCTGCCAAGCAAGCCCAGGCAGGCGACGAGGCTGAGCAACGCCCCATCCGCCATGGCCCTCGCATAGCTTCGCGCTGAGATAGGCGCTGCAAACGCAGGCTGAACTGGCTGCGCGGTGTCGCGCAGCGTGAAATGGTAAGCCGCGTACCAAGTTTGAACCAGTGTGAGTCCGAGCATGGCGACGAAGGGCACGCGGCTCGCGCCAATGTCGCCAAGCCAGGAGCCAAAGGCTCGCACGCTGATGGCCCCCAGCCAGTATGCAAGCCAGCCACCCCCGACTCGCCCACCGTACAGCGTTGGCATAAGCCAGTGCGAATGCCCCTGCGCGATTTGCCACATGACCCCGAAAGCCAAGCCGTCTCCTTTCCAAGGATCGCGGCCGATGAATCCAGGCAGAACATACGCCACACACAGCAGCCATAGCGGCCAGCGCGGGAGCCTCGCCACGGCTTCAGGCGAAACCACAGGGCGCGCTGGCAATCTCTCTTGGCCAGGGATGGCGTTCGGCGTGCTCATGATCCAGGCCCGCGGGGTGGCGATTGGCGTAGTGGTCAAGAAAAACGGGCAGCCAGGCTGCCCGTCTTGTGAAGGCGCAACGCGTCGCTGGCCGACCCGTTGCAAAAGCGCAGTGTCTTACTTCTTCGGGCCAGCGGCAGCTGCAGCTCGCGCAAACTTTTGGCGGAACTTGTCCACACGACCGCCCAATGCGTCCACGCTCTTTTGGGTACCGGTGTAGAAAGGGTGCGAGTCCGATGAGGTGTCGAGCTTGAACAGTGGTAGCTCACGGCCATCTTCCATCTTGACGGATTCGCGACTCTGCGCAGTCGAGGGGATCACGAATTTGCTGCCATTGGACAGGTCGACGAAACATACGTCGCGATATTCGGGGTGGATTCCAGGTTTCATGGTCGATTCCAAAATGAAGGTCAGCCGCAGCGCAGACAACAAGGGATGATGCGTGCCCGCTGTACTTAACCAAAAGCGTAATTATTTCACGAATTCGCCTTACCGCAAAAGCCGATGGTCGTCAGGCGGCAGGCCATATGGGGAAAGGCACTTTGAGCCCCTCATCCTCCCCTGCGCATCATGTCGAAGAACTCAGCGTTGTTTTTCGTCTGTTTCATCTTTTCAAGCAAAAATTCCATCGCTTCGATTTCGTCCATTGGATAGAGCAATTTGCGCAGGATCCAGGCCTTTTGCAAGATGTCCGATTTCAGCAGGAGCTCCTCGCGGCGGGTGCCCGATCGATTGAGCAGGATGGCGGGATAAACGCGCTTCTCCGCCAGGCGGCGTTCCAAGTGGATTTCCATATTGCCAGTGCCCTTGAATTCCTCGTAAATCACTTCATCCATGCGGCTTCCGGTATCTGTCAGCGCACTGCCAATGATGGTCAGGGAACCGCCCTCTTCGATATTGCGCGCCGCGCCAAAAAAGCGCTTGGGGCGTTGCAGTGCGTTGGCATCCACGCCGCCGGTAAGGACCTTGCCCGAGGCGGGAACCACAGTGTTGTAGGCGCGCGCGAGGCGGGTGATGGAATCGAGCAGGATGACGACGTCCTTCTTGAGTTCAACAAGGCGCTTGGCCTTCTCAATGACCATTTCCGCGACCTGCACGTGACGTAGGGCGGGTTCATCAAAGGTCGAACTGACAACCTCCCCCTTGACGGAGCGTTGCATTTCCGTCACTTCCTCAGGACGCTCGTCAATCAACAGCACAATCAGCACGACCTCGGGGTGGTTGGCCGTGATGGCATGCGCGATGGATTGCAGCATCACGGTCTTTCCGCTCTTGGGTGGTGCCACCAACAATCCACGCTGCCCCTTGCCGATCGGGGCGATGATGTCAATTACGCGGCCGATGATGTTTTCCTCGGCGCGGATGTCGCGTTCGAGCTTGAGGTGTTCCGTAGGGAACAGCGGCGTCAAGTTCTCGAACATGATCTTGTTCTTGTTTTCCTCGGGTGTAACGCCGTTGACGCGATCCACCTTCACAAGCGCGAAATAGCGCTCGCCGTCTTTCGGTACACGCACCTCGCCTTCAATCGAGTCGCCGGTGTGCAGGTTGAACCGGCGGATCTGGCTCGGCGAGATGTAAATGTCGTCCGGTGACCCAAGATAGTTCGACTCCGGCGCCCGCAGGAAACCGAAGCCATCAGGCAGTACTTCCATGACCCCGTCGCCGAAGACTTGTTCACCCGTGCGGGCGCGGCGCTTGAGGATGGCGAACATAAGCTCCTGCTTGCGCAGGCGACTAGCGTTCTCGATCTCCAGGCTCGTTGCCATTTCGAGCAACTGGGAGACGTGCATGGCTTTGAGTTCGGACAGGTGCATAGCAGGCGGGTGAGGCGAGGGAAGGTGAGGTGTGCGATATCCCAGGCGCTGGATTGGGAGTCCGGGATCGGAATCCGGCAATCTCGGCCTGGATCAGGCGCGTGACAGAACGCAAGAAGGGGTCGGATCTGTTGGGAATGCCGGCCTGACAGGCCGTACATCAGACGCCCATGAACACATGAGGTCGTCGAAGAGACCCGATTTGAGCCGGGATCTCAACACATGGCAGAGATCTCTGCCATGTGTGTAAAGGTGAATTATATATTGGCGTCCAAGAAAGACGTCAGTTGCGACTTGGACAGTGCGCCCACCTTCGTGGCCGCGACCTCCCCGTTCTTGAATAGCATAAGCGTGGGGATGCCCCTAATGCCGTACTTCGCTGGAATGGAGCGATTCTCGTCGACGTTGACCTTCATGACATTCAGGCGACCCTGATATTCGCCTGCGATTTCATCAAGGATGGGCGCCACCATGCGGCAGGGGCCGCACCATTCGGCCCAGTAGTCGATCAGCACAGGTGTGGCAGATTTGAGGACGTCTTGGTCAAAGGACGCATCGGTGGTGTGTTTGATGAGATCGCTCATGTGAATTCCTGATCAGAAAGCGCCGACTCTGACGCCGGGGCGCAGCCAATGCAAATGGTCGATTGAAGGGGCAGAACCCGTCAACACCCTCTATTTAACCCCGAATTCGCATTTCTGGCAGAACGGCGTGCGCTGGATCGCAATAGGGTTGCGCGAGATCAGCACTTCTTCGGTCGACTGGATGGTAATGCCAGGCTAACTTAACGGGGCCAGCGACGCATCGCCGCCTTTCCAGTACACCGACAGTGACCCTGGGCAGAGGTGACCTGAATGCGCTGACGATGCGGTGCCATGCGAGCCAATCGGCTGTCATAACCTTCGCGATATTGCCACGTCCGGTCGCATCGCCCTGCCTGCCATTGACCTGGATATATTCCGCACCGGCAAGTCCTCGATACACCCCATCGCGTTGTTTTGCCTGATCGCGGTCGAGATGTCGTGCGGGACGTCCCGGCGAGCATTGCCGATGCGGGATTGAATGCGCTGGACGCCGTTGAGGGGACGCGTAGAACGTGCCGCACGAGCAGGTGACACGTTGGTGACCACCAGTCGGCACGCACTGCTCCGCTGTTCGGGATCGACGGGGACCACACGCCGCACTCCAAGCGCACGGATGATATGTCAACGTGTCATTACCGTCTGCTTGCCCAGCAACGCGCACATGTGTTCACGCAGGGCCAGCATCTGGCGCTTCAATTGTGAACGCATGAGCCACGGTCCCAGCAGCGGAGGGATCCAGACCCTGGGCACGATAAGAGCGGCGTAGGTCACTGCGCTACCCCGGTCATGGCCGGACACTTCCGCATTGCCACGCGACTCTAGGTTGCCGCGGGTGGTCACCCAGCTCGCGGCGTGTCTTTGCAATGTAATGGTCAACAGGCTGCGCAGGTCCATGCGGAACGGTGCAATGCCTGCACGCCCCTCCTGCAGGACCTGAATCGTGTTGCCGCTCACGGCGAGCACCTCGCTGCGCAGCATGCCCGGCATGTAGCTTGCCATGGCGTCATAATCAGTCATGGCATGCCACGCCACACGCGGCGGCACAGGGACGAAAAATCGAGTTCGCAAGTCAAAGCCCTGGCCCTGTTTGGAGGGCTGAAGGCTGACATGCAATGGATAGCGTTGCAAGGCGGCCTTGCACGCGCTGGCGGCGATGCGGCTCGAGGCGCTCGCGTGTGAAGGCGCGAACTCCGGGCCTACACCGCAAGCTATGGATCCCTTTGCCACAGCCGCTTGCGTTGATCGCTCGGCGGTGGAGTACACCTGTGCCGCAAGGCCGTGGGGGGCGGCCAACGAGCCATACGCCAGCAAGCTACCGAGCGCTGCTGCGTGCGTCAACTGGTATCGGTTCCATTGCATGCCACATTTTGCACAGCCTAGCGACCATCGCGCGCAAAGGGGTCAATGGCAGACCCGCCTTCGCCGGCAAAGGCGTTGCTTCAGCTAGGAAGCCACGAGACAAAGGCGATGGTGACGAGCCGTACCCCCGGCACTTGCGGTAAGCGGCTGTGGCTGCTCCGTTCCCGGCCTGACCAGGTTCACCGCGCCACAATGCGGGGCGGCCCGTCACTAGACATTGTATAGCCCGGCGATGGAACGCTCCTTTGCGCTGTGCTTCAGGGGGCCGGTTTTCGACCCCTACAATCCATATCATGTCCAGTACCGTCCTGGCGCGCAAATGGCGCCCCAAAACCTTCTCAACCCTGGTGGGCCAGGATCATGTGGTGCGTGCCCTCACGCACGCGCTTGAACAACGCCGCTTGCACCACGCATATCTGTTCACAGGTACGCGCGGTGTGGGCAAGACCACGCTTGCCCGCATTCTGGCCAAATCTCTGAATTGCACCGGGCCCGATGGCAATGGCGGGGTCACGGCCGAACCGTGTGGCGTATGCCAGGCATGTTCCGAAATCGACGCGGGTCGCTTTGTGGACTACATCGAGCTCGATGCCGCCTCGAATCGCGGTGTAGACGATATGACTCGCTTGCTCGAACAGGCCGTCTACATGCCGACGGCCGGGCGTTTCAAGGTTTACATGATCGATGAAGTGCACATGCTGTCCAACCATGCCTTCAACGCAATGTTGAAGACGTTGGAAGAGCCGCCTGACTCGGTGATATTTGTTCTTGCCACCACGGATCCTCAGAAGGTCCCTGTGACGGTGCTCAGCCGCTGCCTGCAGTTCAGCCTCAAATCAATGACTCCAGCGGCCATCGCTGGGCACCTCGAGGGTGTGTTGCGCGCCGAGGGCACGGCCTATGAGTCTGCGGCGTTGCAGGCTCTGGGCCGTGCCGCACATGGATCGATGCGCGACGCACTGTCACTTACCGACCAAGCGATTGCCTACAGCGGTGGCCACATCACACTCGAAGCCGTGCGGCAGATGCTTGGCTCTGTGGATTCTGGCTACTTGTTTGGCTTGGCAGGAGCCTTGGCCACGGGTGATGGCGTCGCTTTGCTGCGCCTAGCTGACGATATGGATGCACGTGGTCTCTCGTTGTCCACCGCCCTGGAGGACCTAGCAGCGCTGCTGCAACGCATCGCCGTGGTGCAAGTTGTGCCACAGGCGCTCGATGCTGCTGACCCGGATGCCAACGACATCCAAGCGCTCGCGGATGCCCTAAGTCCGGAAACCGTGCAGCTTGCTTACAGCATGGTTTTGCATGGTCGCGGTGAGCTGGCCTTGGCGCCTGACGAATTGGCGGGGTTCACAATGGTGCTTTTGCGTCTGCTGGCGTTTGCGCCCGTGGCCACATCGCCGGCCCTTGAAAGTCGCATTGGTGCATCGGCGCGGGCGGCTGTTGCGCTCCACAGCGAGGGCACGCCGCCTGCCACAGCTGGGCAGTCTTCACTTGATCGGGTTGGGGCTGCGCTGGCAGGCAGTACCGTGGAGGGATCATCGACTCCACCAGAGTCAGGAGCGCCGCCCGTTCCACAACAGGACGTTGCGAGTACCGCTCAGGCGCCAAGGGATACGCCCAATCCTGACTCGGCAGCGCAGTCCGCGCCAGGCGTTGGTGTCGCAACCCTGCCTGAACTGGCACCCGTCACGGCTGCCTTCCCAGGGCCTGACGCCGATTGGCCCACGCTGGCGGCCCGCCTTGAACTCGTTGCCCTGGCTCGGAGTATGGCGCTGCAAAGCGAGTGGGTCAGGGCCGAGGGCGACGTCTGGACCGTACGCGTTCCCAGTGAGCAGTACGCGCGCGCCGGTTCGCTGGATAAATTACAGGCTGCATTAGCCGATGCATTGGGTCGCCCGATTACCCTGCAAATCGAGGTGGGTCCGGTGTGTGACAGTGCCCACCTTCGCGCTGCGGCTGCCCGTAGCCAGCGTCAGCGGCAGGCTGAGGCAACAATCGCGGACGATCCGCTTGTGCGCCAACTGGTCGAAGACTTGGGCGCGCAGATCGTGCCTGGCTCCGTGCGCCCGTTGAGCCCTGGCAGCTGAGCTGGCGCAAGGATCTCGTTTTTTCATACTTCAAGAGGACACTCCCATGTTCAATAAAGGACAACTCTCAGGCCTGATGAAGCAAGCGCAACAGATGCAGGACAACATGAAGCGCGTGCAAGAAGAGCTTGGTCACATCGAGGTCGAGGGCCAATCGGGCGCTGGTCTGGTGAAGGTTTTAATGACCTGCAAGTACAACGTGCGCCGGGTGAGCATCGACCCCAGTCTGGTGGCTGAAGACCGGGACATGCTCGAAGATTTGGTCGCCGCTGCTTTCAATGACGCCGTGCGCAAAGCAGAGGCGACCACGCAGGAAAAGATGGCAGCGGTAACCGCGGGCATGCCATTGCCGCCTGGCATGAAATTGCCGTTTTGAATGTGCCTGCATGAGCAACTCTGGCCAACTTACGCGCGTTGCAGCGCTTGACGCGCTTATCGACGCATTGCGGGCCTTACCTGGGGTGGGGCCGAAATCGGCTGCTCGCATGGCCTTTCATCTCTTGCAGCATGACCGCACTGGCGCGGCGCGCTTGGCCGAGTCCCTGGATCAGGCGCTGGCGGCGATCCGTCGCTGCAGCCTGTGTAACACCTACACGGAGCAAGAGATTTGTGCGACTTGCTCCGACCCGCGGCGCGACCGGAGGCTACTTTGCGTTGTGGAAAGTCCGGCGGACCAGGCTGCAGTTGAGCAGACGCTCACTTACGCCGGGCTGTATTTCGTGTTGATGGGCCATCTCAGTCCCCTTGATGGAATGGGTCCCAACGATATCGGGTTGGATCTCCTGATGCAGCGCGTGCAAGGTGGCGACGTGGAGGAAATTATCTTGGCCACCAACTTCACCAATGAGGGCGAGGCCACCGCACATGTCATTGCCGAAACTGTGCGTTCGCTGGATTTGCGCATCTCCCGACTCGCGCGGGGCGTGCCGGCCGGGGCAGAGCTTGAATACGTTGATCTGGGAACCATCGCTCGCGCTTTGATGGATCGGCGTGGTGCATGAACTTGACGCACAAAAGTATGGATGACGTGAGGCATTAGCATTCCGGTCTCAATGTCAGGGACGCACCATCTTTAAACGAACTCATGCCAATCACACGCCGCCAGAGTCTGCGATGCGCCGCCGGTCTTCTGTTGCTGGGGACGACGCCCTTTGCGCGATCCGCGCGCGCCAATCCACGTGGTGGAGTCCTGAGCCTGTTTGCAGGCCAGATAGGCCTGCATGGCCACATCGATGGGCGCGGCGGTAGCGCAACGTTCTTCGACCCGCGCGGCCTGGCGTTGGATCCGCGAAATGGTGACATCATCGTGGCGGATGCGGCCAACGCCCTCATCCGCCGTGTCACCGCTTCCGGTGATGTCACGACCCTCGCTGGCGGTGCCGAGCAGCGCGTCAGCAAAGATGGACAAGCCTCCCAAGCACGTTTCGTTGGGCCGGATGCCGTGGCCGTGGCCCCCGACGGTACCATCGTAATTGCGGATTCTTATGCCAACACAATCCGTCTGCTCAGGGGCGGCACCGTATCCACATTGGCCGGGCAGGCAGGACAGCCGGGGTATGCCGACGGGCACGGCACGGTGGCGCAGTTTAATCATCCGGTGGGAATCGCCCTAGACCCACAGACAGGGGACGTGCTTGTAGCGGACGCCTATAACAGCACCCTTCGCCGTGTCACGGCTGAGGGAAAGGTGAGCACGATGGCTGGCCAGCCAGGCTTGAACGGCCACCGCGATGGCTCAATGCAAAGGGCGCTGTTCAATACGCCTGTGGGCATCGCGGTGGCGCCTGATGGCACGATCTATGTGAGCGAGTTTTTCAACCAGGATGTCCGAAAAATCACCACGCAAGGTCAGGTTTCGACATTGGCCGGCAACCCCGTGCAGCGTGGCGATGCCGATGGGCAGGGCGCAGCGGCGCTGTTTCGCAAGCCCCAGCAACTGTGCGTCGATGCAACTGGGAACGTTATTCTGGCTGATGGCGGCAACCACAAGGTGCGGCGCATCACGCCGGATGGAAGCGTGACCACCTTGGCTGGCAGGGGCCAACTCGACAAGGTGGAACTTGGCCCCTTGCCAGGGGCACTCATCACGCCCTATGGTGTGGCGCCGGGGCCGCAAGGAAGTATTCTTGTGAGCAGTGGCGATGCGATTCTTCGCATTGTTCAGAATGCCTAGTCCCCGTGCCAGCTGATCCGGGTTTGGTGTTGCGTTAGCTTCCCGCTACCGCGGGTTGCCCCAACTCAAAGTGGGCCAAGTCTACGCGCGGCCGGGGTTTCCAACCGCGCTTGTGGTGTTCCACAACCACATTTGTGTAGATGCCCCCGCGCACATACCACTGGGCCGTAACACGCAGGAAACGCGGTGCGATCGCCGCCACGACATCGTCGAGAATCGTGTTGGTCACCTTCTCGTGAAAGGCGCCCTCGTTGCGGTAACTCCACATATACAGTTTGAGGCTCTTGAGTTCCACGCACTTTTTGTCAGGGATGATGTCCAGCACGATGCGTGCGAAATCCGGCTGGCCTGTCAGAGGGCACAGGCAGGTGAATTCAGGTACCTGCATATGGATATGAAAATCGCGCTCAGGGGCAGGGTTGGGGAAGGTCTGCAGGTGTTTACTGGGCTTGGTGCTCATGGTGGAGGCGGGTACGCCGCTGAAAATTTGCATTATCGGGCGCTGTCGCATCGACCGAGATGGCTGGGGCGCCATTGGGTCGATGCTATCATCCAATGCAAGTCTGATAAATGACCATTTTTCTTTGTAAATCAAATAGTTAACGCAGTGCGTCTTTCCTGGATCAAGCTAGCCGGATTCAAGTCCTTCGCCGACCCCATAGCCTTCCAGTTGCCGGGTCAGCGGGTGGGTGTGGTCGGCCCAAACGGTTGCGGCAAGTCGAACATCATCGACGCTGTGCGCTGGGTGCTCGGGGAATCCAAGGCCTCGGAACTGCGCGGTGAATCGATGATGGATGTCATTTTCAATGGCTCTACCACGCGCAAGCCAGCAGGGCGCTGCAGCGTTGAGTTGGTCTTCGATAACAGTGACCATCGCATCACCGGGAGCTTCGGTCAATACACGGAAATCGCCGTCAAGCGGGTGCTTACGCGCGACGGCACGTCTAGCTATTTCATCAATAACCAACTTGTGCGCCGGCGTGACGTCCAAGATATTTTTCTTGGCACTGGATTAGGGGCTCGGTCCTACGCCATCATTGGGCAGGGCACTATCACGCGCATCATCGAATCGCGCCCCGAAGAATTGCGGGTGATGTTGGAAGAAGCAGCAGGTGTATCCAAATACAAGGAACGCCGGCGCGAAACCGAAAATCGGCTCCTCGGCACGCGTGAAAACCTGCTTCGAGTCCATGACATCCTGCGTGAACTGGAAAGCCAGCTCGACAAGCTGGAACAGCAAGCTGCCGTCGCGCAGAACTTCCGCAGGCTTCAGGAACAACTGGAAACGAGCCAGCACGGGCTGTGGTTGCTGCGTTGGAGGGAAGCGCAGGATCGGCAGGAGCGCATCGCGCAGGATTCGACCCTGGCGGTGAATGCCCTCGAGGCAAAGACGGCGCAATTGCGCGCTGTCGAAGCTGAGCTTGAAGCGCTGCGCCAAGCACAATATGCAGCGAGCGACGCGCTGGGCACCGCGCAGGCCAATCTTTATGCTGCCCAAGCCGAAGTGGCGCGCCTTGAAGCCGAAATCCGCTACGTGGTTGACGCGCGCGACCGAGCTCAGCGGGGCCAACTCGAGTTGCAGTCCCAACAAGCGCAATGGCAAGCACGTCAGCAGGACGCGCTGCAGGAATCGGAGATGGCAACGGCGGAGTTGGCCGACGCGGAGCTTGCGCAGGCCGAGGCCGAGGGGCGCGTGAGCGAGCAGATGGACCAAATTCCTGCGCTCGAGGCTCGTCTGGCCGACGCCCAATTCAAGGCAACCGAGCAGCGCTTGCAGGCCGCCGCCGCACAACAGCGTTTGCAAGCGGAGGCGGAGCGCCAGCGCGCCCTTGGCCAACAGCTCCAGCAGATCGAGCAACGGATGCAGCGGCTGCAGGCGGAACGTCACAGCTTGCACAAACCCGACAGCCTGCGCCTTGACGACCTCGGCCGGCAGCAAAGCAGGTTGGCCGCCGAGCGTGATGAAGCGCTGGCGCGTCAACAAGAACTGCATGATCAACTGCCCGTTCTGCAGCAAATTCGCCAGGAGCGGCAAGCAGCCGCTCAGGAAACCGCTTCCGCGCTCGCATCGACCATCGCGCGTGTGCACGCTCTCAAGGCCTTGCAGGACAAGGTGATGACGCAGGGGCGCATTCAACCGTGGCTGGCGCGCCATGGACTCGAGAGCATGGCGCGGTTGTGGACGCGCATCCATATCGAGCCTGGATGGGAAACCGCCCTTGAAGCCGCGCTGCGCGAGCGATTAGCCGCGCTTGAGGTGCATTCCCTGGATGCCATGGCTGGATTCGCCGCCGACCCGCCGCCGGCTAAACTCACTTTTTTTGCAGCACCGCAGGGGGCCGGCCCCATGTCGAACGCCAGTGGCCTGCAGCCACTGGCGAGCCTGCTGAACCACGTGGACCCAGGGTTGCGTGCCGTGTTCGACGAATGGCTGGCCTTGGTCTTTACTGCCGAATCGGTCGAACAGGCGATACGGTACCGCACGGGGCTGCCGGCCGGGGCAATGCTGGTCACCCGCGAGGGGCATGCTGTGAGTCGCCACAGCGTGAGTCTTTATGCGGCGGACAGCGAGCAGGCTGGCATGTTGGCTAGAGCACAGGAAATCGACAACTTGGAGCACCAGGTCAAGGCGCAGCAGATCCTCGCTGACGACACGCGCAGCACTGCATTTCAGGCGGAATCGGCCTGGAGCCAGGCCCAGGAGCAGACGGCTACGGAGAGTCGTCGCATGCAGACCCTGACCCATCAGTTCCACGCGGTTCAGGTGGAGTGGCTCAAATTGCAACAACAGCAGCAGGAATCGGTGAGCCGCGCTGAACGGTTGGACGCTGACCTTGGCGAGTTGGACGCGCAAGCCGAGGAGCTCGCGGCCAGTCAGGCCGAGAGCGAAGCTCGTTTTGAACAGCTCGACGCCGATCTCGCGCAGTGCCAGCAGGCCCAAGCGGACGTGGACGGTGATGTGCTACGTGAGCAAGCTGGGTTGGCCGCGGCGCGCTCCAGCCTGAGAGCGCTGGAGCAGACCCAGGCTGAGGCCCTGTATGCGATACGCAGCCTGGAGCAGCGTCGAAGTGACTCTGCCAGAATGGCGGAGACCGCGAAGCAACAGCTCGCTGAACTGGCCGCGCGATTGCAAGCGGTCGACGAGGAGTTGACACGCCTAAGCGATGCCACGGCCCGTGCAGGCCTTCAGGATGCGCTTACGGCTCAGCAGCGTAGTCAAGAGCATTTGGCCAGTCGACGTGCTGAACACGACGAATTGGGCGCGCGTTTGCGCGCGCTGGAAGAGTCACGGGTGCATTTGGAGCGCGAAGCTGAGCCGCTGCGCGGCGCCATCACGGCTCGACAACTGGAGGAGCAGGAGGCCAGGTTGCAGGCAGAGCAGTACCGCCAGATGCTGGCTGATGCGCAGGTTGAAGTGGAGCAGCTTGCGGCGCGCTTGCCGTCGGACTGCAAGCCTGAGGAGCTTGGGCGCGAAACGCAACGCCTGCATCGCGAGATCGCTGCGCTCGGCGCGGTCAACCTTGCCGCGCTCGACGAGCTCGGCCACGCGCGCGAGCGCAAGGAGTTTCTCGATGCGCAGCTTGCTGACTTAGAGCAAGCCGCGAGGACGCTCGAAGACGCCATCCACAAGATTGACGCCGAAACACGCGAGCAACTCCGCCAGACTTTCGACCAGGTCAATACACACTTCGGCCGCGTGTTTCCGGAGCTTTTCGGGGGCGGTGCGGCGCGCCTCATCATGACCGGTGATGAGATTCTGGATGCCGGCGTACAGGTCATGGCGCAGCCACCTGGCAAGCGCAACAGCACCATCCATTTGCTGTCCGGTGGTGAGAAGGCGCTGGTTGCAATTGCGCTAGTCTTCGGTATCTTTCACCTTAACCCGGCGCCATTTTGCATTCTCGATGAGGTGGACGCTCCGCTGGATGACGCTAACACCGAACGCTTTGCCAAGCTTGTAGAAGCCATGTCGGGAGCGACGCAGTTCCTGTTCATCTCACACAATAAGATTGCAATGGAAATGGCAGAACAGCTCGTGGGTGTCACGATGCAGGAGCAAGGTGTTTCCCGCTTGGTTGCAGTGGACATGGATACGGCGACGCAATTGGCCGAAGCTGCAGCCTAAACGTACAGGCTGCACCGAGACGTTGGTGGTGCGGAGCTCTATCGGCCCACCCGACAACACGCTACAAGACGAACGAGGACGATATCCATGGGTCAATTGCAGCAGGCCTTGCTGGTAGTGGGTGCGCTGATCATTGCTGCTGTCGTGGCATTCAATGTCTGGCAATCCTGGCAGCTGAGGCGGCGTCGGCCCCGAGCCGAGGGCGCGGGCCCGTTCATGGTCGACGAGTCGGGCACTGCTGCCGGCCGCGATGTGCAGCGGGAGCCGGGACTGGATGATGAGCCGCAGTACCTCGAGCCACAACTCGCATCTGCAGAGCCCGTCCGCCTGCGGCCAGCAGCGCTGCGTATCGATCCGCTTATCGATGCCATCGCCAGTTTCATGTTCGAGCAGCCAGTGCCTGGCGAGTCTTTGCTGTCGCGCATGCCGCGCATCGCGCGTGTCGGCACCAAGCCTCTACTGTTCGAGGGGCGCAATGCGCAATCGGGTTTGTGGGAGACACTTCAACCCTCTGAACGCTACGCGGAACTACAAGCCGGTGTGCAGTTGGCCAGCCGCAGCGGAGCGCTCAACGCGATCGAATACTCAGAGTTTGTCACGAAATGTCACGCGCTCGGTGAGGCTCTCGGTTCGTCGCCAGACCTACCGGACATGCCAGACGTGTTGGAGCAGGCTCGGGATCTTGACGCGTTTGCAGCAGCGAATGACGCTCAGCTATCCATCAATTTGCAGGCCCATGGTGTGGCCTGGGGGGTTGACTACCTGCGGCAGCAAGCGCAAGCCGTGGGGTTTAATACATCGCTGGCGGCAGGCAGATTAGCGCTCGTGGAGCAGCTCCCGGCGGCAGCTGTAGCCGATGGTTCTGATGTGGGTAGGCTGATTCCTTTGGTGCAGCTCCACTACGACAGTATGGCGGACTTCGCGGAGAATCCAGAAATGCCGGTGAGCCGAGCGACCCTTTTGCTTGATGTGCCCCAAGTTCCCCAAGCACTGCAGCCGTTCGCACGCATGCGTGATGCGGCCCGCCGGCTTGCGCAGGGACTGGATGCAAGACAGGTGGATGACAACGGCGCACCCCTTTCACCAGGGGCATTGGACCAGATCGAGCAGCAGCTGACGCAGCTCTATGCCGCACTCGATGAGCGTGGTCTGCAAGCGGGAACGCTCACCACACAGCGCCTCTTCAGTTAGAAGGTAAACCTGCTTCGCCCCTATTCTTGGCTGGCTTCTCACTAGCGTCTCGCGCCATGCGGACTGACTCAACTGATGCTGCGGCGGCAGCCCGTGCAGCGATCCTGCGCGAGCAGATCGCGCGCTATGACCGTGCCTATTACCAATTCGACGCTCCGCTCGTTGCCGATGCCGACTACGACGCGCTGTTTCAGGAACTGAAGCAACTTGAGGTCGCACACCCCGAGTTGCGCACACCCGATTCGCCGACGCAGCGCGTTGGAGGCCGGGCACTGACCGCATTCGCCCCGGTTCGCCACAGGGTGCCGATGTTGTCCATTCAGACTGAAACGGACACCACGCCTGCAGGCGCGATCGCCTTCGACCAGCGCGTTCGCGCCAAGCTTGGGTTGGGCCCGGACGATCCGCCGGTTGCGTACGAAGCTGAGCTCAAGTTCGATGGACTGGCCATCAGTCTGCGATATGAAGACGGCATACTGGTGCGAGGCGCAACTCGGGGTGATGGTGAGACCGGCGAAGACGTCACACAAAATCTCCGCACCATTCGCAGTTTGCCCCTGCGCCTTGCTGGCGCCCATCCGCCAGCAGTCATGGAGGTGCGAGGCGAGGTGGTGATGAAGCGCGCTGATTTTGAGCACTACAACGAGCGTCAGCGTGCGCGTGGCCTGCCAACGCTTGTCAATCCGCGCAATGGTGCGGCGGGCAGCATTCGCCAACTCGACCCCAATATTGCAGCGCAGCGGCCCCTGGCCTTTTACGCCTACGGATGGGGGGAGATTCTCGGCTGGGCTGGCCAGCCTGATAGCCAGCATGGGATGCTTGACGCTTTTGCGGAACTCGGACTTCCGGTGGCGCGTCAATGCGTCCATGGTCCAGGGCCGGAAACACTGATCGACTTTCACGCTCGGATTGCTGCTCTGCGTGACCAACTGCCTTTTGATATCGACGGAGTGGTGTACAAGGTCGACAGCCTTGCGCTGCAAGAACGCCTCGGTTTTCGTAACCGCGAGCCGGTGTGGGCGGTGGCCCACAAGTACCCAGCACAAGAGCGTGCGACCCGGGTGCTGGCTATCGACGTACAGGTCGGCCGCACTGGTAAGCTCACGCCGGTGGCAAGGCTTGAGCCTGTGTTCGTCGGTGGCGTGACCGTGACTAACGCGACGCTCCACAACGAAGATGAAATACGGCGCAAAGATGTGCGCGTCGGCGACACCGTGATTGTGCGCAGGGCAGGCGATGTGATCCCCGAAGTTGTGGGGGTGGTGCTGGAACGCCGCACGTCTGAAGTTAGCTCCCCGTTTGCCATGTGGGCATGGCTGAGTGGAAAGTGTCCAGTGTGCGGTTCAGCCATTGTTCGCGAGGAAGGTGAGGTTGATTGGCGATGCATCGGCGGCTTGTACTGCCCAGAGCAGCGCAAGCAGGCACTTTTGCATTTTGCCAGCAGGCGAGCAATCGATATCGAAGGTTTGGGCGAGAAGTTGGTCGATCAACTGGTCGATGGCGGGATCGTTCGCGTCCTTCCCGACCTATACAGACTCGGCGTGGCCAAGCTTGCCAATCTTGAGCGCATGGCTAACAAGAGCGCTTCCAATTTGGTCGCTGCCATTGAGGGCAGCAAACACACGACGCTGGCCCGCTTCATTTATGCCTTGGGCATCCGCCATGTCGGCGAGGCGACAGCCAAAGATTTGGCGCGGCATTTCTGCAGCCTGGATGCCATCATGAGCGCGAGCGTGGAGGAACTTTGCCAAGTGGACGACGTCGGCCCGACCGTCGCGCAGAGCATCCATACCTTTTTCGAGCAGCCGCACAACAGGGAGGTCGTCGAGCAGCTTTGTGCTGCCGGTGTGCAATGGAGCGAGCAGCGGAGCCAGCGCGAGGGTTCCAAGCCGCTCGCTGGAATGACGTTTGTGCTAACTGGGGCCTTGCCCAACCTAACGCGCGACGAGGCGAAAGCGCGGATCGAAGCCGGCGGCGGGAAAGTGGCAGGCTCGGTTTCAAAAAGGACCAATTATGTCGTGGCGGGGGCTGAGGCGGGCAGCAAGCTGGCAAAAGCGCAGGAGTTGGGCGTGCCAATCATTGATGAAGCTGGTTTGCTTGGGTTGGTCAGCTGGCTCAAATCTTGAGTTTCGATGAAAGACGACATCCTGCTGGGCATTGATCTCGGTGGCACCAAGATTGAATGTGCGGCACTCGATGTCGTTGGCAGCGTCATTTGGCGGCGGCGGCTTCCGACGCCGCGGGGCGACTACCTCAATACGTTGGCTGCAATCGCCGAACTGGTGAGGCAGGCTGAACTTGCATTGGATTTAGGCGGGCGGTCCAACAATCTGCCGGTGGGCGTTGGAATCCCAGGCTCGGTTTCGCCCGTGAGCGGGTTGGTCCGCAATGCCAACTCCACCGTGCTTAACGGCAAACCATTCGTGCACGACCTAGAGTACTTGCTCAATCGTCGAGTGCGCGTGCGCAACGACGCCAACTGTTTAGCCGTGAGTGAGGCAGTCGATGGCGCAGGGCAAGGGGCGAGCATGGTGGTCAGCGTGATTTTGGGCACGGGAGTCGGTGCAGGAATTGCAGTGGATGGGCGTGAGTGGTTGGGCGCCAATGCCATTGCTGGGGAGTGGGGCCACAACCCGCTGCCGTGGCCGCGATTGGCTGCGGCGTGGCGCGAGTTGCCCGGCCCCAGCTGTTGGTGTGGACAAGAGGGTTGCATCGAAACATGGCTATCCGGCCACGGCCTCGCCATGGATTACGCCGCCCACTCGGGGGAACAACTTGCTGCTCCACTTATCGTGGGGGCCATGCGGGCGGGCGATGCTGTCGCACGGGCCAGCGTGATCCGCTACTGCGACCGCTTGGCTCGGGCTTTGGCGCACGTAATCAATCTCCTCGACCCTGAAATCATCGTGCTTGGGGGTGGCATGAGCAATGTCACCGAGCTCTACGCGGAAGTTCCACGGCGCTGGGGTAGGTGGGTGTTCTCCGACGTTGTCCGCACGCGCCTGGTGCCAGCTCTACACGGAGACTCGTCTGGGGTGCGGGGTGCAGCTTGGCTTTGGCGCCATGGCTGAATGTCCGTTCGGCGCAAGGCCGGCTGTCCACCTGATGATTGCGGGAGGTACTTGCAATGATGCGCAGGCAGGTCAAAATCTGAGCGAGTAGTCGCCACCTTGTTCACCGCGCAAGAATGAAGCCACGAGGCGTGCCAGCACGTTCAGATTCGTTGGCTATGGTCCTGCAAAAGCCGCTGCACATAGCTCCGAACGCCCGTGGCGACATCTGCGAACAGATGGTCGCAGCCAGCATTGCGCAGGTTGTGCAGACTGGCCTCGGTGAAGCATTGGTATTTGCCGACAAGCGCCGCCGGGAACTCGACATACTCGATGAGGCGGTCGGCCACCATTTGCTGCGGGCTGAGCACGCTGAGGCCGTGCGCAATACGCATAGTGTTGATCACGGCATCGGCCACGTCGTTAAAGGGCTGGGCGCGGCCGCTGCCGAGGTTGAATACCCCGCTGCTTTCGGGGTGGTCAAAAAACCACAGGTTCACGGCGACGACGTCGTCGATGTACACAAAGTCGCGCATCTGTTGGCCAGGCCCGTAGCCGCCATAGGCGCCGAACAATTTGACTTTGCCTTCCGTGCGGTACTGGTTGAAGTGATGCAACGCCACCGATGCCATCCGCCCCTTGTGCGCCTCCCCAGGGCCATAGACGTTGAAATAGCGAAAGCCCGCAACCTGACTGCGCGCCGCCGGCAGGGCACGACGCACGACGTGGTCGAAAAGCAGTTTGGAATAACCGTAGACGTTAAGGGGCTGCTCGAACTGGGGCTGCTCTGCAAAGCTCGAGGAGGCTCCGTAGGTTGCTGCGCTGGAGGCATATAGCAAGCGCGTGCCCTGAGCGAGGCAGGTGTCGAGCAGAGCGCGGCTTGTCGCATAATTGTTTTCGAGCATGTAGCGGCCATCGTGCTCCATCGTGTCAGAGCAGGCACCTTCGTGGAACACGGCTTGCACGTGGCCATAGCGTCCGCGACGGAACTCCTCATAGAAAGAGTTTTTGTCGATGTAGTCGCTGATCTGCAATCCAACCAGGTTGTGAAACTTGTCGGCCTGCGTAAGGTTGTCGACCGCAATGATGTCGGTGATCCCTCGGGCATTTAGGCCTCGAACAATGTTGCTGCCAATAAAGCCGGCGGCGCCGGTAACAATGGTACGTGTCGACATGGCGATCTCCGGGAATCAGGTTCCGGGCCAAAGTTCTGCGGGACTGCAGCAAGCCGTTCCCAGCTTGCCCACGACGATGCCCGCTGCACGGTTGGCCGTGCGCACAGCATCTTCCAAGGTGCTGCCAGCGCCCAACATGACCGCTAGCGTTGCGATGACAGTGTCGCCGGCGCCAGAGACGTCAAACACCTCTTTGGCTTGCGCAGCGACATGCACGGGGGCGCCCGCCGTGAACAGGCTCATGCCATCCTCGGCGCGGGTCACGAGCACGGCCTGCAAGTCCAGAGCTGCTCGCAGGGCATCAGCGCGTTGCTGTAGCTCAGCTTCGCTGTGCCAGTCGCCAGCGGCCAAGGTGAATTCGGCGCGATTCGGGGTAATGAGTGTCGCACCCTTATAACGCGAATAGTCGCGTCCCTTGGGGTCGACGAGGACAGGCAGCCCCCGGCGCTTCGCGAGTTCGATCATGCGCACCACGTGCGTCAATCCTCCCTTGCCATAGTCTGACAGCAGCACCACATTGTGCATGTCCAGTTCCTGCTCGAAGCGGTCCATCAGGTCGAGCAGAACTTCATGGTCTGGGGTGGACTCGAAGTCCATGCGAATGAGCTGCTGCTGACGGGAAATTACACGCAGTTTCATTGTTGTCTGCAGGCCGACCACCTGTCGCAGTGCGCTGCGAATGGGTGAATCCGTTACCAGATGCGCCAGACGCCGCCCGGCGTCATCAGCCCCTACGACGCTCAGCAACGTTGTTTGAGCGCCCAGCGTGGCGGCATTTAGCGCGACGTTCGCTGCGCCACCCATGCGGTCTTGTTCGCGCTGCACCAGCGCCACTGGCACCGGTGCCTCTGGCGAAATACGCTCGACCGCACTGAACCAGTAGCGGTCGAGCATGACGTCCCCGACGACGAGCACGCGTGCCTTGGCAAGCTGTTCAGGAGTCATGGTGCGATGAGTTGAAGTTCTTCGGTACGGCGGGGTGGGTAGGTCTCCCAACCCTGGCAGGCAGGGCAATGCCACGTGTAATTCCGAGCCTCGAAACCGCATGCGGCGCAGCGATAGCGCTGCCGGCTTTTCATGGCGCCATCCAGCGCTTGGGCCAGTGCCAAGCGGGCCGGCTCGGGTGAAATAGGGCTGCTGGCTTGGTCGAGAATCCGCCTTGCAGCCAAGAGACTTTGATGGGTTTGCAGATAGCCCAGCGCAAGGTGGTAGCGCTCGCTGGCGTCATTTTCGAGTTGCAGCACGGCGTCGAGCAGGTCGATGGCGGGGTAATCCTGCAGCTGAGTGATCAGCCAAGCGCGACCGTCCTCGGCTTGACCCAATTCCTGAAATAGTCGCGCCATTTCGAGCGCGACGAGGGCGGTGAAGTCGGGTTGGATCTGCGCGATGTGGCGAAGATTGTCCAGCGCTCGTTGCGGATCGTGGCTCTGGCTAGCGAGGGCAGCACGCAATTGCCAGGGGCGTACTGCTTGCGGTTGAGCTTGCATCGCTCGATCGAGCGCGTCCTGAGCGGCAGGCAAGTCGCCGGCCTGTTGGTGCTGCAGCGCCCGTTCGCACCAATAGTGTGCGATCTGGCGCCCATAGCTGCCAGCACCGAGCCGCTCGAGTTGGCCGGCAATGTCAATTGCTCGAGGCCACTCCTTGGTTCGTTCGTGAATTTGCAATAGGGCCGCCAGCGCCTCGGGTTGGTATGGCGTCGTCGTCAGAGCCGTGTAAACCGATTCAGCGCGGTCGAGCAAGCCGGCCTTGAAAAAATCCTGTGCCAAGGCAACTTGCGCGCGCTGGCGCTCAGCGGCAGGAAGGTCTGCGCGGGACAGCAGGTTCTGGTGCACCCGAACTGCGCGCTCATACTCACCTCGCCGACGAAAGAGATTGCCGAGGGCAAAATGCAAATCAACCGTGTTGGGATCTGCTGTGACGGCCTCGATGAAGGCGTCAATCGCTTTGTCCTGCTGCTCGCTAAGCAGAAAATTTAGACCTCGGAAGTACGCGACGGGTGCATCACGTCGGATTTCACCTTCGCGCCTCCATTGCTGCAAGTCCAGCCGCGAAGCCAGCCACCCGAGCGCAAACGTGATGGGCAGCGCGAGCAGCCACCACAGTTCAAACTCCATCGGGCGTTCCGTCGATCACGGTTGGTGCAGAGCGCGCAGGTTCATCGACCGCTTGCTCGGCCTTTCGCTTCCCTGTCCGCCATGTGCGCATGCGGCGATTGCGCATCCAGCCGGGCAACATTGCCAAGGCTCCCAGTACGGCGCCCAAGGTGAATGCTGCCAGCAGCAGCACGAATAACGGTGCCTTCCATTGGGTACCAAACAGCAAATGCAGAACCGTGGGTTCCAGGTTGTTCAGCGCCAGGCCGAACAACAGCATGAACAGAATGAGGCGAATGAACCAGTTGAGGGCGCGCATGGGGCGTTAAGGTTGGGTCACCTGGAGGATCATTCTAGGCTGGCAATCGCCCTTGCCTCAGTGCCCAGACTTGGGGTGCTAAGTGCCAGCAAAAGGTCCACGTTCATTTGGCACTTGTGTGAGTGGGCCTCAAGCACGTGCCAGGATCACGAAGCCGCATCTAAGGGGGAGTCGAAAGTGCCATCTGTGCCCTGGTCAACAAGAAGCCGCAAAGATTTTCCTGGCTTGAAATGTGGCATCCGCTTCTCGGGCACGACGACCTGTTCACCGGAGCGCGGATTGCGTCCGATGCGAGCGGGGCGGTGGCTGACGGAAAAACTGCCGAAACCGCGAATTTCTACGCGATGACCGCTCTCCAGTGCCTCCGAGAGGGCGTCAAGGATGGTTTTCACGGCGAGCTCTGCGTCACGATGGGTCAGCTGGGCGAAGCGCTCAGCAAGCAAATCCACCAGATCGGAACGGGTCATGGGTATGCTCGGGAAAAGGGTCAAGATATGCCCCGCGTGTTGATTGCGAGGCTCGATACCACGTGCGCGTCGTTCAAAAAAACGCCCGCTAGGCTTTTGACCTGCGGGCGATTGCTTGAAGCAAGCTTACTCTTGATTCTGGTTGTCGAGCTTGGCGCGCAGAAGGGCTTCATTATTAAGAGAA
>JABBOE010000114.1 GCA_019351955.1 Pseudomonadota bacterium
GTTCGGAACATGTCCAAGTCGAGCAGAGGCACGGCCGAGACGCCGGGCACGAATGTCCGGGCCAAGAGCGCCCTGAACACGTCGATCCTGGACCAGGGCTGGGCCGAGTTTCGCAGGCAACTGGACTACAAGCTCCAGTGGAGCGGAGGCTGGCTCGTTGCGGCGCCGCCGCACAACACGAGCCGCACCTGTCCATGCTGTGGCCACATCGCGGCCGACAATCGCCGCACGCAGGCGCATTTCAAGCGCGTGGCGTGTGGCTATACGAATCACGCCGACCTTGTCGGCGCGATGAATATTTTGGCGCGGGGACACCGCGTTGCAGCCCGTGGAGAGGTGGCGCATTCAGGCCCCTCGATGAAGCAGGAACCCACCGAAGCGACTGCGCACGAGGTCACGCATGCCTAGCGCCGCAGGAATCCCCGTCCTTCCCGCGCAAGCGGTGGCCTCAGGCGAAGGTCGGGGTGGATGTCAAGCGAGCACGAACGCAGCACCCCGTCCCTACAATCCCCACGCATGAGTACCCTCGTCATCCGCCTTGCCCCCGGCAGCATGCACACCGCGCTGGACTATGTCCTGGTCGACGCCAAGGGACAGGCGTCGGACAGCGGCCAGGCGCAGCCTGCGCTGCTTCCACGCGCGCAACGCGTGGTCGGCGTGTGGCCGGCCGAACAACTCACACTGCTGGCCTTGCAGATGCCCGCCGTGCCGCCCGCGCGCCTGCGTGCCGCTCTGGCCGGCGCACTTGAGGATCGATTGCTCGCCGACCCCGCTGCACAACATCTCGCTGCAGGCCCACGCGAAGCGGATGGCAGCGTGCGATTGGCTTGCGCCTGCTCACGCGAACCGCTGGCCGCCGCCATCCAGAGCTTGACCCAGGCTGGGCGCGAACCCGCCGCGATCGTGCCCGAGCCCGCCTTGCTTGCCCCCGGCGAGGCTTGGCTGCAGGCGGCGCCTGAGGGAATACGGCTGCTGTGGCGCGATGTCGAGGGGGAGGCCGCTTGGATGCATCTTCCCAAAGACGCTGTGCAGCCTGCGCTCCTGCCTTCCCCCGCCCGGGTGCTGGCCGAGGCCGCCCTACAGGAGACTGTCACGCGCTGGTTTGGATCCGGTGTCGACAAAGTGCCGTTGACGCCGGAACAAGGGCTCGCGCGCGCTGTGGAGTCGGCGTGGAATCTGCGCCAGTTCGACCTGGCGCCACAGGCAGCGATGCAACGCGGCGCAGCCGGCTTGGCGCGCCAACTCGCAACGCCGGCGTGGCGCCGCGCAAGTCTTGTCGCCGCAGCACTCGCACTGGTGCAGATCGGAGGGCTCAATCTCTACGCCATGAAACTGCGCCACGAGCGCAGCGCACTCCAAAACCAAGTCCAGACCGTGGTCAGCCAAGCGCTGCCGGGGTCCCCGGCCATTCTGGATGCCCGCCTACAAATGCAACGCGCCCTGGACACGGCGCGATTGCGTGCCGGTAAGCCCGCCAGCACCAGCATCGAGGTCCTGATGGGCGCCGCAGCTCAAGTGCTGCCGTCCGATGCGTCCATTGGAAAGCTGGAGTACACCCCCGGCCAGCTCAAGCTTGGGGTGACCCCGACCCTTGCCTCGGCCGCTCAGGCTCGTTGCGCAGTGCTCGGCCTGACGTGCAAGGCGGATGGCGGGCGGCTCACCATCGGAGCGCCGGGCTGATGGCCAGCATCCCGAAGACGCGAAAACTGCCTGGAGTCGCCGCAGCCTGGCGATCACGCTGGAGCGCCGTTTCGGCGCGCGAGCAGCGCCTGGTGTTCATCGCTACAGCCGTGGTGGGTCTGGCCGTTTTGTGGCTGGCGCTGCTGCGCCCGGCCCTGCACACGTTGGGAACAGCTCCCGGCGAGATCGCACAACTGCAAACCACGCTGCGCGAAGCCCAGGCACAGGCTCAGGACCTGGCAACCCTGGCTGCGGCCCCAGCCGTCGCGGCCAAGGCCGGTGACCTGCGCCGCGCCCTGAGCGACTGGGTGCACGAGCATGACCCACAAGCTCAGGCGCAGATCACCGTGTTGCCGGGAAGCGTCACGCTGGATGTCAAGAGCATGAAACCGCAGACCGTGCTCGAGCTCGCGCAGGCCGCGCGGCGCGACTGGGGCGCAACCCTTGCGCAGGCGCAACTTGTTCGCGGTGGGGATGGACTGATGGCGGGGCATGTGCAGCTCTCCCAACAGCAAAGCGCAGGCGGATCCTGATGCGCGCCCGCAGACGTTGCCCGCCGTTGCAGGCCGGCCGCGCATCACCATGAGCCGCTACCCGCGTCGCCTTGCGCCCGCATCGCGCTGGCCGCTATGGCTGAGCGCCCTCGCGGGCATGCTGTGGGCGCTTGTGGCCTTTGCTCCGGCAAGCTGGCTGGCTGGAGCTGTGGCAGCCGTGACGCAACAGCGTGTTCTGCTCGCCGACGCGCAAGGCACCTGGCGCGTCGGCTCGGCTCAATTCGTTCTGTCTGGAGGCTCGCAAAGTCGTGGCGCCACGCTGGCTCCGGGGCGACTGTATTGGCACATCGCCCTTTCCGGCATCTGGCACGGGGCGCTGGGCATCACCCTGGATTGGCCGGATTTGGCCGCCAAACCTCTGGTGCTGTCGGCCCAAGCCAACATTGCAGGCTGGACAGTGCGGCAGCGGAATCCCGCGAACTGGCAGACGCAGTTTCCAGCTGCTGTGCTCGAGGGCTTGGGCACCCCGTGGAATACGCTGGCTCTGCAAGGGCGTGTCGGTTTGGCCTTGCAACAGACCCGTCTGGAATCTTCTGCGGGCCGCCTGCGTCTGGATGGGCGTGTGCAGGTGGACGCTGCCGACATGACATCGCGCCTGACCACTGTGGCCCCCTTGGGCACCTACCATCTGCAAGTCGATGGCGACGGTGCGAACGCCAAGATTGCGCTATCCACGCTCGCTGGCCCCTTGCTCCTGATGGGTACGGGGGTGTGGAATGGACGACAGTTGCAGTTCGCCGGCTCGGCCAAGGCCGCACCCGGTCAGGAACAGGCCTTGGCCAACCTGCTGAGCTTGCTGGGGCAGCGTGAAGGCGACAAGGTGCGCATTGCGTTGTAATCTGGAAGCCTTTTCCTTGTGCCGCCCCGAATCCACCACGCTTGGCCCTTCACCGACGCCTTTGCATCAAGCCCGAACCCAGCCATGAGCACGAAGCGCGTACCACTCGACTCGAAGCCCAAACGCCTCCCCCGCCGCGCTCTCCCAGCGCTGCTGCTGGCCCTGGCCGGGTTATTGCCCCCGCCAGCCTGGGCCGCGCCGCCCCGATCGGAACGGGCGGCAGCCATCCAGAAACCGATGACCATCAATCTGGTGAACGCCGACATCGCCAGCGCCGTGCAAGCGGTCGCTGCGGCGACCGGCCGCAATTTCATTGTCGATCCGCGCGTGAAGGGGCAGATCACGCTGCAGTTCGAAAAACCGGTGTCCCCCCAGCAGGTGTATCTCGCGCTCCTGACACAGTTGCGTCTGGCTGGCTACGCGGTCGTGGAGCACGAGGGTGTATTCAAGGTCGTGCCGGAGGCTGATGCGCGCTTGCAGACCACGCCCGTGGGCGTGGGTAACACTTTGGGAGCCATTCCCGGGCGCGGCGACCAGGTGGTGACGCAAATCTTTCAGTTGCGCAACCAGGGGGCCAACAACCTGCTGCCCGTGCTGCGACCACTGATCTCGCCCAACAACACCATCAATGTGGATCCCGGCAGCAATGCGCTGGTCATCACCGATTATGCGGACAACATGAAACGTCTGGCGCGCATCATTGCAGGCTTGGACGTACCCACGGGCAGTGAGGTGGACGTCGTGCCGTTGCGCTACGCGGTGGCCTCGGAGCTGGCGCCCACGCTGCAAAAGCTCATCGACATGCAGGCCGGTTCGACGCCAGGCGCGCCGGGTGCACCGGCTGCAGTGACGAGCGCGAACGGCATGCGCGCGGTGGTGCTGCCAGAGAGCAGCAGCAATGCGCTCATCATCCGCGCGGCCAATGGTGCGCAACTCATGCAGATCGAGCAGATGGTCAAAAAGCTCGATCGACCGGATGACACGGACAACATTCATGTGGTCTATCTGCATAACGCCAACGCTGCCGACCTGGCCCGCACTCTGCGCGGCGTGCTGGCTGCAACCGGCGGCAGCTTGGGCTCCGCGAGTGGAGGACGAAGCGGCCGCAGCAGCCAACAAACGATCAGCCAAAACAGCTCTGCCTCGCCCCAGCAGGGCATGAGCAGCGGCAGCAGTGCCACCAGCCCTGGGCTGGGACAAGCGCCAGAGTTCGCGCAACTGCAGGGCAGTGAGACCGTCACCCTTCCCGAGGGGGGGTCGGTGCACGCCGACACGGCCCTGAATGCGCTCATCATCAATGCGCCGCAGCCTGTGTACCAGCAGCTTCGCGGCGTTATTCAGCAGCTCGACGTGCGCCGTGCCCAGGTGTACGTCGAGGCCCTCATTGCCGAGGTGGACGCCAACAAGGCCGCGCAACTGGGCATTCAGTGGCAAGCCCTCGCAGGCAGCTCGGGCAATCAGAATGCCATCTATGGGGGCAGCAACTTCGGCACCGGTGGCTCCAACATCATCAACCTGCAAGCAGGCATCTCCGCAGGGGGAACGGCTGCCGGCACGGCCATTGCCAATGGGACGCTTGCCATCCCCAACGGCCTGAACATCGGCGTGCTGCACAACGTGGCGGGCTTGGCGACGCTTGGACTGCTGGCCAATTTCCTGCAAACCCACGATGGAGCCAACATCCTGTCAGCTCCAAACCTGATGACGCTTGACAACGAGGATGCCAAGATCGTCGTGGGCCAGAACGTGCCGTTCATCACCGGCCAATACGCCCAGACGGGGTCGACCGCCACGGTCACGCCCTTTCAAACCGTCGAGCGCAAGGACGTGGGGCTGACGCTGAAGGTGCGCCCCCAGATCACGGCCGGCGACACGATCAAGATGGATGTTTACCAAGAGGTGTCGAGTATCGCCAGCACCACCAATTCGGCGGGGATCATCACCAATAAGCGATCGATCCAGACCGCCGTGCTGGTCAACGATGGCCAGACGATCGTGCTTGGCGGCCTGATGCAAGACAATGTCAGCGAGAACAACAGCAAGATTCCCGGTTTGGGTGACATCCCGGGCCTGGGTGCGCTGTTTCGATCCAACTCGCGCCAAATGCAGAAGACCGACCTGATGGTGTTCCTGCGACCCATCATCGTGCGCACAGAAGGCGAAGGCAACTCCATCAGCCAGCGCCGCTACGACCACATGCAGAATCTGCAGACCCAGAGTCAATTGCCGTGGCAGCTGGGTATGCCCGACTTGCCTGGGCCCATCCTGCCCGAAATCACCGCGGCGCCGGGGGCAAGCACGGCGCCGGCGGCAGCCGGCCCGATGGCAAGCCAATCCCCTGCGGTCTTCCAGCCCGCGACCAGCCAGGCTCCTGCCCAGGGCGCAAATGTGCTGCGATCGGTGCAGGCCAGCACGCGTGCTGGCCTGGTCACCGTGCAACTCGACTTCGCCCAACCCCTGCCGGCGGCCCCCGCAGGCTTCACCATCGACCAGCCTGCGAGCATCGTGCTGGACTTTCCCGGCGTGGTCTCCGGCCTGGGGCGCAATGCAATCAGCCTTGAACAAGGCGACTTGCGCTCGGCCAAAGTCGTGGAAGCGCAGGGCCGCTCGCGCGTGATCCTCAATCTGCGCAGTCCGTCTCCATACACCACGGCCATCGAAGGCACGCACCTTCTGGTGCAGTTGGGCAAGCCGAGCGCGTCACCTTCCGGCGCCGATCGTGGCACTGCCGCGCCGCCACAGTACTGAGGGGTCAAAGCGGTGTCTTCGCGTTATCCACTGCCTTATGCGTTTTGCCGGGATCAGTCGCTGCTCGCCGAGCAGGATGGCCCCCGGCTCAAGCTCTGGGTGAGTGAGGCCACGCGCGCCGCAGGCCTAGCTGAGGTGCAGCGCGCGCATGCGGTCCAGGCGCTTGAGCGCATCACGGCCGCGGAACTCCAGCAGCGCATCGGCGCCGCCTACGCGGCGCGCGATGGCAGCGCTGCCGAGGTGGTCAGCGAGGTCGAAGGCGATGTTGATCTGTCGCGCCTCATGCAGGACCTGCCAGCTGTGGAGGACCTGCTGGAGACCGCGGATGACGCGCCCATCATCCGCATGCTCAACGTGCTGTTCACACAGGCCGCGCGTGATGGCGCCAGCGACATCCATATCGAGCCCTACGAGCAGAGTTCGGTGGTGCGCTTCCGCGTGGACGGCACCTTGCGCGACGTCGTCCGCCCCAACAAGGCACTGCACGGTGCGCTCATCTCACGCGTGAAGATCCTGGCCCAGCTCGACATCGCCGAAAAGCGCATGCCACAGGATGGGCGCATCTCCTTGCGCATCGGTGGACGTGCGCTGGATGTGCGGGTGTCCACCTTACCCTGTGCGCACGGCGAACGGGCAGTCATGCGACTTCTGGACAAGTCGGCGGCCAAGCTCGACCTGCGCGTCGTGGGGATGGCAGAAGACATGCTGGGTCAGTTTGATGCGCTGGTGCACCACCCGCACGGCCTGCTTCTGGTGACCGGACCCACCGGTAGCGGCAAGACCACCACGCTGTATTCGACGCTAGCGCGCCTGGACGCTGCAACCACCAACATCATGACGGTGGAAGACCCCATTGAATACGACCTGCCCGGCATCGGCCAGACACAGGTCAACCCACGCATCGATCTGACCTTCGCACGCGCCCTTCGCGCGATCTTGCGCCAGGACCCTGATGTCGTGATGATTGGCGAAATCCGCGATTTCGAGACCGCTCAGATCGCCATCCAGGCATCACTCACCGGCCACTTGGTTCTGGCCACGCTACACACCAACGATTCCCCCTCAGCGGTCACGCGCCTCATCGACATGGGGGTCGAGCCTTTCCTGCTCGCGTCATCCCTCCTGGGCGCGCTGGCCCAGCGCCTCGTACGGCGGTTGTGCCCTGCCTGCAAGCGCCCCGCGGCCGATGGCAAAACCTACGAGCCAGTCGGATGCGAAGCGTGCAACCACACGGGCTATACGGGCCGCACCGGCGTGTTCGAGCTTCTGGTGGCCAACGACGCCATCCGTGCCGCGGTGCACGAGCGCGCCAGCGAAGCCGAGCTGCGAAGGTTGGCCGGTTTGACCGGCATGCGCAACATGCGCGACGATGGCATGCGCTGGGTGCACGCGGGCGAGACCTCTTTGGCCGAATTGATGAGGGTGACACGAGAGTGATGCCCCGGTCTTCCCGGCCTGCTGGCCCACGGCACCGTTAATCGCCCATGCCTGCGTACCGATTCATCGCCCTGGATGCCACTGCGGTCGAGCAGCGCGGAGTGCTGGAAGCCGACAGCGCGCGCGGCGCGCGCGGCATGCTCCGCGCACGCGGTCTGATCCCCATTGAGGTCGATGCGATCATCCCCGAAGCGGCATCAAGCCGGGTGCGGCGTTTCAGGCGGCGGCTGCTTGGTCCCCAGGAACTTGCACTTTTCACGCGCCAGCTCGCCGGGCTTCTCGTATCCGGTCTGCCGCTCGAACGCGCCCTTGCCGCACTTGCCGAAGACGCCGACCGTGCCGAGGTCGGCCACATGCTGTCGGCCGTCAAGAGCGAAGTGGCCGGCGGGCATAGCCTGGCCATGGCG
Source organism: Pseudomonadota bacterium (assembly GCA_019351955.1). Classification (GTDB taxonomy): domain Bacteria; phylum Pseudomonadota; class Gammaproteobacteria; order Burkholderiales; family Burkholderiaceae_C; genus Thiomonas_A. Next base: position 7,665 of record JABBOE010000114.1, read on the forward strand.
CTGTCGCAACATCCGCGCGAGTTTTCGCCGATCTACCGTGCGCTCGTCGCGGCGGGAGAAGACAGCGGAAACCTCGGCACCGTGCTGGCCAGCCTGGCGGACTACCTGGAAAACAGCCAAGCGCTGCGTGGCAAGCTCATCCAGGCCATGGCCTACCCAGCGATCGTGGTGGTGGTGGCCATCACGGTGGTCGTGCTGCTCTTGACCTATGTCGTGCCGCAGGTGGTGGGCGTCTTTCAGGGTGCGCACCAGAAACTGCCCATCCTCACACGGGGCCTCATCGCGGTCAGCGATTTCCTGCGTCACTGGGGCTGGGGCATTGTGGTGCTTCTGGTGGTTGGTGGCGTGCTGGCGCAGCAAGCGCTCAAACTGCCGGGCCCGCGCGCTGCGCTCGATGGCTTCCTCTTGCGCAGTCCGCTGCTGGGGCGGCTGGTGCGCGGGCTGAACACGGCGCGCTTTGCCTCGACTCTGGCCATCCTCACAGCCGCCGGCGTCCCGATCTTGCGCGCCCTGCAGGCTGCGATTGACACCCTGTCGAACACGGTGCTGAAGGCCGATGCCCAGGAGGCGCTGGCACTGGTACGCGAGGGTTCCACGCTGTCAGCCGCATTGGCTCTGCACAAGCGCTTCCCACCAGTGCTCATCACGTTCATCCGTCTGGGTGAACAGACGGGGACGCTGCCGCAAATGCTTGATCGCGCGGCCGAGCAGCACGGCCAGGAGGTGCAGCGCCGTGCCTTTACCTTGGTGACGATCCTCGAGCCCCTGCTCATCCTGGGCATGGGTGTGCTCGTGCTTGTCATCGTGATGGCGGTGATGCTGCCCATTATCCAGCTCAACAACCTGGTGAAGTGATCCATGAGCGCCAAGATTTCCGACAGGCTGGTCGTGGCAATTTCTTCGCGCGCCCTCTTCGATTTTGAGGAGGAAAACCGCATCTTCGAGAATGCCGACGACGCGGCGTACATGCAACTGCAACTCGACCGGCTCGCCGAGCCCGCGCAGCCGGGCGTTGCCTTCCAGCTTGTGCGCAAGCTCCTGGCGTTCAATACCGAAGGCGGTGAGCGCGACCGCGTGGACGTGGTGCTGCTTTCGCGCAACGACCCGGTTTCGGGGCTGCGCGTGTTCCGCTCCGCACAGCACCACGCGACGCCCATCGAGCGCGGCGTGTTCACCCGGGGGCGCCCGCCCTACCACTACCTGCGGGCCCTGCAGGCAAATCTCTTTCTGTCGACCAATCCCGATGACGTGCGATCGGCACTTGCCGCGGGGTTCGCCGCAGCGCAGGTGTATCCGCAATCAGCGCATGCTTCGAAGGCTCATCCCTTGGAGGTTCGCATCGCATTCGATGGCGATGCCGTCCTGTTTTCCGATGAGGCCGAACGCGTGTACCAGACGCAGGGTCTGCCCGCCTTCCAGCAGCACGAGGCCAACAAGGCGGCGCTGCCGCTTCCGCCCGGCCCGTTCAAGCCCCTGCTGGAAGCCCTTCACCGGCTGCAAAATGCAGCCAGCTCGGGCACGGTGGCCATGCGCCTGCGAACGGCACTGGTGACGGCGCGCAGCGCGCCGGCGCACGAACGCGCGATCCGCACGCTGATGCACTGGAATGTGGCGGTGGACGAAGCGATGTTTCTCGGCGGCCTGGACAAGGGCCCGTTTCTGCGCGAGTTCCAGCCCGACTTCTTTTTTGACGACCAGACCGGCCATGTGGAGTCGGCCTCGCGTCACGTGCCCAGCGGCCAGGTCCATGCGGGGGTGCGCAATGAGCCTTGAAATGCCGTCTGCAGACCCCAATGGCTCCACCCGTTCAACGCACAATGCCACCCGATAACGACGTCTCAAAGGACGCTTTTCATGCGGCCGTTGCGCGCACCAAGGAGCTCACACGGCGCCCGGACAATGCGGCACTTCTGCGCCTGTATGCCCTGTACAAGCAGGCTTCGGAAGGCGACGCTCAAGGCCCCCGACCCGGGGCCATGGATTTCGTCGCCCGCGCGAAGTGGGATGCCTGGGCAGCACTGGCGACCATGACTTCGGAGCAGGCGATGCACGAATACATCACACTCGTGGAAAGTCTCAAGGCATCGCAGGCACGAGATTGACAGGGCGCGACGCGTGGCGCCCCCGCCCTTGGTCGGGTCAAGCGATAATGTGGCCATGTCAGCACTGATGAACACGCTCATCCGGCGTCAGCATTGGCGTAAGCCAAGCGCCTGACTTGCCCTTCCGCCCGAAACAGGGCGACATGTCTGCCACCAGTGCCAGCGGCTCGCGCAACGCGTGCCGTTCAATCCAGGCCATCCGGTGGGAATCGACCGAAACCCAAGCATTGCGAGGATGGACCCCATGCTGCTGATGATCGACAATTACGATAGTTTCACCTTCAATCTTGTGCAGTACTTCGGCGAACTCGGCGAGGACGTGCGAACGGTGCGCAACGATCAACTCACCCTGGCCGACATTGAGGCCCTGAGCCCGCAGCGCATCGTGATCTCGCCTGGCCCGTGCTCGCCGGCCGAAGCCGGCATCAGCGTGCCCGTGTTGAAGCACTTTGCCGGCAAGGTGCCCATCCTCGGCGTGTGTCTGGGCCACCAGGCCATCGGCGTAGCCTTTGGCGGCCACGTGGTTCGCGCGCGAACCATCATGCATGGCAAGACAAGCCCGATCACGCATGACGCGCGCGGTGTGTTTGACGGGCTGCCCAGCCCCTACTCCGTGGTGCGCTACCACTCGCTGGCCATTGCGCGCGACAGCCTGCCGGATGCGCTTGAGATCTCGGCCGAAACTGAGGACGGGGAGATCATGGGCGTGCGCCACAGACATTACGCGATTGAGGGCGTGCAGTTCCACCCAGAATCGATCGAGACGGAGCATGGCCACCGCCTGCTGCGCAATTTCCTCCAACTCACCACCCGTTGAACGCGAGGCCCGACATGCCCATCTCCAATCAGGAAGCGCTGGTACGCGTGATCGAGCACCGCGAGATCTTTCATGACGAAATGCTCGCTGTGATGCGCCGCATCATGACCGGGGAGATGTCGCCGGTCATGATGGCTGCACTCATCGCCGGTCTGCGCGTCAAGAAGGAAACCATCGGCGAGATCACGGCCGCAGCCATGGTGATGCGTGAATTTGCTACCAAGGTTGCCGTGCCCGACACTACGCACCTTGTGGATATCGTGGGCACCGGTGGATTTGCAGACAGCGTATCAGCAGGCGGCGGCGGCTTCGCCGGTGATTGCGCAG
>JABBOE010000012.1:0-16054 GCA_019351955.1 Pseudomonadota bacterium
GCAGAAATTGAAGTAGCTCGGGAAAAAGCACTGAATCTTCGTCGGCGCTGAGCAGCAGAAGGTCCAGTTCGGTGGCAACGTTGGCGTCCACGAGGGGCGGGGGCGGTACGTCCGCCTGCGGCTTCTCCCTCAGCACGTCGTCAGAATCTGATTTCTGCATAGCCGCAAAGCATACGCGCAAGCCACACGCTGACCAACATTTTGTCGTCGACTTCGCGCCACGCGTGACAAACGCCACAGGCGGCGTTTCAGCCGATATCTTCCACCGCTTCGAGAACCATGCGCACCTGGGTTCGCCCCTTCCAGGCGTTCGAGTCCAGGCGCCACGCAACATGCGCTTGCGCAGGCAAGAAATCCGTGCGGTTCCATGCCACCAAATCGCGGATCATGCTTGACCCCGGCGACCCATCGAGAACGCGCACCCGGGCCTTCAAATGATTGCTTCCTAGTTGCCCTTGCTGCAGCACCTCAATGCGGCTCGCGAAAATGGGTGCGGTAAACCCTTGGCCCCAGACTTGCGACTGCAAAAGTTGGGCGATTTCAGGCACAAACCATTCGGGTGGCAGTTCGCCATCCACCTCCAACTTGCACGCCAGCAGCTCCGGCGATAGCCATTCCTGTGCCACACCTTCGAAGGCCGCGGCAAAGCGTGTGAAACCATCGATCGGAATGGTGCACCCTGAAGCGGCCGCATGGCCGCCGAAACGCAAAAGCAGGCCCGGCTCCCGCTTGGAGATCAAGTCCAGCGCATCGCGAAGGTGAAAGCCCGCAATGGATCGCCCCGAGCCGCGCAGATAACCGTCTGTACCCGGTGCAAATACGAACGTTGGTCGGTGATGGATCTCCTTAAGCCTGCCTGCCACGATGCCTACGACACCCTCGTGCCAGTCCGCGGAAAACAAGCTGATTGCGGCGCGATCCGTTGCGTCACCCTGCTGCTGTAAGCGGACAAGCGCTTCCTGCGCCTGTTCGCGCATGGTGCTCTCAATGCCGCGACGCTCGCGGTTGATAGCGTCCAACGTCTGCGCCAAGTGCAGGGCTTGCTCAGCATCGTCGGTCAGCAGGCATTCGATGCCCAAGGTCATGTCGGCCAAACGCCCAGCCGCATTGATGCGCGGCCCCACCGCAAAGCCCATATCGAAAGCGCTTACGTAGTTCGCGTCGCGCCCTGCAACGCTCAGCAGCGCCCGCAGGCCTGGCTGCATGCGGCCTGCGCGCATGCGCTTCAAGCCCTGGGCAACAAGCAGCCGATTGTTGGCGTCGAGGCGCACGACGTCAGCCACGGTACCCAGCGCAACCAGGTCGAGCAAGCTGTCAAGCCTTGGCTGTGCAGCGGTCGTGAAGGCGCCCCGCGCGCGCAATTCGGCGCGCAGGGCTAGAAGGACGTAAAACATCACGCCCACGCCGGCCAAGTTTTTACTTGGAAAGGGACACCCAGGCTGGTTGGGGTTGACGATGGCCTCAGCCTCGGGCAATTGAGGTCCTGGCAGATGATGGTCCGTGACCAGCACGCGCATGCCGAGCTGGCGCGCCCGCGCCACGCCGTCAACACTCGCAATGCCGTTGTCCACTGTGACAATCCAGTCGGGCCTTCCTTCGGGTCGCTGCGCAACCAAATCAGCCACTGCGGGCGAAAGGCCATAGCCCGTGGTGAATCGGTTTGGCACCACATAGCTGGCGCGCGCGCCCATCATTCGCAGGCCGCGCAGGCCCACGGCACAAGCGGTGGCGCCATCGCAGTCGTAATCGGCCACGATGCACAACGCGTCACCACGCACGATGGCATCGGCCAAAATTCGTGCTGCCTGCTCGGTGCCCTTGAGCAGTGACGGCGGCAGCAGGGCTGAAAGCTCAGGCTCCATCTCGGCAGGATTATTCACCCCGCGCGCGGCTAGAAGGCGCGCCAGTAGCGGGTGCATGCCTGCGACCTGCAGTCGATGCACTATGCGCGGTGGCGCGTCTCGCAGCACAAACTTCATCTTTTAAACCAGACCCAGCAACACATGCGCATCAGCTCGGCGCCAAAACTGCCAATGGCGCGCGCGTCTGAGCTCGAACGCAATCCAGCGCCGCTCACCCGCCAACACAACACGCACGCCGGCATGATCTTGCAGGGCACCCTCGATCGCATCTGCTGCGAGCCGGTCAAGCGCCTCGATCGTGCCCTTTAACACGTGAGGGTCCGCCGCTCGTGTGGTCTGCGGCTGCACAACCTGAAGTTGATGGGGACGGCGGCTGGCGGGCAGCACAGCTAGGCCGGAATGCGCCGCACGCCACCAAGCGGTCGCATGCGCGGGCGGCTCCCCAAGCAGTACAAAGGGATTATGCAGATCGGCGGGGAGAACGCCACAGCCATGCAACCATAATGTGTTGGCCTCTGGTCGGCCCGCGCGCACGCGGTCTTCGTTCACCGGGTGGTATTGCCACACCATCTGCATCTCAGTGAGCAACTGTCGCCAAGGCCGCGCAGCCGTGCCCGATGGCATCCACGTCGCCACGTTGCGCGCAATCGCCCGGGCCGGATCGGCGGTCACCACTTCGGCCAAGCTGGGGTGTGCAATCAGCCAGCGTTCGGGCTCGCGCGCGTCCAGCAACCAGCCGGCCTCGCTCGCGAGCGGCTGCACGGCACCGAGCAGCGCGTCCGCCTCGTTTTTGGCAAGTTGCAGAGTAGCCGGATCGGCAAGGCTCAGGCTCTCGCGCCCCAACTCAAGATGCGCCGGTAGCGCCATGCCCCAGGGCAGCCCGCACAGGTCCATTCCGGTACCGAGTGCAGCGAGCGCGCCCCATGGCCCGCGTCCGGCGCCGGGCGCCAGCTCTCGGACTGCACCGGCAATCGCCGTCGACGCTGTGCTCCTCGGCGTGCTGCCGACCATCTGCGCGCCCAAGCCAAGTGCCAAGCAGACCCACCGCTCTGCAGGCGTCAGCCAGGCCGCTTCGGCGTCCTCAAGCAGCGGCTCCTGCTGGATCACTTCGGCCAGACGTAGGCTGCGGCTGAGCTGCGGCATGGGGTTGCCGGCGAGCGCTTGGTGCCAAGTGCTCCCGGCCGCGGGCGCGGTGTCAATCAGGACGGTATGCATGGCCACATTATCCGCTGATGTCACCCGTAAAATCTGGCGCCATCGCCTGCGAAGCCTCTCGGGGGCGATCATGCGCTCGCAGGCCGTTCGGGGCATTCAGGTTTGCTCTGCGGGGGCCGGCACGAGCAAATAGACGTCGCGCCTTTAAACTACCACGCATACGATGTGCCTTCCGCCTGACCTCTGTTGCGTAATCCTGCCATGACCGATAACAAGATTGCTGTCGTAACCGGGGCCTCCTCTGGCATTGGCGAGGCTTCGGCCCGCGCCCTTGCCGCAGCGGGTTATACCCTCTATCTAGGTGCACGCCGATTAGACCGGCTCGCCGTTGTGGCCGCCGCCATCGGCGGCCACGCTATCGCGCTGGATGTCACCGACGCCGCCAGCGTGCAGTCGTTCGCCGCGGCGCTGCCCGAAAAAATACACCTGCTGGTCAACAACGCTGGTGGCGCGCTAGGCTTGGCGTCCATCGTCGATTTCGACGAACAGCAATGGCTGCACATGTATCAAAGCAACGTACTGGGGCTGGCGCGCATGACCCGCGCGCTGTATCCGAGGCTCCAGGCATCGAAAGATGGACACCTGATTTCCATCGGCTCACTCGCGGGCTTCGAGACCTACGCTGGCGGTGGCGGCTACGCGGCCGCTAAGCACGCGGCGCGCGCGGTTACCGAAACTGCGCGCTTGGAATGGCTGGGCCAGCAATTGCGAGTGACTTCAATTGACCCCGGCATGGTGGAGACCGAGTTCTCCGTTGTGCGCTTCGGCGGCGACACCGAGCGCGCGTCCCGAGTCTACGCCGGCATGCGTCCGCTACATGCGCAGGACATCGCTGACGCTGTGGTCTGGGCCGCCACGCGCCCGGCGCACGTAAACGTGGACCAGATCGTGATCCGCCCCACCGATCAGGCGCGAGCGGACAAGGTGTTTCGCCGCTCCGGCGCGGGCTGACCAAGGCAAAAGATAGCCGGGCGGCAATGCCTAGTCCCCGAGCCCAGCGGTGATGGCGTCGATGCGTTGCAACACATTCACCGTGAGTTTGGGCAGCACGGCAAGGGCGCCCAGATTTTCCTGTAACTGTGCAAGCCGCGAGGCGCCCAGAATCACCGTGCTCACGCGTGGGTTATGCGCTGCCCACGCGAGCGCCAGTTGAGCGACGGTGCAATCCAGATCCTGCGCCACGCCTTCGAGTTCGCCCACCGCGGCGTTTTTGCGTGCGTCGAGCAGGCCATCACGCAGGAATGACACGCTTTCGAGCGCTCCACGGCTGTTGGCGGGGACGCCCTTGCGGTACTTGCCCGTTAACAGCCCCGAGGCCAGAGGGCTCCAAGTGGTTAGGCCCAAGCCTGTATCTTCATACAGGCGCGCATATTCGTGCTCGACCCGGCGACGGTAGAACAGGTGGTACTGTGGCTGCTCCATCACGGGCTTATGCAGATGGTGGCGATCGGCAATGTCCCAGGCAGAGCGGATTTCATCGGCCGACCACTCGCTCGTGCCCCAGTAAAGCGCCTTGCCCTTCTCGATAATGTCATGCATCGCCCAGACCGTTTCTTCCAATGGCGTGTGGGGGTCGGCTCGATGGCAAAATATAAGATCGATGAAATCCAAGCCCAAACGCTGCAAGCTGCCGTCCACCGCTTGCATGAGGTATTTGCGGTTGAGGGTGTCACACCCGTTGATGCGGGGCCTGTCAGGCGCGCCGCGGTCCAAGCCCCAGAAGAACTTGCTGGACACGACGTAATCCAGCCGGCCCCATTTGAGCTGGGCCAGCGCCTCACCCATCAGGCGTTCACTCTCACCGTTGGCGTAGACCTCGGCGTTGTCAAAGAAGTTGACTCCACCGTCGCGCGCCGCGGCCATCATCTCGCGCACGCCCCCGGTATCGACCTGATTGTGGAACGTGACCCAGGAGCCAAATGAGAACAAGCTGACTTGAAGCCCGCTGCGGCCGAGGCGGCGATAGGCCATGGGGGTCGAATGTGTCATGGGTCATCTCTCCAGAAAAGGTGGTTCATCAAGCATAGGCCGTCCCACCCCTTTCCTGCACGCGCACGCCCAGGACGAACCGTCCGCATGCCGAGACCGTACACTGCGCCCCCATGCGTAAACCTCTGCCGACCCCTTCCTCCTGGCCCTTTGAGCTGCTCATCGGCTGGCGCTACACGCGCGCTGGACGGCGCACGCGGCGCAATGGATTCATATCCTTCATATCCTTCATTTCCGTGGCTGGGATCGCGCTAGGGGTTGCAGCGCTCATCGTGGTGATTTCGGTGATGAACGGCTTTCAGACGGAAGTGCGTGACCGCATGCTCAACGTCATTCCCCATATCCAGATATTCAGTGTGGACGGCGGGCCGCTGCTGCAGTGGCATGACGTCGCAGGAATCGTCCAGCGTGACCCTGCTGTCACTGGGGTCGCGCCGTTCGTGTCCGGCCAGGCCCTGCTGGCGCAGGGCAATACGCTTTATGGGGTACTGGCATGGGGCATTGAGCCTGCCCAGGAGCACAAAGTATCGGCCATCGCCACGCATATGGTCGCCGGCTCTCTCAGCGCCCTGACACCCGGGGCTTTCAACGTGGTGCTCGGCAACGACTTGGCACAGAGCCTGGGCGTTGGCGTCGGCGACCAGGTCACCATGGTGGTGCCCAGCGGCAGTCTCACCCCCGCAGGCATGATCCCTCGCCTGCGCACGCTGCGCGTGGTGGGCCTATTCAATGTGGGGCACTATGAATATGACAGCACGCTTGCACTCTTGAACATGGGCGATGCTGAAAAAATCTTTCTTTCGGGTGGACCCACGGGCTTGCGGGTGCAGACCCGCAATATCGACGACGCGCCGGCCGTGGCGCAACAACTGCAAACCGTGCTGCCGCCCAGCTTGGTGGCCCAACCTTGGACCAAGCAGAACCGTACCTGGTTCGAAGCGGTTGTCATCGAAAAACGCATGATGTTCATCATTCTGGCCATGATCGTCGCCGTGGCAGCATTCAACCTCGTGTCCACGCTGGTCATGACGGTGACCGACAAACAGTCGGACATCGCCATTTTGCGAACCCAGGGTGCCAGTCCGCGCTCGATCATGGGCATCTTTGTCGTGCAAGGCGCAATCACGGGGGTGATCGGCGTGTTGTCCGGCGTGCTGCTTGGCACCCTCATCGCATTCAACGTTGACCCCATTGTGAGCTTTTTGGAATGGATGTTTCGAACGCAGTTCTTGCCTCGGAGCGTGTACCTCATTCACAAAATGCCCAGCAACCCGAAGGCCTCGGATATCCTCGCAATCACCGTGGTTGCCCTGATCCTTTCCCTGCTTGCAACGCTCTATCCGAGCTGGCGCGCGTCTCGCGTGCAGCCAGCAGAAGCTCTGCGCTACGAGTGAAGGCCGCATGTTGTGGTCTGGGTGGCTACGGGGCGGTCCGAAGCCCTCAACGGACTTTCTTCCCAGGCCAGCCGAGACCGACGACTTCTCCGGTCGGCGAAGGCCTGTTTGCGTGAAGATGCCGAGGGTGGTGTTTCGCGCAGCCGAACTCCTCCCGTGATCCAAATTGCGGGCTCGTTGCCACACGTCGATGAGCCGTGAAGGCTACGGACGATCTGCGCCATCACCCGTACCCCGTAAACTCCTCTTGACCGATGACCAGCCAATGCACCTAAACCCAGCGCCGAACACGCGCCATCCCCCATCCCTTACGAGAATTCACCATGAGTGAGTCTGGAGTTCATGCTCATGCCCCGCATGAGGAGGCTGTGCATCACGCAGCCGAAAGCCGCAATCACACCCTGAACCAGTGGGTCGCCATCTTCACCGCGCTACTGGCTGCGCTGGGCGCCGTTGTCAGCTACCAGGGTAGCCACCTGATGAACGAAGTGCTTCTTTTCAAGAATGAGGCCGTTTTGAAGAAAACCCACGCCTCCGATCAATGGAATTATTACCAAGCTGTAAGTACCAAGCAGCATTTAATGGAACTTGCGGGCGATTTATCCCCGCCGGAAAAGCAGCCGGGCATCGCAACCAAGATTGCAAAGTATCAGGAGCAGAAGGTCCAGATCAAGGCGAAGGCCGATTCGCTGGAAGCCGCATCAAGTCGGGCCGACGCGGAGTCCGCACGACTCAACCGCCCACACACCGGGATGGCGCGCAGCTTGATCTTCCTGCAGATCGCCATCTCCTTGGCTTCGATCACGGCGCTAACGGGACGCAAGTGGCTCTTCGGGGCGGCCATTCTCAGCGCATTCGCCGGGGTGGGTCTTTGGGTTCTGGCCTTGGGCTGGGTCGCGGCGTGAGCCAAGCCTGTCCGGAAAGAGCCATCAGCGCTCGAAGCGAGGGTGCGTTTGCGATGCAAGGCGGCTGGGCTAACGCTTGGGGATGCACCGTCGCGGTGGTCCAAGTGCAAAAAGCCCCATCCTTGTTGGGGGGCCCTTTGCTGTTTGATGACCCTGGCGCCGCGGATCGATGCAGCACGCACAAATCGTCTTGACGGAGGCCTCGGCATGAACGGTCCGTGGTGGTATTCCTGGGGTGGGCTTAACCACAGCATGTTTCTCGTAATCAATCACGCCGGCAACGGATGGCTGTGGAACCACTTGGCGTTGTGGGGCACGGCTGCCGGAGATCACACGCTGTTCCCGATTTACGCAGCGCTGACACTGGCGCTTGCCCTCAAACGTCCCCATTGGCTTGCGGCACAAGCTGTACTGGTCTTCCTGGTTGGCTATGTCATCGATTGGGGCATCGTATCCTCGATCAAGCCTTGGCTGGACTTTCCCAGGCCACCGAGGGCGCTGGGCGAAGGCGCAGTCCACGTCCTGGGGCGCACCGAGTACTTCCATAGCTTTCCCTCGGGGCACACCGCCTTCGCCTTCCTTCTGATGGCGAGCCTCCTCCCCGGTGCGCATTGGACGCTCAAGGTTGTCCTGGTGCTGTTCGCATTGTGGGTCGGTTGGTCGCGCCTGGCTGTAGGAGCTCACTTCCCCGCTGATGTCCTGGGAGGCGCACTCATTGGCGTGTTCTCCGCCTGGCTTGCTGCGCAGGCTCTGCGCCTAGCCGGATACGCGCAAGTCAAGCGCTGAGCTTCTTCCCGCTGGCCCTGATGCCCTCGGCACACTTCAGTCCCCGGACCAAGCCCGCTCGATAATGGCCCGCGCGTCGACCCCTTGAGGCAATGCGCCAAAGATGCGACCGTTTCGCGCGCAACCCAGGCGACTCACGATAAAAGCGTCAGCGACCGCTTGGGGGGCGTGCTGGCGTAGCAGGACAGCCTGCACAAGTAACACGAGTTCCTGGGCCATGCTACGGCCCATGCGCGGATCACGTGCGGCCTCGGCAATTAATGCCTCAAGCGCGGCCATGGCACGCGAAAGGATGGCGTCTCCTGAGCACGCGCTCGCGAGCCAGTCAAGCAGGGCCTGTGCGCTGTGGGACTCGCGCTGAAAGGCGCGCAACAAGTCCAGGGCCATCACATTGCCCGACCCCTCCCAAATCGAATTCACGGGCGCTTCGCGCAGCATGCGTGCAAGCGCGTGCTCTTCCACATAGCCATTGCCTCCAAGCACCTCCATGCATTCGGCCACAGCCTCGATCGTGCGCTTGCACACCCACAGCTTGGCCGCAGGCGTGAGGATACGGCGCATTGCGGCCTCCAGTGGGGAACTCTCGGCTCGATCGAAGGCAGCGGCCAAACGCAGCGCCAAGGCCGTGGCGGCCTCGCTTTCCAGTGCCAAGTCAGCCAACACGGCCCGCATCAGGGGCTGGTCGGCGAGCATATGGCCGAACGCGGCACGCCCGCGGGCGTGGTGGACTGCGGCAACGACGCCAGCCCGCAGCAGGGCTGAGCTACCGAGCACGTTATCCAGGCGTGTATAAGTGGCCATTTCCATCAGGATGGGAATCCCGCGACCGGGCTCGCCGATGAGCACGCCCGAGGCGTCCTGGAATTCAACCTCTGCGCTGGCGTTGGAGCGATTGCCAAGCTTGTCCTTCAGGCGCTGCACGCGCACTGCATTGCGTGTGCCATCGGATAGCCAACGAGCCACGTAGAAGCAGCTCAGCGCGCCGGTTTCATCATGCGCGAGCACCAAGTGAGCGTCGGACTGTGGTGCGGACAAAAACCACTTGTGTCCGACGATGGTGTAGGGCTCCCCCCGCCCTCCGGCTGCAACCGGGGTAGCGCGCGTGGCATTGGCGCGAAGATCCGAGCCCCCTTGCTTTTCGGTTAAACCCATGCCCACGAGCATGCCCATCTTCGCGCTCAGCGGTGCATCACGCGGGTCGTATTCGCGGCTGAGAAGGTGTGGCTCTAGCTGCGACCACAATGCCTGCTCGCGGCGCAGGATCGGGAGCGAGGCGAACGTCATCGTTGTGGGGCACAACGTTCCGGCCTCCACCTGACCTTGCATCAAATAGCCGGCAGCGCGTGCCACGTGCGCCCCAGGCGAGGGCCGCTCCCAGGGCGCGCAGTGAAAACCCCGTTGGAAGATGCCCCGCATCAGCCCATGCCAGGCGGGGTGGAAGTCGACGGAATCGACGCGCCGGCCCTGTGGATCAAAGCTGCGCAGCACGGGATTATGCACATTGGCCAAACGCGCCTGCTCCTGAAGATCAGCGCGACCCAACGCCGCGCCCATTTCGTGCAACGCATCGTCGGCCCAGGCTGCCCCTTCGCGCATCACACCTTCGCGCAAAGCCAAGTCAGTGTCGTAGCGATTGAAGTTGCCTAGCGCTTCGACCACGTTGCACACGCCGTGCGTTGTCCAGTTCATCCGTGGCTCCAGAAAGCCTCTCCATTCAGCGCGAGGTTGACCGAAGCAGCGACTGAAAGCCGCTGCGCCATGCTCCGCATGGTAAGGCCAGAACGGGTCAGCGCCGAGCGCCACGCTTTCGCTGCAGGACTCCTGGTGTCAGCCCCAGGAGTCGCGTCAAATCCTTTGCTGCCGTGACCCTGCCTAGGTCGGTCGCTGTGAAGTGGAATCGCTCTCCTTGGTGGCGTTGACAAACCAATGCGCGTCCAGGGACGCCATCGTCGACGATCATGCCTGAGTAAAGGGCGGGTAGCGGCCCGGCGTGCAAGTACCATTCAGGGTTTGCTGAGAAGCCTCCGACGATGCACGCGACCCCGCACTGCGCACACCCAGTATGCCGTACCCTCCCCCCAGGGCGGCGCCTGCCATGAACGTCCGCAAATCTGCCCTGTTTGATTTGCGGCTGGGGGCTGTGGACGCGCTCCATTTGACGCTCAAGACGGCGGACATCGACGCGCTTCAGACAGCGCTGCAGAAACATTTTGACGTCTCACCAGATTTTTTCGCCGGTGAGGCCGTGGTTCTGGATCTGAGCCGATTGGGGCCCGATGAGCGGATTGATGTCGCTGCTTTGGCCGCGTGGCTGGTTGCCAGGCAACTCCGACCGATCGGGGTCGTGACCGGCGAAATCCGGCTCTGCTGGGACGACAGCAGTCTGCCACGGCTTGAAAGCCGTTCCCAGACCCGCAAGCCCGCGGCAACCGTGTCATCTCCCGACGAAGCGGCGAGCAACACCCGCTCCGGGAGCGCGCAGTCTGAGGGGGTAGCCCCGACAACTGGGGAACTGCACGGCCAAACGGCACCCGGAACACTGTTGGTGGATAAGCCGCTACGCTCGGGCCAGCGGGTCTACACACCAGGCGACCTCATCGTTCTCGAGGTGGTGAGCCATGGGGCAGAACTCATTGCAGGGGGCAACATCCACGTCTACGCTCCGCTGCGCGGCCGCGCGCTGGCTGGAGCGCATGGCAACACTCAGGCCCGCATCTTCAGCACGTGCTTCGAGCCCGAATTGGTCGCCATCGCGGGCGTATACCGCACAGCCGATCAAGCCCTGCCGGATACCGTTCAAGGCAAGCCGGCGTACGTGCTGATGCTGGGCGACAGTTTGCGTATCGAATCTCTCAAACTCAAGTAAACCGTTCATCCTTTCCCAACGAAGCAACCATGGCAAAAATCATCGTCGTCACATCTGGCAAAGGCGGAGTTGGCAAGACCACCACCAGCGCGTCATTCGCCTCCGGCTTGGCCCTGCGCGGGCACAAGACGGCGGTGATTGATTTTGACGTCGGTCTGCGCAATCTTGATCTGATCATGGGCTGCGAGCGCCGCGTGGTGTATGACTTTATCAACGTCATCCAGGGCGAGGCAAACCTCAACCAAGCACTCATCAAGGACAAGCTTTGCGAAAACCTGTTCGTGCTTCCCGCTTCGCAAACACGCGACAAGGACGCGTTGACCAAAGAAGGTGTGGAAAAGGTGCTGCAGGACTTGGACAAGATGGGATTCACTTACATCGTGTGCGATAGCCCAGCGGGTATCGAAAGTGGCGCGCTCTTGGCCATGCACTTCGCCGATGAGGCTCTCATTGTGACCAACCCCGAGGTCTCGTCGGTTCGCGACTCGGACCGCATCCTGGGCATTCTCGGGTCCAAAACCCGCCGAGCAATCGAGGGCGGCGAACCGATCCGCGAACATCTCCTCATTACCCGCTACAACGCAAAACGCGTGGCCGAGGGCGAGATGCTATCGATCGATGACATCCAGGACATTCTTCGCCTGAAACTCATCGGCGTGGTGCCGGAAAGCGAGACGGTTCTGCAAGCATCCAACCAAGGAACACCTGCGATTCACCTTGACAACAGCGACGTGGCCACCGCCTACCAGGACGTGATCGCGCGCTTTCTGGGTGAAGAGCGACCGATGCGCTTTACCGATTACCAGAAGCCCGGTTTCATCAAGCGCCTGTTTGGCCGTTGAGCGGGAGCCGCGCCATGTCCATTCTGTCCTTCCTGCTCGGCGAAAAGAAAAAGACAGCCTCCATCGCCAAGGAGCGGTTGCAGATCATCCTGGCCCACGAGCGAGCCTCCGGCGCGCCTGCTGACTATCTGCCCGCCTTGCAACGCGATCTTGTTGCCGTGATCTCCAAATACGTGAAAATCAACCAGAACGACATCCAAGTCAAACTTGAGCGCCAGGATTCGCTGGAAGTCTTGGAAGTCAAAATCGAGATCCAGCAGGGTTGACCACCCACACGACCACCGCGACCTCTCATGATTCGCCAAGGCATTGCCCTTGCCGCACTCGTTTCCTGGCTCGGATGCGTGGGACTGATTGTCGCCGCCCGCCGTTGGAAGTTCGGCTTGGACGAAACGCGGGGTGAGACCCAGAAAAAGCACCTCCTCCCGACACCGCGCAGCGGGGGCATGGCGATTGCCCTTGGTTTCGTGGCGGGCTTGGCGGTTGTTCATGCGGGTGGCTATTCACCATGGCGCTTCAACCTCGGGTTAGGCTTGGCCCTTCTACCCCTGATGCTTGCAGCTATATGGGAAGATTTGCGGCGCCATCTCGCCCCGCTGCTGCGCGCCACGGCTGGGGTGCTTTCGGCCGGATTGGCCGTCGCTTTGTGTGGTGCCAGCATCGTGCGTCTGGACATCCCCGGCATTGATCCTTTGCTGCAGCATTGGCCGACTCTGGGCTGGATCCTGGCCGTGGTTGGGATTGGCGCGATGCCACACGCGGTGAACATGATTGATGGCTTTCATGGTTTGGCCGCCGTGGTGGGCGCGATGATTCTCTCTGCGATCGGCTATGTGGCGTTCAAGGTGAATGATCCCCAAATCATGTCCCTGGCGGGGATCGGTGTGGGGGCTCTGCTCGGTTTTCTGTTTTGGAACTGGCCACGCGGGGAGATTTTCCTGGGCGACACCGGTGCGTATTGCATCGGCTTTCTCGCCGCCTTGCTCGCCGTGTTGCTTGTCGAGCGCCACCCGCAGATCTCGCCGTGGTTCGCGTTACTGGTGCTAGCTTACCCAGCGTGGGAACTGCTTTTCTCCGTGTATCGACGGCGCATGCTTCGCGGGCGTCCCGGCATGCGCGCGGACAGCCTGCATCTGCACCATTTGATCTACCGACGCCTCGCGCGAGCCTTGCGGCTGGGTGGACCTGGCCATGCGCGCACCAGCGTCAACGCCTACACCGCACCATATCTCTGGGGTCTGGCAGCATTCAGCATTGGCCCGGCCGTGCTCTGGTGGAACAGAACCCCACTGCTGATCGGGAGCTGCGCGGTATTTGTGGTCGCCTACGGCTGGGCCTACCGGCGGCTTATGTAGTGATCAGCCGGCCTGCACAACCTCGTCAACCATGCGCTGGACTTGAACCTCCCAGGGCGGCAAGGCAATCTTGAGCAGCGACTGCAGGCGTGAGCAGTCCAGCCTTGAATTGTTCGGCCGCGGCGCTGGAAGCGGGTAGTCGGTGCTGGCAATGGGCTGTACATCGTCCGGCGCACAACGCAGCGCCACGCCACGGGCCGCGGCCTGTTGCAGCACAAAGCGCGCATATCCGTACCAGGACGTGTGGCCTGTCGCTGTCAGGTGGTACAGGCCGCTCGCACTCTCAGCAAATGTGTCGTCCTGGCGCGCGCGATGCAGGGCCAGAAGGGTGATGTCCGCCAGGAGCTCCGCACTCGTGGGCGCGCCAAACTGGTCGGCTACGACGCGGAGTTGTTCTCGCTCATGCGCCAGCTTCAGCATGGTTTTGGCGAAGTTTCCACCGCGAGCTGCATACACCCATGAAGTACGAAAAATCCAATACTGGCAGCCGCTGGCAAGAATTGCCCGCTCGCCCTCAAACTTGCTGTGGCCGTAGGCACTGCGTGGGTTCGGCGCGTCCGTTTCGACATAAGGCGCCGACTGGGTGCCATCGAACACGTAGTCGGTGGAGTAGTGCACAAGCACAACGCCGTTTGCCGCCGCATAGTCGGCGAGGAGCGCGGGCACTTCGGCATTGATGCGCATGGCGCGCTCGCGCTCGGTTTCGGCCCTGTCCACCGCTGTGTAGGCCGCTGCATTGACGATGATCTGGGGCCGCTGGGTATCGAGTGCGGTACGCAAAGCAGGCAAATCCGCGAGGTCGACCTGCGAACGCCCAAGCGCGCGCAGTTGGCCCAGGGGCAGGAGCGCGCGCCGCAGTTCCCAGCCAACTTGTCCATCGGCACCCAACAGCAGGATACGAGGGATCTCACTTGCCGACGCGGCAGCGCTCATGCTGACGACTCCTTGGCCATTCCAAAATCGTGACCATACTGCTTGCCAAGCCAATCGCGGTACGCGCCGCTGGTCACGTGCTGCACCCACTCGCCATGCTGGAGATACCACTGCACGGTGCGCCTCAGGCCTGTCTCGAAGGTCTCCCGCGGCCCCCAGCCGAGTTCGCGAGCAATCTTGCTGGCATCAATGGCGTAGCGCCTGTCATGCCCCGGTCGATCGGGCACGAAACTGATCTGCGTGCTGTAACGCTTGCCGTCGGGCCGCGGACTCAGGTTGTCGAGCAACTCACAGAGTAATTGAACGACGTCCATGTTGCGCACCTCATTGCGCCCGCCAACGTTGTACGTCTCGCCCACCCGTCCCGCTTCCAGTACGCGTGCTATGGCACGGCAGTGGTCTTCGACATACAACCAGTCGCGCACGTTCTGACCGTCGCCATACAGCGGCATGGACTTGCCGGCCAGCGCGTTGTGAATCATCAAAGGGATGAGCTTCTCCGGAAACTGGTAGGGACCGTAGTTGTTGGAGCAGTTCGTGGTGAGCACGGGCAGGCCATAGGTATGGTGCCAGGCACGTACGAGGTGGTCGCTGGCGGCCTTGCTAGCCGCATAGGGGCTGTTCGGCGAGTAAGGCGTGGTCTCACAAAAGGCCGGATCATTCGGGCCAAGCGAGCCATAAACCTCGTCCGTAGAGACATGCAGGAAGCGAAACGCTGCGCGCTGCGCGTGAGCCAAGGTGCTCCAGTAAGCGCGGACAGCTTCGAGAAGCTCGTAGGTGCCTTGAATGTTTGTGCGAATGAATTCGCCGGGGCCATGGATGGAGCGGTCCACGTGACTCTCGGCGGCGAAATGCAACACGGCACGTGGACGATGCGCCGCCAGGAGTGCGTCAACCGCCTGACGGTCACAAATGTCCACTTGGGCGAATGCGTACCGAGCGTTCGCCTGCACATCCGACAAGCTTTCCAGATTGCCCGCATAGGTCAGAGCGTCCAACACCAAAAGTGGTTCGTTGCTGGCCGATAGCCAATGGTGAACAAAATTGGCGCCAATGAAACCGGCCCCTCCAGTGATGAAGATCATGCAAGCCTCGTTCGGGTTGCCTGCGCCGCGATTCAGCCGCAGGAAGTCTGGGGAGAGATGCGCCGCATTCTAGGGACCTCAAGCCCCCGGACACTTGATAATGCACGCATGAACATCGAGACTTGGCATCTTTCCGGCTGGGCGGCGGCGCTCGGGACGGGGATGCTCATTGGTATCGAGCGCGAACGCGCCGAAAACGCAAGCGACCAAAGTCCTGCGGGACTGCGCAGCTTCGTGCTCGCCGCGCTGGCTGGTGCCGTGGCTGGCACGCTTGGACCTTGGGCCTTGGCCTCTATGCTGGCGGCGGTGGCCTTGCATAGCTACGCTGGGTACCAGCAGACGCGCCGGTACGACCCCGGTTTGACCACTGAGCTGGCCTTGCTGCTGACCGTCCTGCTGGGCGCGCTGGCAATGCGCGAAGCTGGCCTAGCGGCAGGGCTCGGAGTCTTGGTCACTCTGACGCTGTGGGCAAAACGGCAGCTGCACGGCTTTGCCCGCCGTGTACTCAGCGAGCGCGAACTTGGCCACGCCTTGTTTCTCGCAGCCGCGGGGCTGATGGTTTTGCCCCTTCTGCCGAACAGGCCTGAGACTTGGCTTGCCGGTCTCAACCCCCATGCGCTTTGGCTTCTGGCCGTGCTCGTGATGATCGTGCAGGGCGCCGGGCATGTGGCGGTTCGCTGGCTGGGGCACTCGCGCGGACTGGCCCTGATTGGCTTGGCTGGCGGGTTTGTGTCCAGCACCGCAACCATTGCGGCAATGGCGCAGCGCGCCCGCGAGAGACCCGATCTTTTTCCCGTCCGCCTGGGCGCGGCGCAATTATCC
>JABBOE010000012.1:16064-45401 GCA_019351955.1 Pseudomonadota bacterium
AATTATCCAACTTGGCGACAGTGCTGGAACTGGCTGCAATGGTCGGCTTCCTGGCTCCGCCCCTGTTGACCCTGCTCGCGCCGGCGCTCCTCGTCTATGGCGCCGGTGCAACAGTTGCCGCGCTCTGGGCGTTAGGATGGAAAATTCCGCCGGCCGGTGCTGACGCAAATGCGCTGAGCAGTGAGCGTCCCTATGATGCGCGCGGCGCGCTGTTTTTTGCGTTGGTTTTATCCGTGATGCTGTTGCTTGCGCATCAAGCGGTTGACTGGCTCGGACCCCGCGGCACCGTCGTTGCTCTGGGCTTGGCCGGTCTCGCCGACGCGCATGCCGCCTCGGCCACCGCAGCACAGCTTTGCGCAAGCCACATGCTGTCCCCCCTCCAAGCAGTGATCGCCATTGCCGCCGCGGTAAGCACGAATGCGGTGAGCAAGATCTTCGCGGCGTTCGCCGGTGGCGTCGGCCCTTTTAGCTGGCGAGTCGCCGCCACACAGGCCGGGTTAGTGACGCTGCTCTGGATCGGTCTGCTCGCACGCGGATGGCTTTGAGCAGCACTTGCCTGCTTTGCCCGTCCCCCGGGGACAGCAAGCCAGCGGTTTTCCCGGGTTCGGCCGATACAATTGGCGGTTTGTCCAAGGAAACCACGAGGCGGCGCAACTAATCCGCCACGCCGGCCTGACACTTGCGGTTCCACGACCATTGCGGCGCCGAAACCCGGCAACGCACTTCCGCCATGCCAACACCCACGACCATCGACACCGCCGGCTTGCGACTGGAATTCACACGTCACGGCGCACAGGCGCTCGCCACGGCGCGCACGACCCTGGCAGCTTTGCCCCATTGCCCGGCTGATCTGATCAGCGATATCGTGCTCAATGGCAGTGAAGGCCGGCCAGCGTGGCACATGCTCTCGCGCCTGGGTGCCCGCGGGCTCGATGCTGCGTCGCAGGCCGCGGCGGAATTTCTGCATGCCGAACACGCACGCATGGCGGACTGGGCCGAGCGTACCGTGCAGGATGCCGATGGCGCTGGACTGCACATCATTCACCTCGGCGCAGGCGGCTCGGAAACGCCGATGCTTGCTTTGCACACTGCGCTTTCGGTGCTGCAAAGTCCGCGGTGCGCGGTGCACTGGGTCGCCAATTTGGATGGTGCCACACTCGATGCAGCGCTACGTGCAGCCGATCCGGCACGTACTTGGGTGCTGATCAACAGCAAATCGTTCCGAACGCAGGAAGTCATGCGCAATGCCGATGCGGTTGTGCGTTGGCTCTCGGGTCATATCGGTGCGGAGGCCGCTCGCCGTCGACTGGTGGCACTTACAGCGAACGCCGACCTCGCCCAAGAACGGTTCGGGATGCCTGCCACGCAGGTGTTTCGCGCCCTACCGGAAATCGGCGGACGTTTTTCGGTTTGGAGCGTGCACGGATTGGTGCTCCTGCTCGCCTTTGGACGCGAGACCGTGGCTCGATTGCACGCGGGGGCTCGCGCGATGGACGAGCATTTTCTCGCCACGCCCCTCGATGCAAGTGCCCCTGGCCTAATGGCCGGACTGTCGCACGCCTACCGCGTGCGTTTCGGGCTGCCCCTACTATCCATCGGCCTGTATGGCGATGCCTTCGGGCACATGCCCCTATACCTTCAGCAGTTGCTGATGGAATCGTTGGGCAAGTCCACCAGCGCCGACGGACTGCTCCCGGTGCATGTCAGTGGTCCCGCGGTCATCAGTGGTGTGGGTACTCCCGTGCAGCACACCTATTTTCAGCTCCTACACCAAGCTGCGGTACCGGTATTCCATGAAATCGTGGCCGTCGCCCGTCCCTGGCATGCGCGGCTTCCGGAGCATCTCGCCTTGCTGGCCAATGCGCTCGGCCAAGCCGACGCGTTATGGAGCGGTAAGGACGCATCGAGCTGGCAGACGGAACTCATTGGGCAAGGCATGACGCCCGATGCTGCCGCCCGCGCCGCGCGGCACCGAGCCTGCCCTGGCGGGCGCCCATCCACCTTTATCTGGATGGAGGAACTCACCGCGTACCACTTAGGCGCGTTGCTTGCACTTTATGAGCACCGCACCGTGGTCGAAGGCTGGCTATACGGCATCAATCCCTTCGATCAGTGGGGCGTGGAACTGGGCAAGACTTTGGCTGCGCGCATCGAATATGCCCTTTTGGCACAGGATGCCCAGGGCTTGAGCGCCGAGACTGCCGCTTCGTTGAATTACCTACGAGAACGCTACGCATGAACCCCACCGAATCCAGCAAGGACGCAGGCAACTTTCAGGCAAGTCCACAGGACGTCCCTCAGGTTGAGCCGACCTCGCTTGTGGCCCAGCGCCGCGCCAAGCTCGCTGCACTGCGCGCAAGCGGGCCTGTGTATCCGAATGACTTCAAGCCCACCGCGTCCGCTGCCGATTTGCATGCGCGGTTCGACACTATTGACGCCACCACGCTCCTTGAGACAAACCACCATGTGAAGATCGCTGGCCGGCTCATGCTCAAACGCGTCATGGGAAAAGCCAGCTTCGGCACGCTGCAGGATGGCAGCGGCCGCATACAGATCTATGTCACCAATGACCGCGCTGGGGACGCGGTCCATGCCGCGTTCAAGCATTTCGACCTGGGCGATATCCTCGCCTGCGAGGGCACACTGTTCAAAACGCGAGCGGGTGAACTCACCGTACAGGCTACTGGCGTGCGCCTGCTAGCCAAGAACCTGCAACCCCTTCCCGACAAATTCCATGGTCTGGAAGACGTCGAGACACGCTACCGTCAGCGTTATGTGGACCTTGTGGTCACGCCCGAATCGCGACAGCGTTTCGTGCAGCGCGGGCGCATCGTTTCGGCGCTGCGCCACGAGATGGAGGAAGCGGGCTTCGTCGAAGTTGAAACTCCCATGCTGCACCCCATCCCCGGTGGAGCGAATGCCAAGCCCTTCGTGACCCACCACAATGCGCTGGACCAGCAGATGTTCCTGCGCATCGCCCCTGAGCTTTATCTCAAGCGACTCGTGGTTGGGGGCTTCGAGCGCGTGTTCGAGATTAACCGCAACTTCCGCAATGAAGGCATCTCGGTACGCCACAATCCGGAGTTCACGATGATGGAGTTTTACGCGGCGTATTGGAACCACCGCGACGCCATGGACTTCACGGAACAACTCATTCGCCAAGCAGCCATCCGTGCCTGCGGCTCCTCGCGCGTGAACTACCAGGGCCGCGAGGTTGACTTGGAGTCGCCGTTTGCGCGCCTGAGCGTGCACGATGCACTCGTGGCGCATGCCGGGCTCACGTCCGCGCAGGCAGTCGATGCGACCGCGCTGCGCGCACGTCTGCTGGCAGCCGGGGAAAAGGCCCCAGCACACTGGAGCTTGGCCGAGCTGCAATTCGGCCTGTTCGAGGCGGTCGTTGAAGAACATCTCTGGCAGCCCACGTTCATCATCGACTACCCGGTGGAGGTCTCGCCGCTCGCGCGCGCCAGCGACGTCGACCCAAGTATCACAGAGCGCTTCGAGCTGTTTGCCACGGGGCGTGAAATCGCGAACGGCTTTTCTGAGCTTAACGATCCGGAAGACCAAGCCGCACGCTTCGCTGCCCAAGCGGCGAACAAGGACGCGGGTGACGAGGAGGCGATGTACTTTGACGCCGACTATATACGCGCGCTGGAGGTTGGTATGCCCCCGGCGGGGGGCTGCGGCATCGGCATCGACCGACTCGTCATGCTTTTAACGGACGCCCCCAGCATCCGCGACGTGATCCTGTTTCCTGCACTACGCCGCCTGGTCGATTAACGCGAAACGCTGCTGCCCATGAAGCGCGCACGCCACCAACCTGGCCAGCCTTTCATCTGCCAGGAGCGCGGTGAAGTGTCACTACACTTTGCCATGTCCACGGTCCAAAGCCGCATGCGCGTCGCCGCACCGGACAAGCTGGTGCTGGACTATACGCGCAGCATGATGGCCTTCTTGCTGTTCGCGCCCGAGCCCGCCCATATTGTGATGGTTGGTCTGGGAGGCGGCTCGCTGGCTAAGTACTGTCACGCCAAGCTGCCGCACACGCGCTTCACCGCGCTGGAAATTAGCCCTGAGGTCATCGCCATGCGCCAGCTTTTTTCCATCCCCCCCGACGACGAGCGACTACGCATTGTCTGCACCGACGGCGCGGTTTGGATACGTGACAATCCCGCCAGCTGCGACGTGCTGATGCTCGACGGGTTTGACGCGCAGGGGCTGCCGCCTGCGCTGTGCAGTCAGTCTTTCTTTGATGACTGCGCCGCAGCCCTGCAGCCTGGCGGTGTACTCGTGTCCAACATATGGGCAAAGGACACGCTGCGCGAAGCCATCATCGATCGGCTGCGACGCAGCTTCGACGGCGCGGTTCTCACGCTTCTAGCCGAGGACGGCGAGAACACCATCGCTCTCGCGAGCAGGCTGACAGCGCCGCCCTCCGCCGCAACGCTACGCGAGCGGGCGCGGCAGCTCGTGGATTTGCACCCGGTCGATCTAGACGCCAGCGCTGCCAAATTGGCTCAGGCAGTGGCAGAAGCCTCCGCGACAGCCGCTTTTTTGCCCTAATTGCCAAGCTCGTTGCCGCGCAGCCCGCTCAGGCCGCGCGCAAAAGTGCCACAATTTCATCCTTAATTTTCAAACGCGCCACGCGAAGCGCCTTGAGCTGGTCATCGCCAGAGGGCTCTTTACCGCGCTCAATGCGCACGATTTCGGCACTTGTTGCGTCGAAACGCGCGCAAAGCGCGTTGAAATGGCCATCACGCGCACGCAACGTAACAATAGCCTCGGCGAACTCGGGAAATTCACGCAGCAAATCGTGATGATCCATCCACATGGTTTGGCTCCAGATTTTCGTAACGCTGATGCTACCCGCACAAACCACTACGTGGTTGACCGACTCAGCGTCAAGAGATTTGTGTACATTCAGCAGGCTACCGCGGAAATCATGCGATCCGAAGCACCAACTCAAAAGCCGCACTATGAGCCCCCCCCTCCATGTCATTTTCTGGCGCCACGCCGAAGCTGAAGACCTTGACGCCAGCCCCGGCAACGAGGCCGAGCTCCAACGGGCATTAACGCGCCAGGGCCGGCGCGACGCCAGCCGTATGGCTGCATGGATCAAGGCTCACGTGCCCAAGCCCTGGGCTGTATGTGCAAGCCCAGCAGTGCGTGCCCGCCAGACGGCCATGACTCTTGTGGACTATCCAGGCGAGGAGGCACGCTTGGCTCCGGGGCGGAACGTTGAGGAATTGCTCGCTGTGATTGCCAGCCACCAAGACACCCACACTGCCTTGATCCTCTGTGGCCACCAGCCCACTCTGGGAAGCGCTGCCTTGCGCTGGCTGGCTGGCTGTGAACAACCACTCAGCATCCGCAAGGGCGGACTTATCTGGGTCGCGGAGCGCCAGCGTGAGGGGGCTTCAAACCGAATCCTTCGCGCCAGCCTCAGCCCGGACCTGTTGGATTGATTCGCATGCTCCCGAGCCCAGAAAGGAGCTGACTTTCCGTTTGGTAAACACAGGGATTTGCCGTCTGCACCGTGGCAGGTGCGGCCGAACAAGCGCACGCAGCCAACCTGCGCTTCCCTTGATCCCAGCTTTTGGTCATCCGCTCCGCCATGACCTCAGGGACGGCAGTGGACTGATCACCGCGACCTATGACGCGATTTCACAAGGAGGATGGTGAATAGTTCCAGGCCGCGATCGCACACGGAGCATGCCACGCCCGAATCCAAGAAATGAGCGGGAGATATCAGTCATCAAGTCGTCATATTTCTTTCATCCCATCGTCACGATCCGTCCGTATCGTTGAGCCAGGAAGGAGAAAATCGATGCAAGAATGCGAAGAAAAGGGCCTGAATGCTCCAGCGCCCCACGAATCAGGGCGGGCACCGACCGGGGTGCGACGTGACATCTCGCGCAATTACTCAGCTGACACCCTGGTTCCTGAGCACTATCCTGGCCTGAGCGTCGCTTGGGCACGGCATGAACACGAGGTGCGCGAGGCGCAGCACCTGCGCTGGAAGGTCTTCGCAGAGGAACTGGGTGCACGAATCGCCACTCCGTTGCCAGGTCACGACATCGATATTTTTGACCCCTACTGCGACCACCTTCTGGTGCGAAACGCCGAGGGCCAATTGGTGGGCACCTATCGCGTGTTGCTGCCACACCAGGCCCAGCGTGTTGGAGGGTTGTATTCTGAGATTGAATTCGATCTTACCCGCTTGATCCACCTGCGCCCGCGCCTGCTGGAACTGGGTCGCTCCTGCGTCCACCGCGACTTTCGTGGCGGGGCCGTGATCATGGCGCTATGGGCGGGATTGGCCGACTACATGCGTCGCCACGCTTTGGATGCCATGATCGGCTGCGCCAGCGTGTCCATGCATGACGGCGGACACTATGCGGCAAGCCTGTGGGCCGCGCTGCGAAGGACCCATCTGGCCCCGGTTGAAGACCATATGCAGCCGCGTCTTCCGTTGCCCGTAGCAAACCTGCGACAGGATCTACCGGCTCAGCCGCCGCCCCTGCTTAAAGGTTACCTTCGGGTGGGCGCACGCATCTGCGGCGCCCCGGCGTGGGACCCTGATTTCAATACGGCAGACTTCCCCATCCTGATGCGCTTGAGCGACGTCAGCTCGCGCTATGCGCGACATTTTCTGAACGCGGCTCGCTGAGTGCGCTGGGCCTCTTCAGGCGACCTACACGGCCTCAAGTCGGAGTTCCACGCCCGCGCGGCGCCATTCGGCCACCTCCTGCTCCAGGCTGTACTGGGTCAACGGCGAGGCCTTCAACCAGGGGGAGCTGACTTGAAGGCAAGCCCCCTGCACGCCATCGCGGCTGCTGCCGGGCACCAATCGCAGCCCGCTGATGTCCACATCATGCCTGTTGCGTGCAAGCAGCACTGCGAGGCGCAGCGCAAGCACCGCGCGCAGATCGAGGCTAAGCGTATCCAAGCCACCCAGCTTTTTTAGCTTGCCACCGTGGCACAGCACCATCTCGGCGATGGTGGCCTGCTCGCTGCGGGAAAAGCCGGGCATATCCGCGTTGGCAACGATATAGGCCGAATGCTTGTGATAGGCACTGTGCGCGATCGACAGCCCCACCTCGTGGAGCTCGGCCGCCCAACGTACCGCTTGCTGCTCCGCAGAGCTCGCTTGCGGGTACAACTGCAACAACAGGGCCAGCGCCAGCGCCTCGACGCGTGAGGCTTGCACGGCATCAACACCATAGCGTTGCATAAATTGTTGAACCGTTAACGCACGCATATCCTGATGCTGCTCCCGGCCCAACAGGTCATAAAGCACGCCAAGCCGCAAGCCGGCGTCCGTTGCCTCCATGTCCTTTAGGCCGAGTTCCTCGAATACCGCGAGCATGATGGCCAAACCTCCGGCCGCCACCGGCAGGCGGTCATGTTTCAGCCCGACCATCTTGAGGGCGCTCAGATCGCCAGCGCGCACATAGACCTTGCGCAGCTCGCGCAAGCCGGCGCGGGTGATAGCCGGCGACTGTGCACCGGCATTGAGCTGGTTACCGACCAGGATATCGGCCAGAGCCCGCGCCGTTCCGCTAGACCCCACCGCGTTGGTCCAACCAGCCTTGCGGAAGGCACGGGCAATGATCTGGATTTCACGCTGTGCGGCCAGTTCGGCCGACTTCATGCGCTGCTCATCCACAAACCCCCCGGGAAAGAAGTCGCGGCTCATGGACACGCAGCCGATGTACAGGGACTCCATGATGCGCGGCTCCAAACCTGCGCCGACGATGAATTCCGTGGAGCCGCCGCCGATGTCCACCACCAGCCGATTGCCCGCCGCCGGCGCCACCGAGTGCGCCGCCCCGATGTACACCAGCCTCGCCTCCTCGCGACCCGCGATCACCTCGATCGGAAAGCCTAGCGCCGCTTGGGCGCGCTCCAGGAATGCTTGGGCGTTCTTCGCGACACGGACCGCATTGGTGGCCACCGCGCGCACCCGCTCTGGCTGGAACTGACGCAGCCGTTCGCCGAAACGGCTGAGCGTCGCCAACGCACGCTGCTGCGACTCCTCGGTCAGATTCTTGTTCGCGTCTAATCCCGCGCCAAGGCGCACGGGCTCGCGCAGAGAGTCCAGCGGATAGATTTGCGCCCCATGCCTGTCCTCGGAAGCTTTCCCCACCAGCATGCGAAAACTGTTGGAGCCGAGATCGACAGCGGCTAAATGTTGGATACTCAGGGACATCGGAGAGATTAGAGTGCCAATAGATGACAAGAATTTGAATTTGTCACGAGGCTTTCACGTAGACATGACATCGTAAGCTTTCATTATTCTGTTCTGCCTTTGGCTTGGTCGCCACACCACCGTGGAGCGCAACTCACACGTCGTCATGCCGCATCAACTATCCCCCCGCCTGCTCAACCGCGAACTTGGCATCCTTGCATTCAACCGCCGCGTTTTGGCCCAGTCCCAAGATCCGGCAAACCCACCGCTGGAGCGCCTGCGTTATCTGTGCATCGTGTCCTCGAACATGGACGAGTTTTTCGAGACACGCGTCGCGCAGCTGCAAGACCTCCTGGAACACGACGCCAACAGCATGACGCCCGACGGCTTGCGCGTAGCCGATGCGCTGCAGCTCGTTGCCGACGAATCACATGCACTGGAAACTGAAAAATACCGTGTTCTGCAGCAGGAGATCTATCCGCTTCTTCACTCCGTGGGCATCCGTTTTGTCACCAGCGGTCAGTGGACACCGGCGCAACAGCAATGGGCACGCACATACTTCGAGCGGGAGGTACTTCCCGTGCTTACGCCCATCGGGCTTGACCCCGCACACCCGTTTCCGAAAGTCCTCAACAAGAGTCTCAATTTCGCGGTTCTGCTCGAGGGCACCGACGCGTTCGGGCGCAACGTCGATCTTGGGATCATCCAGGCGCCTCGCGCACTTCCTCGTGTGCTGGCCATGCCTCAGGATCTGGGTGAGCATCGCTACAGTTTTGTTCTGCTCTCATCGTTGATGCAAGCCTTCGCTGGCGATCTGTTCCCGGGTCTCAAAGTGGCTGGCATCCACCAGTTCCGCGTGACGCGCAACAGTGAACTGTTTGTGGACGATGACGAGATCACCAACCTTCGTACGGCCTTGCAAGGTGAACTGCGCGCCAGACATTATGGCGACGCTGTGCGGCTCGAGGTCACTGCCGGCTGTCCGCCAAACCTGGTTGAGCGCCTGATGCGGGAAAACGGCCTGCGTGAGGACGACTGCTTCAAGGCAGACGGCCCCGTCAACCTGGTCCGCCTTCAGGCCATCGTCGATATGGTTGGCGAGCCGGAGCTGAAATACACGCCACACACCCCAGCGCCTCTGTCGAACTGGCCGGGCCCGGAGCCTGAACTTTTCGAGCGCATCCGGGCTGCTGACGTGCTGCTCCATCACCCCTATGACACCTTTACGCCTGTGGTTGATCTGGTTCGCGCCGCTGCGCGGGACCCTGCAGTGCTGGCCATCAAGCAAACCATCTACCGCGCCGGCAGCAACTCAGCGCTGATGGAGGCGCTGATTGAAGCCGCTCGCAATGGCAAGGAAGTGACGGTCGTGCTGGAACTGATGGCCCGATTGGACGAGGAGACCAACATCAACTGGGCAGCACGCCTGGAAGCCGAGGGTGCCCACGTCGTCTATGGGGTGGTCGGATTCAAATGCCACGCGAAAATGCTCATGGTTGTACGCCGCGAAAAGCAGGGCCGGCGCGCTGCGCAGTTGCGGCGCTACGTACACGTCAGCACGGGCAACTACCACATCCGCACCGCGAGCCTTTACACGGATTTCGGGCTGATGACTGCTGACGAGGCCATCTGCGCCGACGTCAATCAGGTCTTTCTCGAAATTACCGGCTCCTCGCAATTCCCCCCACTCAAACGACTCTGGCAATCGCCCTTCTCGCTTCTGGACAAATTGCTCAAGGCGATCCGCAATGAAGCCAGGCTGGCGCGCAGTGGCCAGCGCGCACGTATTTGGGCACGTGTGAATGCACTGCTCGAGCCCACGGTGATTGAAGAACTCTACAAGGCCTCCAAGGCTGGCGTGGAAATCCGTCTGCTGGTCCGCGGCCCATGCATGCTGCGCCCTGGCGTGCCGGGATTGTCGGACAACATCCGCGTGCGCTCCATCATCGGACGATTCCTCGAGCATTCACGCGTCTTTTACTTCTTCAATGCCGGGCAGGAAAATGTCTGGATTTCGTCAGCTGACTGGATGGAGCGCAACCTATTCCGCCGCGTAGAAATTGCGACCCCGGTGCTCGACCGCAAGGCCCGCGTTAAGGTAATTACGGAGGGTCTCAGGGTCCACTGGCAATGCCCGGGCAACGCCTGGGATATGAATGCCCAAGGGCAGTGGACCCGTGCGCGCGGCTGGAAGATCCGCTGCAGCAGCCATCAGGCATTGATCGACTCGCGATCAACCGCAGTGGCTTCAGGCGCTTTGGGCTCGCCTGGCATCACCAAGCGCTGAACGGGGAAGCGCACGGTGAAGACGCTACCCTGACCGAGTCGGCTGTTAATGCGCAATTCAGCTTGATGGCGCAAGAGCACATGCTTGACGATGGCAAGGCCTAGGCCCGTTCCGCCAGACTCGCGCGAGCGGCCACGGTCGACCCGATAGAAGCGCTCGGTCAATCGAGGGATATGCTCCTGCGCAATACCAATTCCCGAGTCGCTCACGCTAAACTCGGCCACGGGGCCGCCACGGTCAATCTGCCGCACACGCCAAGCTATGCGCACGATGCCGCCTGGTGCGGTGTAGCGCACGGCATTGCTCACCAAATTCGTGAGTGCACTGGTGAGTTCGGTGCGCGCACCGCGCACGTTGCCGACGTCCGCACTGAGCTCAATGTCGTGGAGCCCGCCTGACAGCGCGCGTGCGTCCGCGCCGAGTCGATCCACCATCTGCCGCATATCCAGTACCTCTTCGGCTGGCTGGTGCGGATCGCCTTCAAGATGAGCCAGGGTGAGAAGGTCCTCGACCAGATGGCGCATGCGATCGGACTGTTCCTGCATCAGCGCGAGGATGCGATCACGCTCCTCGGCCGAAAAGTCCAATCCACGCAGAGACTCGATGAAACCGGCGATGACCGTGAGCGGTGTCTTGATCTCGTGCGAGACGTTGGCAACAAAATCGCGCCGCATTGCCTCGGTGCGCTCGACTTGGGTCACATCGCGCGACAGCATAAGCTTCTGGCCGTCGCCATAGGGAATGACCTGCACACTCAGCAGCAGTGAGCCGTGGTTGGTGGTGCGTCGCATGAGCAGCGGCGTGTCAAACCGCTTGGCTGCCATGTAGGCAAAGAACTCGGGGTTGCGGATCAGGTGCACCGCATGTTGGCGCAGGTCGCGCCGCGCATCCAGCCCGAAATGCGCGGCAGCCGTGTCATTGCACCAGTCGATCTGGTCCGCACCATCCATAAGGATCAGCCCGTTGGGGGACGCTTGCAACGCCTCGATGAAGCGCTTGAGCTTGTCTTCCTCGCGTTGCACCCGTGTTTCCCACAGGCGCAACTGCCGCGCGGCGCGGTAAAACACCTCCGCCCAGACTCCACGCGCGGGAGGAATGCGCGCACTCTCCGGCGACTTCAACCAAGCTAGCAGACGCAACTGCGCCGCGGTATCGGCTCCGATGACCCCTAGGGCCACAGCACAAGCCACGAGCGCAGCGGGCAGAGCCCCGAACAGCCATGCAACGACTCCCGAAGCAGCCAGCATCAAGACGATGACGCCAGTCAGTCGGAAGATGACGGCGCGCATGACAGTGCGTGTGAGGGATGGTCTGACAAGGAACAAATGCTCAAGCAGCTCTGAAAGCCCGGCCCAGCCCACTCCGAGAGCGCAGGCTCACAAACAAGTGCGGGTGATCGCGGCGACTTCAATGGCTCGGTGCCAACGGTTGCGGCGAATGCACATCTTGCCGTAACGTAAACCTGTAGCCTGCCCCGCGCACCGTCTCGACCAGATCGGCGCATTGCACCTGCGCCAGCGCTTCCCGCAATCGCTTGATGTGCACGTCTACAGTGCGTTCTTCGATAAAAACATGGTCGCCCCACACCTTGTCGAGCAGAGCACCACGGCTATGCACCCTTTCCGGGTGGGTCATCAAGTAGTGCAAAAGCTTGAACTCTGTCGGGCCCAAGCGAACCTCTTGCGCACGCGCACCTTCCGCGAAACTCACGCGCCGGGTGGCGGGATCGACCGCCAAGCCGCCCGCTCGCACCGGCTCGTCTGTGAGTTGGGGCGCACGCCTGCGCAGCACGGCGCGGATGCGGGCCAGCAATTCCTTGGGCGAGAACGGTTTGGTGATGTAGTCATCGGCCCCGGCGTCGAGTCCCGCGATCGTATCGGCCTCCTCGCTGCGCGCGGTGAGCAAAATGAGGGGTATGCTGCGCGTACGGGCCCCTTGGCGCAATTCGCGCGCAAGCGCCAAGCCAGACATGCCGGGAAGCATCCAGTCGATCAACATCACGTCCGGCAGCACGTCACGGATGATGCGCAGCGCGTCCTCCGCACTCGCTGCCAAGATCGGGCACTGCCCCGCGTGGCGCAGATTCACGGCGAGCAGCTCGGCAATCGCTGGCTCGTCTTCGACGATGAGAATATTCGTTGCCATGGCCATGGTTCAAAGTGTGCTGGCCACCTCATTGAACGCTTGCTTATTGTGGCGCACATCCGTGCCGCGCACGACGTAGATGACGAACTCGGCGATGTTTTTCGCGTGATCGCCAATGCGCTCGATCGCCTTGGCGATGAACACAAGATCCAAGCTGGCTGAGATGTTGCGCGGATCCTCCATCACGTAAGTAATGAGCTTTCGCATGAATGAGTCGAACTCTTCGTCGATCGCCGTGTCGCCGGTGACGATCTCCACCGCGGCCTTCTCGTCGAGCCGCGCGAAAGCGTCCAGAGCCTTGCGCACCTGCGCAATGGCCAGATCAGACTCGCGCGAAATCTCGTTGTACGAAATCCCCAGTTTCGACCCCGCTTCAATCAGGTCTCGCGCCATCCGCGCGATGCGGTCTGCCTCATCGCCGACGCGCTCCAAATTGGTGATGGTCTTTGAAATTGCCATCATCAGGCGCAAGTCGCGCGCCGTGGGCTGGCGCTTGGCGATGATCTGCGTCACATCGGCATCGATCTCCACCTCCATCTGGTTCACGCGCTTTTCGTTGAGCATCACGCCACGCGCAGCCTCAACATCAAAGTGGCGCAGTGCAAAGACCGCTTGCGCGATCTGCGACTCCACGAGACCGCCCATTTCGAGCACGCGTGTGGAAATTGCGCCAATCTCGGCATCGAACTGCGTGGAGATATGTTTATCGAGCATGCTTGTTCTCCGTTCAGCCGAAACGGCCGGTGATGTAATCCTCGGTCTCTTGCCTTTTGGGCTTGAGGAAAATCTGGTTGGTCTCCCCGAACTCGATCATCTCGCCCAGGTACATGTAGGCCGTGTAATCCGACACTCGAGCCGCCTGTTGCATGTTGTGGGTGACGATGACCACCGTGTAGTCCTTCTTCAACTCAGTCACCAGCTCCTCAACCTTCGCGGTTGAGATCGGGTCAAGTGCGGACGTCGGCTCATCGAGCAGCAGGACTTCCGGCTTGATTGCAATTCCGCGCGCGATGCATAGTCGCTGTTGTTGCCCGCCTGAAAGACTCATGCCTCCCTGTTGAAGCTTGTCCTTCACTTCGCCCCAGAGGCCTGCGCGTGTCAGGCTGGCCTCCACACGCTCGTCCATTTCGGCACGACCGAGCCTTTCATAAAGGCGCACCCCGAATGCGATGTTCTCGTAGATTGACATTGGAAACGGCGTGGGCTTTTGAAAAACCATGCCGATCTTGGCGCGAATGAGCGACACATTTTTCTTCGACGTAAGAATGTTTTCCCCGTCGATGTTGATCTCACCATCCGCGCGCTGGTCGGGATAGAGCTCGTACATCCGGTTGAACATGCGCAGCAAGGTCGATTTCCCGCAACCCGAGGGACCGATAAACGCGGTTACCTGGTTCTCCGGGATATCGAGGTTGACGTTCTTGATCGCCTGGAACTTGCCGTAAAAGAAACTGAGGCTACGCGTTTCAATCTTGATTCGCTGAACTGGCCGTGGCCCATCCGAGACAACGTTAGGCGTGGCAATAGGAATGGGTGTTTGCATGATTGGCAAATGAAAGGGATCGGTGGGCCACTCAAAGCTTGGTGCCGCGGCTGAGCAGCCAGCGTGAGCTCAGACTGAGCACCAGGATGAAGCCCACGGCGACAAATGCACCTGCCCAAGCCATCTTCTGCCAGTTGGCATAGGGACTGAGCGCAAACTGGAAGATGACGATCGGCAAGTTGGCCATGGAGTGGTTCATGTCCATGCTGAAATATTGGTTGTTCAATGCCGTGAACAACAGTGGCGCAGTCTCGCCGCTGATTCGCGCGACACCAAGGATGATCCCCGTGAGGATGCCTGTTGATGCAGCTTTCCAGGTTATTTTGGTGACCATCTTCCAGTGTGGTGTGCCGAGCGCAATGGCCGCCTCACGCAGCGATCCCGGGACAAGGCGCAGCATTTCATCGGTGGTCCGCACCACCACCGGAATGAGGATCAGGGCCAAGGCAACTGCACCGGAATATCCCGAGAAATGACCCAACGGATCGACCAGAATGGCATATGCAAACAGGCCAATGACGATTGACGGAGCGCTTAGAAGGATGTCGTTGAGGAAACGCACAACGGCACCAAGCCTGTGCTTGACGGCAAATTCGCCCAGCCACGTGCCAGCAAGCACACCGATGGGCGTGCCGATGGCAACGGCCACACCGAGCAGAAGCAGGCTGCCGACAAAGGCATTTCGCAACCCCCCACCAACGGCGCCTGGCGGTGGCGTATCCTGGGTGAACAGCTGCAAACTGAGCGCCGGGAGCCCATAGCGCAGGGTGGTCCAGAGAATCCAAACGACCCAAAAAACACCAAAGAAAGTCATCAGGACCGCGATCGTCAGATTGATCTTGTTGATCAGCTGTCGCCTTGTGTAGAGCGAAATCATGCCTTCTTACCTTCCAGGCTCGCGTCCAACCGCAACAAAAGCAATTTGGCCAGCGCCAGAACCACCACGGTGATGACGAAAAGGATCAAGCCGAGCGCCAACAGCGAGGATTTGTAGAGCGGCGTCGTCGCCTCGGTAAATTCGTTGGCAATGACAGAGGCAATCGAAGCGCCAGGCATCAACAAGCTGGCGCTCAGATTATTGGCGTTTCCGATGATGAATGTCACAGCCATGGTCTCGCCCAATGCACGCCCGAGACCGAGGAAAATGCCGCCTGTCACGGCCCTGCGGGTAAAGGGCAGGATCACGTGACGCGCAACCTCCCATGTGGTCGCCCCCAATGCATAGGCGGACTCCTTCAAGGCTGCTGGCGTAATCATGAACACGTCACGCATGACCGACGCAATAAACGGGATGACCATGATCGCAAGGACGATACCTGCGGTCAACATGCCGATACCCATGGGTGGGCCCTGAAACAGGATGCCGATGCCTGGAATGACGCCGAGGTGATCATTGATCCACGGCTCGATGCTCCCAAACCAGGGCGCAAACACCAGCAATCCCCACATGCCGTAAATGATGCTGGGAATCGCTGCCAACAGCTCGATAACGGCGGAAATTGGACCGCGCAACCAGCGCGGCGAGAGCTCAGAGATAAACAATGCGATGCCGAAGCTCACTGGTACCGCGATCACCATGGCAATAAGGGAACTCAAGAGCGTGCCAACGATGAAGACCAGTGCACCGTACACGTTGCTAACGGGATCCCAGGTGCTGGTGATCAGGAATTTCCATCCGAAGGTGTGCAATGCCGACCAGCCCTCCATGATGAGGGAAATCATGATGGCAACCAAGGTGGCAGCCACGATGAAAGCGATGAAGCCGGTAAATTTTCGGAACAGAAAATCCGCTGGAAAGCCCGAAGACTTTTCAGCGGATTTCAGCTCCGAAGCGGCGTTCAGCTTGACCTGGGCGCCTGTCACAACTTCGGATCCATTCATATTGAGCGTGTTCTATTGCAGTCAGATACCCAGATTCTGTTTCCAGTAAACCTTGATCGCATCCACGGTGCTGGGGGGCAGCGGTCCAAACGCAATGGATTCGGCCATGGATTGGCCCTTCTCAAAGCCCCAGCTGAAGAACTTCGTCACGGCCTCATTGGTCGCCTTGGGCGCTGCCTTGCGCAGGATCTGCCAAGTGCAACCGGAAATGGGCCACGTGTCAGGACCTTGCTGGTCGGTCAGAATCACGTAGAAATCCTTCGCCTTGGTGAAGTCAATGTGAGCGGCAGCAGCCTGGAACCCTTTCAAGCTTGGGCTCACGAGCTTGCCGTCGCGGTTGTACATGCGAGCGTAGGCGAGCTTGTTTTCCAAAATGTAGGCGTATTCCACATAGCCGATCGAGCCAGGAATGCGCTGCACATAGGCTGCGACGCCCTCGTTACCCTTGCCGCCGACGCCCGCGGGCCAGTTCAGCGAGGTATTGGCACCGATCTTCTCTTTCCACTCGGGGCTGACCTTGGACAGGTAGTCAGCAAACGTAAAGGTTGTCCCGGAGCCGTCGGAACGGTGCACGACCGTGACGTCCATGTCAGGAAGCTTCACACCTGGGTTGAGCTTGACAATCGCCGGATCATTCCATTTTTTGATCTTGCCGAGGTAGATGTCGGCGACCACCGGGCCACTCAGAATGAGCTCACCCGGCTTAATACCCGGCAAGTTATAGACAAGATCTTCGCCAGCGATGGCTGTGGGAAACTGGATCAAGCCGTCCTTTTGCAGCTCTTCGGGCTTGAGTGGCATGTCACTGGCGCCAAACGCCACGGTGCCAGCCTTGATCTGGGCAATGCCACCACCTGAGCCAATCCCCTGGTAGTTCACCTTGTTGCCGGTTTCTTTGTCGTAAGCCACGGACCACTTGACAACCAGCGGATACACCCAAGTGCTACCGGCACCGGTGAGGGTTTCCCCCGCAAAGGAAGTGGCCATCAAGCCCGCGCCGACAACGCCAGACACGGCGACAGCGATGGCAGCTTTGGCAAACGATCGACGATTCAGTTTCATATGTCATTCTCCTAAGATGGAAACGGCGTGGTTTTCTCAGCCACACCGGGCATCGTAGGAACGTATTGTGACAATCATATGACAATCATATCGTCGAAGCCTGCCCGCACCCGTTGCGCGCACATAACTTCGCCCGCAACGACCGGTTGCCGCACACCGCTCGGTTTTGGTTGCATGCCGGCATGCCCTTTGCCTGGGCGGCGCCCATGTGCAGCGCGCTCAGCGTAGGGCTCTGCCGGCGCAAGCGATGTCTTTCGGGGCCAGGACGCGCTTGGCGCGATCCAAACGCCCGCTATGGCGCCACCCTTCGCGTTTAGGTCAAAGCCTTAGGGACTCGGCGAGCTCTCGCGCGGTGCGTTCCCCAACATGGGCCTCTTGATGCTCGACCATGATGCGCAGGACTGGCTCGGTGCCCGAAGGGCGGACAAGGACGCGGCCGCGGCCGTTGATCCGCTGCTCTGCCTCAGAGCGTGCGCGGGCAAAACCATCATGCATCTTCCAATCCAGCCCCGGTGGAAGCTTGACGTTAAGCAAAGTCTGGGGATACAGGCGCACGGCAGCGAGCTGATCGGAAAGGCTCTTCCCAGTTCGCACCACGAGTTCCAGAATCTGCAGCGCGGCGATGATGCCGTCCCCAGTTGTATGACGATCCAACAGCAGCAAATGGCCAGATCCCTCGCCACCCAGTTGCCAACCGCGCGTCAGTAACTCCTCAAGCACGTACCGGTCCCCCACCGCCGCGCGCACAAACTCCATGCCCTGAGCCCTGATGGCCTGCTCGACCGCAAGGTTGGTCATCAGCGTACCGACGACGCCGACGGGCCGACGGTCCATCGCGAGGAGGTACAGCAGCTCGTCGCCGTTGAACAGCCGTCCGCTGCTGTCCACCAGTTGCAGCCGGTCAGCGTCGCCATCGAGCGCAATGCCGTAATCCGCTTGATTGGACCGCGTAGCGCGGATCAAGGCGTCGGGAGCCGTGGCCCCAACATCCTTGTTGATGTTGAAACCATCGGGCTGTACTCCAATTGAAATCACGTCCGCCCCAAGCTCATGGAACACGGATGGGGCAATGTGATAGCCGGCACCATGTGCACAGTCCACCACCAAGCGAAGGCCCTTGAGCGTGAGATGGTTCGGGAATGTGCTCTTGCAAAACTCGATGTATCGCCCAGCGGCGTCATCAAGCCGTCGCGCCTTGCCGAGTTGCTCAGAGGGTACACACCCCTCGGCCTCGGGCAGCGCGGCCTCGACCTCCTCTTCCCAGCTGTCGGGCAGCTTGCTGCCAGCCGCGGAGAAGAATTTAATGCCGTTGTCAGCATAGGGGTTGTGAGAGGCGCTAATGACGACGCCCAGGTCCAGGCGCAACGCGCGCGTCAGGTATGCCACACCGGGAGTGGGCAGTGGGCCCACGAGGACCACGTCGCACCCAGCCGCTGCAAAACCGCATTCCAGCGCCGCCTCGAACATATAGCCCGACACCCGGGTGTCCTTGCCGATCAGCACGGTCGGCCGCGTGGTGCCGCGCTGGCGTAGCACTTTGCCTGCGGCATGCCCGAGGCGCAGGCCGAATTCGGGAACGATGGGGCTCGTACCCACGCGCCCTCGCACGCCGTCCGTTCCGAAATACTGTCTGCTCATTAGCTCTCCACCTCATGATTCCTTCTGTATTTTTACCGCACACCGTGCCGCCGCAGCACCGAGCGGCTGACTCGGCAGGCTCAGCCCCGCATCGCTGCCCAGACCTTCAAGGCGTCAACCGTTTCAGCCACATCATGCACGCGTACGATAGCCGATCCCGCAGCCACACAGGCCAGGGCTGCGGCCAAGCTACCGGGCAGCCGCTCCGGAATCGGGCGCCCCGACGTGCCGCCAATCATGGACTTGCGCGAAATGCCGACGAGTACCGGATAAGCACGGCCAGTGATGGCCTCCAGGCTGCGCGCGAGCGCAATGTTGTGCTCAAGGCGCTTGCCGAAGCCAAAGCCCGGATCGAGGCAGATGCGCTCTGCGGCAATACCCTGTGCCTGCAACGCGTCAGCCCGTGCTAGCAAGAACTCACGCACCTCGGCGACAACATCCGTGTAGTGTGGCGACTCTTGCATGGTGGCAGGATCACCGCGCATATGCATGAGGCACACGCCAGCATTTGAAGGCGCAACAACGGCCTCAGCGCCGGACATGCGCAGGGCATACACGTCGTTGATGATGTCGACTCCAAGATCGAGCGCCAAACGCATGGTTTGCGGCTTGTAGGTGTCAACCGAGATCGGCACGCCCCAGCGCACCAGTTCGCGCAGCACAGGGCCAATGCGTTGCCATTCTTGCTCTTGTGGCAACGGACGAGAGCCGGGGCGAGTGGTCTCGCCACCGATGTCGAGAATGTCGGCACCATCATCCACGAGCGTGCGCGCGTGGGCGATCGCTGCATCAGCATTGTCATAGCGTCCGCCATCGGAGAAAGAATCCGGCGTGACGTTGACGATGCCCATGACCAGCGGCCGTCGCAAATCCAGTCGAAAACGCCCAGCGGACCAAACCGGAGCCATTAATCTGAAAGGTCAAGCGCGCAGGCACGGGCGCATGAAAACGGCCCGGATGCTTCCGGGCCGTTCGCAGGATGTCCCGCGCAAATCACGCAGCCGAGGCAGTTGGTGCGTCCGCTGGCAAGCCGCTTGGGCGACCACCTGTGGCGGGTGGTTGGCCTGTCGTCGTCGCGCCAGGGGGACGGGGTGGGCGCGGCGGGCGACCCGCCATAATGTCATCGATCTGCTCGGCGTCAATGGTCTCCCATTCAAGCAAAGCCTTCGCCATCGCATGCATCTTGTCCTTGTTGTCTTCAATGAGCTTGCGCGCCAAGGCGTACTGCTCATCAATGATCCGACGAATTTCTGCATCGACTTTTTGCATGGTCTGTTCCGACACATGCGTGGTCCTGGTGATGGACCGACCGATGAACACCTCTCCTTCGTTTTCCGCGTACACCATCGGGCCGAGCGAATCGGACATCCCATAGCGCGTCACCATGTCCCGCGCCAACTGGGTGGCGCGCTCAAAGTCATTCGAGGCACCCGTGGTCATCTGGTCCATGAAGACTTCTTCCGCGATGCGCCCACCGAACAGCACCGAGATCATGCTGAGGATCCGATCCCGGCCCATGCTGTAGCGGTCCATCTCGGGGAGCTGCATGGTCAGACCCAACGCCCGGCCACGTGGAATGATGG
Organism: Pseudomonadota bacterium; assembly: GCA_019351955.1. Lineage (GTDB taxonomy): Bacteria > Pseudomonadota > Gammaproteobacteria > Burkholderiales > Burkholderiaceae_C > Thiomonas_A. The sequence goes on from JABBOE010000012.1 coordinate 36,395, forward strand.
TGACCTTGTGCACGGGATCGGTCTGCGGCATCAAGCGCGCGACGAGCGCATGGCCAGATTCGTGATACGCCGTGTTGCGGCGCTCCTCCTCAGGCATGACCATGGACCGGCGCTCAGCCCCCATCATGATCTTGTCCTTGGCACGCTCGAAATCTTCCATCTCCACCAAGCGCCCATTGCGGCGCGCCGCGAAGAGCGATGCCTCGTTCACCAGATTTGCGAGATCAGCACCTGAGAACCCTGGCGTGCCGCGCGCAATGATGTCGGCGCGCACATCGGGCCCCACTGGAGCTTTGCGCATGTGGACGATCAGGATCTGCTCGCGGCCGCGGATATCGGGCAACTGCACGTAGACCTGGCGATCAAAGCGGCCCGGGCGCAATAACGCGGGGTCCAGAATGTCCGGACGATTGGTTGCCGCGATCACGATCACACCCAAGTTGGTGTCAAAGCCGTCCATCTCAACGAGCATTTGGTTGAGCGTCTGTTCGCGCTCATCGTTGCCGCCGCCCAGGCCCGCGCCACGATGGCGCCCAACGGCGTCGATTTCGTCAATGAAGATGATGCAGGGTGCGTGCTTCTTTGCAGTCTCGAACATGTCGCGCACACGCGATGCGCCGACGCCCACGAACATCTCGACAAAGTCCGAACCCGAAATCGAGAAAAACGGCACTTTGGCTTCGCCCGCCACACTTTTCGCAAGCAAGGTCTTGCCCGTACCGGGCGGCCCGACGAGCAGCACACCGCGGGGGATGCGGCCACCTAGTTTCTGAAATTTCTGGGGGTCACGCAGGAAGTCCACCAATTCCTTGACCTCTTCCTTGGCCTCATCGCATCCAGCGACATCAGCGAAGGTCACCGTGTTGCTGGACTCATCGAGCAGGCGTGCCTTTGACTTTCCAAAGCTGAATGCTCCGCCGCGGCCTCCGCCTTGCATTTGGCGCATGAAATACACCCACACGCCGATGAGCAGGAGCATGGGGAACCAAGAAATCAGAATCTGCATCAGGAAGGACTGCTCTTCGCGCGGAGCGCCTACAACCTGCACACCATCCTTGATCAGATCGCCTGTCATCCACAAGTCGCCGGGAGACGTGAGCGTGTAACGCCGGCCTTCACTGGTCGTTACATCCAATGTGCCGCTCTGATGCACGACGACCTTTTTCACGCGGCCCTGCTTGGCCTCTTGCATGAATTGGGTGTAACTCACCGAATCGGTCGGCGCCGTGCGGTCGAACTGCTTGAACACGGTGAAGAGCACAAGCCCAATCACCAGCCAGATTGCGACCTTGGAAAACCATTGATTGTTCAAGACGGACTCCTGGAACTCCAGCGTGGAGCATACGATTGCTGCACTAGCCTCAATCTGCGCCCGATTCTAGGCGAATCAAGTCTTGAGGCCTTGATTTTGCGCATTAGGCACACATGCCCCAAGGGAATAATTGGCGAAAACTATTGATTTTTTATATGCAATAGATCACTCTGGCTTCACTTCGTTTGGTTTGGGGGACAGCCCCAGAATGAACACCTCAGCCGAGCGATCCCGGGATGCCTTCGGTTTGATGGTCTTGAACGTCTTGAATTGCAGCTTGAAGCGGTTGACGATTTGACTGAAGTACCCCGTGTGGAAGCTCTTAATCAATAATGCGCCATCGTCCTTCAACCACTTTCGCGCGAATTCCAGCGACAAGTCGGCCAGATGCTCAATGCGTGCCGCATCGGCCGAAGCGATGCCCGATAGGTTGGGCGCCATATCGGAGAGAACCACGTCCACCCCGCGCCCCTGAAGTACGGCTTCGAGCTGGGCCAGTGTCTCCGCCTCTCGGAAATCCCCCTGGATAAACCGGACACCACCCACCGGCTCCATGGGCAGCAGGTCAAGAGCGATGACCTCGCCCCTGAGATTCCCCTCGCCGTCGGCCAGTTTTCTGCTGAGGTACTGCGACCAGGCCCCTGGGGCGCTGCCCAGATCCACGATTATTTGTCCGGGTCGCAGGAGCTTGTGGATCTCGTCAATCTCCTGCAGCTTGTATACCGCGCGGGAGCGATAGTTCTCCTTTTGCGCCCGCTTGACAAAAGGGTCATGCAGGTGCTCGTTAAGCCAGGCTTTCTTGAAGCGGTTCTTTTTCATCGGCGCTGAAGGCCTCGGTCGGAGATGCTGTTTAGCCGCGCTGCAGGGCGCGCCTCGAGAAGACGGATAATTCGGCCATGACTACCTTACTACTCACTCCCGCAGACCGCAGCGTTAAGCGTGCGCAAGCACACCCGCTCAAGCCCACCGTGCTGATCGGCGACCAAGGCCTCACCGATGCGGTCATCGCTGAAATCGATCGCGCCCTCGCTGCCCATGGTCTGATCAAGGTTCGCGTGGCGTCGGACGACCGACAGATGCGCGCCGACATGATGGAGCGCATTTGCCACGACCTGGAGGCAGCGCCGGTGCAGTCGATCGGAAAAATCCTCGTGCTATTTCGGCCTGTACCCGCCGAAGCGCACGCGCCTGCTGTCGCCAAGGGTGGCAAGAAGGCGGCGCCCAAACAGGTGAAAGTGGTTGTCCCCTCCTCCAGCCCCACGCACCGCGCTCGCGTCAAGCGCGTCACTGTCCTTGGCAATGAGCGACTTACCGCCACGGGCAAAGTCAAGCGAGCCAAGCCGCGCCAGTCAAGCATCAAGAAAATCCGGTTGGGCTGAGGCTAGGATCCCCGCCCGATCCTGCCTGCCGCGGCAGGCAGGATCCAGACGTATGCGAACACGCAGGCCGCTTGGAGCAGGTACACCAAACTGGCTATTGCATGCCAGATCCCGGCATCAGGCGCGTGCACTGCCGCAGCAGCAATGAGGCGAGGCACGATCCCAAACTCCCCCAGCACGGCGAAGAACAGACCACCGAGGACCAAGAAGAAAGGTTTCGACGCCGCCAACGGCTGCGCATGGTGACGCTCCAGAATCATCAGCAAGCAACCGAGCACCAGTGCCGCCAGCGTCATCAGATAGAACATGCGACTGGCAACGGCCGCCCCCTGCATCCGGTCCGGCAGCACCGCGAAAGCCGTGGGGGCTCCGATTAAGCCCACCGCGGCCAAGCCGCCAAGCCATAGTGCGGCGAGAATCCAGCGTGCGCGCAGATTGCTCATGCGTATCGAACCTTGACAATCTCGTAGCCACGCACACCGCCGGGGGCCATGACCTGCGCAATGTCGCCCTCTTCCTTGCCGATCAGCGCACGCGCGATCGGGGAACTGACTGAAATCATGCCGTGCTTCAAGTCGGCCTCGTCGTCGCCGACAATCTGGTAGACCACCGATTCACCTGTTTCCTCGTCGGACAGTTCCACGGTGGCGCCAAACACAACCCGACCATCGGCGTGCAACTCGGCCGGGTCGATCACCTGCGCGGACGACAGTTTGCTCTCAATCTCGGCGATGCGTCCTTCAATGAAACCTTGACGGTCTTTTGCAGCCTCGTATTCGGCATTTTCGGACAAGTCACCCTGCGCGCGTGCTTCCGCGATAGCCTGGATGACCGCATGGCGATCGACGGACTTGAGGCGCTGCAGTTCAGCTCGGAGCTTTTCGGCGCCGCGCCGAGTCATGGGAGTAGGCATAATCATGTGTCCACAAAACAATGTAAAAAAAACGCCGCAGCAGCACACTGCCACGGCGATGCTCGACTGATTTGGATTTCAGTGTGCCAAATGCAGCGATTCGTGTAAAGCCTGCAGCGGGTAGACCTCCAAGCTGTTCAGGCATTTCATGCCTTCAACGGCGGCCTCGGCACCCGCAATGGTTGTGAAGGTGGCTACGCGACTGGCAAGCGCCGTAATGCGGATGGCACGCGAGTCCGCGATCGCATTGCGACGCTCTTCGACAGTGTTGACGACCAAGACGATGTCGCCATTTTTCATCATGTCCACGACATTGGGGCGTCCCTCGGTGACCTTGTTGACAACCTCAACCGGCAGACCCGCAGACGCCAGTGCCGCCGCGGTACCGCGCGTCGCAGTAAGCGCGAACCCCATCGTCAGAAGATCACGCGCAACTTCAACCATGCGCGCCTTGTCGTTATTTTTGACCGAAAGAAATACTTTGGCTCCGCCGCTCTTGCCGGCATCGGGAAGACGCGTTCCCGCAGCAATTTGAGATTTGACGAAGGCTTCGCCAAAGCTACGGCCAACACCCATGACTTCACCGGTCGACTTCATTTCCGGACCAAGGATCGGATCCACGCCGGGAAACTTGACGAAGGGAAAGACCGCCTCTTTCACGCTGAAGTAACCGGGGATGACTTGGGCCGGGATTGCCTGCTGGCGTAAAGTCTGTCCCACCATGCAGCGTGCGGCGACTTTGGCCAATTGCAAACCTGTTGCCTTCGACACGAAGGGCACGGTGCGCGAAGCGCGCGGGTTAACCTCCAGCACGAAGATACGGTCCTCCTCTCCATCCTGCTGGATGGCAAACTGGACGTTCATCAGCCCCACGACGCTCAAGCCACGCGCCATCGCCACGGTCTGACGCTCAAGCTCGGCGATAGTCGCTGCCGACAGCGAATATGGCGGCAGCGAACAAGCCGAGTCGCCCGAATGCACGCCTGCTTGTTCGATGTGTTCCATGACCCCAGCGACATAGACATCCTGCCCGTCGCAGATTGCATCCACGTCACATTCAATCGCGTCATTCAGGAAGCGATCGAGGAGCACTGGCGAGTCATGCGACACCTTCACAGCCTCTCGCATGTAGCGCTCCAAGTCGCGCTGCTCATGCACGATTTCCATCGCCCGCCCACCCAGCACGTAGCTCGGCCGCACGACCAGCGGGTAGCCAATTTCCTCTGCTCGGGTGATGGCTTCACTCTCTGAGCGTGCCGTGCGGTTCGGTGGCTGAAGCAGACCCAGATCATTGATGAGCTTCTGAAAACGCTCCCGGTCTTCCGCCGCGTCAATCATGTCGGGGCTCGTTCCGATCACTGGCACGCCGGCCGCCTCCAGAGCGAGCGCAAGCTTGAGGGGCGTTTGCCCACCATACTGCACGATCACCCCGGTCGGCCTTTCCTTGTCGACGATTTCGAGCACGTCTTCAAGTGTAAGAGGCTCGAAATACAGGCGGTCCGAGGTGTCGTAATCCGTGGAAACGGTCTCGGGATTGCAATTGACCATGATGGTCTCAAAGCCGTCTTCGCGCAATGCCAGTGCCGCGTGAACGCAGCAGTAGTCGAATTCGATGCCTTGCCCGATACGGTTAGGCCCGCCGCCCAGCACCATAATTTTTTTGCGTGTGGTTGGCTCCGCCTCGCACTCGTCCTCGTAGGTCGAGTAGAGATACGCCGTCTGCGTGGCAAATTCAGCGGCGCAGGTGTCCACCCGCTTGTAGACTGGGCGTACGCCCAGTTCATGCCGGCGCTTGCGTACGCCGCTTTCCGTACTTTTGAGCAAATACGCCAGGCGGCGGTCGGAGAAGCCCTTGCGCTTTAGCCAGCGCATGGTCTCAGCGTCAATCGCATCCAAATGCTCATTGTCCAATTGCAGTTCGATATCGACGATGTCTTTGATTTGCGCGAGGAACCACGGGTCAATACGGGTGAGTTGATGCACGTCATCGACACTAAACCCCTGCGCGAGCGCGTCACCCAAGTACCAGATGCGCTCGGGACCTGGCTCACCGAGCTCGCGTTCCAAGGTCTCGCGGTCGGTCGTCTTTTGATTCAGTCCGTCCACACCAACTTCCAAGCCACGCAGCGCCTTCTGGAAGCTCTCCTGAAAGGTGCGGCCGATCGCCATGACCTCTCCCACTGATTTCATCTGGGTGGTCAGGCGCGAATCGGCTTGGGGGAATTTCTCGAACGCGAAGCGAGGCACTTTGGTGACAACATAGTCGATTGTCGGCTCGAAGGAGGCGGGAGTCGCGCCACCCGTAATCTCGTTGCGCAACTCATCCATCGTGTAGCCCACGGCCAGCTTTGCAGCCACCTTGGCGATGGGAAACCCCGTTGCCTTTGACGCCAGCGCTGAGGAGCGCGAGACCCGTGGGTTCATCTCGATCACGATCATGCGCCCATCTTTAGGGTTGATCGCAAACTGCACGTTCGACCCACCCGTGTCCACACCAATCTCACGCAGTACGGCGATGCTCGCATCGCGCATGATCTGGTATTCCTTGTCGGTGAGGGTTTGCGCTGGCGCTACGGTAATGGAGTCGCCGGTGTGCACGCCCATCGGGTCAAGATTCTCGATCGAGCACACGATGATGCAGTTATCGGCCTTGTCGCGCACAACCTCCATCTCGAATTCCTTCCAGCCGATGAGGGACTCCTCGATCAACAACTCGCTGGTCGGTGAAGCCTCGAGGCCGCGCTTGCAGATCACCTCAAACTCTTCTGGGTTGTACGCAATGCCACCACCCGTCCCACCCAGTGTGAAACTCGGACGGATGATGGTGGGAAAACCAATGGTTCGCTGCACGGCCCACGCTTCATCCATGTTGTGCGCAATGCCCGAACGAGCAGAACCCAAGCCGATGCGAGTCATCGCCTCCTTGAATTTCTGCCGGTCTTCGGCTTTGTCAATGGCCTCTGGCTTAGCACCGATCAACTCACACTTGTACCTGTCGAGAACACCCTCGCGGTGCAAGTCCAGCGCGCAATTCAGCGCCGTCTGCCCACCCATCGTCGGCAAAATAGCGTCTGGCCGCTCTCTGGCGATGATGGTTTCCATGATCTGCCAGGTAATCGGCTCGATGTAGGTGACATCGGCTGTTTCCGGATCAGTCATGATCGTGGCCGGATTGCTATTGACCAAGATCACTTTGTAGCCCTCTTCGCGCAGCGCCTTGCAGGCTTGGGCCCCGGAATAGTCAAACTCGCAGGCCTGGCCAATGACGATGGGGCCAGCGCCAATGATCAGGATGCTGTGGATGTCGGTGCGCTTGGGCATGGAGCGTTGCGGGTGAAATGCTTGGAAAATTCGAGGTCGATTACTTGAGCGACGCCGTGGCGAGTCGCGCGCTGAAAGCCATAAAAGCGGCGCCCACCAATCCAGTGAGCGAAGCTGCGATACGGCGATGCGCGCGGAAAAGATCAGCCAGACGCGACCCAGCAAAGATTAGCGTGGACAGATACAGCGCGCTGAAAAACTGCACGATGCCACCCAGCACAAGAAAGGACAGTGCGGGATGAGGATAGGCGGGGTCGACGAACTGAATGAAAAAGGAGATGAAAAAGAAAATGGCCTTGGGGTTGAGCAGGCTGATGAGCAGAGCCTTGGCTAGGGGGTGCGCGGCGTCCACCCGCACTGCTGGCGCCAGTGGCGCCTCGGCCTGGCGGTAGCGTCGCAGCGCTGCGCGCAGCATGTTGAAGCCAATCCAGGCCAGATAGGCGGCCCCCCCCAGTTTGACAAGGATAAACAGCCAAGCCACCGCCTCGAGCAGGCTGGCCAAGCCCGCAGCGGCCAGCACCATGAGCACCGTATCACCAAGGAAAATGCCACACGCGCCGAGATAGCCAGCCCTCACGCCGCGCTGGGCCGCCACGCTCAGGACGTAGAGCGAATTCGGTCCCGGCAACAAGACGATAAACACCACGCCGAGTACATACAACCCGAGATTGGTGATGCCAAATAAGTGGTTCATGGCTGCGAAACGCCGATTACCTTGCCGCCGGCCGTGACCCCTGCATCAGCCCTACGAAACGGTCGAAAAGATTACGGATGTCGTGTGGCCCCGGGCTGGCCTCGGGGTGACCCTGAAAGCAAAATGCAGGTTTGTCACGAAAGGCAAAACCTTGCAGCGTGCCATCGAAAAGCGAAACATGGGTCGCGCGCACATGCGCCGGCAGCGTGTCGGCATCCACCGCGAACCCATGGTTCTGGCTCGTAATGCTCACTCGCCCGGTGTCCAGATCCTTCACGGGATGGTTGGCGCCATGGTGCCCAAATTTCATCTTGAACGTGCGAGCTCCAACGGCCAAGGCCATGATCTGGTGACCCAGGCAAATCCCAAACGTGGGCACGCCTCGTTCGATGATCGTGCGTGCCGCGGCAATGGCATAGTCACAGGGCTCGGGATCACCCGGCCCGTTGGACAAGAAAACGCCATCTGGGCGCATCGCGAGCACGACTTCGGCTGGAGTCTGTGCGGGAACCACCGTGACGCGGCAGCCACGCGAGGCCAGCAAACGCATGATGGTGAACTTGATGCCGAAGTCATAGGCCACAACATGAAAGCGTGCTTCACGCTGCTCACCATATCCCGTGCCCAAGGACCAAGCCGTTTGCGACCAAATGTATGACTCCTTCGTGCTCACGACGCGAGCCAGGTCCATTCCGGCAAGCCCCGGGAAAGCGCGCGCCCGAGCAATCGCGTGCTCGACCACGGCCGCAGTCACCACCTCGCCCGGCTTCAACCCGAGCACGCAACCGCTTTGCGCACCCTTGCTCCGCAGCAAGCGGGTGAGCTTGCGCGTATCAATACCTGCGATGGCGACCGTATCGGTGCGGCGCAGATAATCGCCCAATCCTTCGGTTCTGCGAAAATTTGAATCTAGTGCGGGAAGATCTCTGATGATGAGGCCGGCTGCATGAACCTTGGCGGCTTCAACGTCCTCTGCATTGGCACCAACATTGCCGATGTGTGGGTACGTAAGCAGGACGATTTGCCGACAATAACTGGGGTCGGTCAGGATCTCCTGGTAGCCGGTAATCGCGGTATTGAAAACCACCTCACCCGTGGTCTCACCGGGAGCCCCGACGGAAACCCCGTGGAAGACCGAACCGTCGGCAAGGGCCAAAATGGCTTTGGGTTGCAACGGCAACATTGATATTCTCCGGGCACGCGTGTTGCGGCGTTGGTAAACGCTGTTTTGGGGTGCGCAAACCCTTCTAGAGCTTGACGCAAATCTTTGAAATTATAGCCTCCACAGTGCGGCTCCCAGCATCCAACACCCATGTCGACCGCACCAGCCCTCCCCCTCCCTTGCCCTAGCACGGCGCGCCTAGCACCCCCGCCGCGCGTGTTTTGGC
>JABBOE010000012.1:45411-45776 GCA_019351955.1 Pseudomonadota bacterium
GAACTGCTCGAGCGCCGCGCGGAGCTGGGTGCTCAGGTCACTGACCCCCGACTGATACATCCTCCGCCCTAGCACGGCGCGCCTCGCACCCCCGCCGCGCGTGTTTTGGCCCCTTTGTATCGGCGTTGTTGCCGTGCACGTGCTGGTGTTGTGGGCGCTGCAGGCGGACTTCGCGTTCATTCCGCCAGCGCCTCGCCGAGCGCTTGTGTTCATCCAGGTTCTGCCCCCCCGACCGCTCACCATGAAGCCGACCGCTCCTACGCCCCCTCCGGCGGCCACCCGCAGGCCCATGCGCACGCCGCTGGTGGCCAAGGCCGCTGCGCATCCGCGCTCGCTTCAACACAACACCCTGACCGCACCGCGCT
>JABBOE010000115.1 GCA_019351955.1 Pseudomonadota bacterium
CCGCTCCGGCGAAGAAGGCCGCTCCGGCGAAGAAGGCCGCTCCGGCGAAGAAGGCTGCTCCGGCGAAGAAGGAACCCGCCCCTGCAGCGAAGACAGCCCTCAGTCCGCAAGCCGCATGGCCGTTCCCGACTGGCGACAAGCCCTAAGGGTGAGGTCAATCTGAAAAGCCTGGGCCTTGTGCCCAGGCTTTTTTTGTATGCATTCCGACCATCCCAGCTGGCTGCGCGAAGACGAATCCGGCGTGACCCTAATGATCGCGGCGCAGCCCGGCGCGAAAACCACGGCTCTGGTGGGGCTCCACGACGGGGCCCTGCGCGTGCGCATCGCGGCGCCCGCACTCGATGGGCGTGGCAATGCTGCCCTGTGCGCCTGGCTGGCCCATGCGCTTCACCTGACACGCAGGGAAGTCAGCATCAAACGCGGTGAAAAGTCGCGTCGCAAACAGGTCGCGCTGCACCTGTCGGCACAGGAAGTGCTCGCCAGACTGGGCCCGCTGCTTGAACGCTCGTGCGCGCATCGCGAGCCCGATTGACGATTGATGCGGCGTGGCGAGATCACACCATGCATACAGCACCTGTTTCAATGTTGCTTTGCACGCCCAATCGTTGGCTGCGCAATTCGTCTCGTTTTAGGTGTATCAAACGTAAAGGTTCCGAGCATGACCATCAAATCAGACCGCTGGATCCGCCACATGGCCGAAGCACACGGCATGATCGCGCCGTTCGAGCCGCATCAGGTTCGGCATGCGGCCGACGGCCATCGAATCGTGAGTTATGGCACAAGCAGCTATGGGTACGACATCCGCTGCGCCCCGGAATTTAAGGTATTCACCAACGTGCACAGCACTGTGGTGGACCCCAAGAATTTTGATGAACGCAGCTTCGTTGATATCGAGGCCGACGTGTGCACCATCCCGCCGAACAGCTTCGCGCTGGCCCGCACCGTCGAGTATTTCCGCATTCCACGCAACGTGCTCACCATCTGCCTAGGCAAAAGTACCTATGCTCGTTGTGGCATCATCGTCAACGTCACGCCCTTTGAGCCCGAATGGGAGGGCTACGTGACACTGGAATTCTCCAATACGACGCCGCTACCGGCGAAGATCTATGCTGGTGAGGGTTGCGCGCAGGTGCTGTTCTTCGAGAGCGACGAGGTCTGCGAAACGAGCTACAAAGACCGCGGTGGCAAATACCAAGGCCAACAAGGCGTGACGCTGCCCAGGACCTGACCCACGGCTGCTTAACTGCGACGCCGCCGCTGCGCTTTCTCAGCCAAGCAACTCGGTGCGCAGCTTCGCGATTTGCGCGCGAACTTGCTCCGGAGCGGTGCCCCCCAGCACCGCTCGCGACTGCACCGATCCGTGCAACGTGAGCACGTCGACCACATCGGCCTGCACCGCCGGGTGCAGGGCCTGGAGTTCCGCAAGGCTCATCGCGCCCAGATCTCGCCCTGCTTGCATGCAGGCGCGCACGGCATGCGCCACCACCTCATGCGCATCGCGGAAGGGCAAGCCCTTTTTCACGAGATAATCCGCAAGATCGGTCGCCGTGGCATAGCCCTTTCGCGCAGCGTTTTGCATCGCTCGTGCGTTCACGCGGATGCCCCGGATCATGTCGGCAAACAAGGTCAGGGTATCGAGCAGGGTATCGGCGGTATCGAACAGCGGTTCCTTGTCTTCCTGATTGTCCTTGTTGTAAGCCAAAGGCTGGCCCTTCATCAGCACCAGAAGTGCAGTGAGATGCCCCACCACGCGGCCCGTCTTTCCGCGCGCAAGCTCAGGCACGTCAGGGTTCTTTTTCTGCGGCATGATGCTCGATCCCGTGCAGTAGCGGTCCGGCAGGTCGATGAAGCCGAAGGCTGGCGACATCCACAATACAAGCTCTTCGCTCAGACGCGACACGTGCACCATCGCCACGCTTGCCGCCGCGCAAAATTCAATGGCGAAGTCGCGGTCGCTCACGGCATCCAGCGAGTTCGCCGTGATGCCCTCAAACCCAAGCTCTCGCGCCACCATCGCGCGGTCCAACGGATAACTCGTGCCGGCGAGCGCCGCGGCCCCCAGCGGCAGGCGGTTGACCCGGCGGCGACAATCAGCAAGGCGCTCCGCATCGCGCCCAAACATTTCCACATAGGCCAGCAGATGGTGGCCCAAGGTCACGGGCTGGGCCACCTGCAAATGCGTGAAGCCAGGCATGATCGTGTCGGCATGGGCCTCGGCCACATCCACAAGGCTGACCCGCAAGGTCCCGAGCGCAACCTGAATGCGATCAATGGCATCGCGCAACCACAAGCGAATATCCGTAGCCACCTGATCGTTGCGACTGCGCCCCGTGTGCAGACGCTTGCCGGCATCACCCACCAGTTGCGTCAAGCGTGCTTCGATATTGAGGTGTACATCCTCCAACTCCAGCTTCCAGTCGAAGCTGCCCGCCACGATATCTTTCTGGATCTGAGCCATGCCGCGCTCGATCTCGGCCAGATCCTGGTCGCTAATAATGTGTTGGGCAGCCAACATGCGCGCATGCGCCAGCGAGCCCTGGATATCAAATCGGGCCAAGCGCTTGTCAAAATTCACCGAAGCCGTGTAGCGTTGCACCAACGCATCAACCGGTTCGGAAAAAAGGGCCGACCAGGCCTGCTGCTTACGGTCGAGGGATGAACTCATGGGAAATGAAATGGTTGCGTACAGCGCAATGGCGGTCAATGGCAGGAGATTGTATTGAGCGAACCGCAGTCAACGCACGTTGGGACAATGGCGCCGCCCTTGCTTGCAATGCCCGACGCCTGTAACGCGGGCACAGCCATTCGCGCCTATGTTCTGGTGAATGCTGTCGTGCTGCTCCTCCCTCTCGCCTTTAGTCCGCGACCAAGCGAATGGTGGGGCCTCCTGTTGCAAGGACTTGCCGTGGCTGAGCCTGGAGCAGCGATCTGGCTCAGCGTGATGTGTCTGTCGCGGCGATTCTGGCGCAAGCTGGGTAGTTTCATGCGAATCGGTGTTGGCATCGGCGCGGGAGCGGCGGCCGGCTGGACCGCGCAGGCCCTTGTGGGCTCCGTGATCGCCGCGGGCGCAGGCAGCCCACTGCCCGACTGGCGTAGCGCGCTGGCGGGCGCCGTACTGGCGGGTGGATTCCTGCATTACCTGAGCCTGCGCGCACAGGCGCTGACCCCGGCAACGGTCCAGGCACGCCTGGATGAGTTGCAGGCGCGCATCCGCCCTCACTTTCTGTTCAATGCGCTGAACGCGGCAAGCGCCCTCGTGCGCGAGCAGCCACAACGCGCCGAACAGGTGCTTGACGACCTCGCGGAGCTGTTTCGGGCAACCGTGAGTCGGCCCGGCACATTAAGCACGGTCCAAGAAGAGGTTGACCTCGCGCGCCGATATCTGGACATCGAGTCGGTGCGTTTCGGCACACGCATGCAGATAAGGTGGGCGGTGGAACCCGGGCTGGAGCATCTGCGCATCCCTTCCCTGACGCTGCAACCTCTCGTGGAAAACGCAGTGCGCCACGGGGTCGAGTCCGGCACCGGGCCGTGCCTGATCGACGTGTGGGTGACGCCACGCGCTGGCATGGTCGAACTCGGCGTCGTCAACGACTACACGCCAAGCGCCGCGTCAAACGGGCGCGGCACCCGCATGGCCCTGTCCAACATTGCCCAACGCCTGCACCTGCTGTACGACATCACGGCCGACCTTCACCATGGCCCCGTTGATGGCTTGGTGCCGCCACGCTACCGCGTTCGCATCCGCCTGCCGCTATGAATATCCTCATCATCGACGACGAGCCTTTAGCCCGCACCCGCCTTCGCCGCCTGCTCGACGAACTGCCTCAATGTGCACAGTGCCACGTGGATGAGGCAGCCGACGCGGATACCGCCCGCCGGATGATGCGACATGGTGACTACCACTTGTTGCTTCTCGATATTCAGATGCCGGGCGCCAGCGGGCTGGAACTCGCCGCCGAACTCGTGCAGCACCGCCCGCAGGCGGCGGCGCTGCCTGCGGTGGTGTTCGTCACGGCGCACGACGAGCACGCGCTGGCCGCGTTCGAGCACGCTGCAGTGGACTACCTCACGAAGCCCGTGCGTCGGGAACGCCTGGCACAGGCGATCGAGCGGGTACGAGCTCTCCTGCACAACGGCATGGCGCCGCAGGATGCAACCGCGGCCAACAAAATCGTCACCCTGGCACTTTCCGTGATTGAACGCGGCGCACTCCTGCGCGTGCCTGTTGCCGAAGTCCTGTACTTCCGGTCTGACAACAAATACACGCTGGTGCGCACGGCTGCACGGCATCATCTCATCGACACGGCTCTTGGTGATTTGGAGGAACGCTTTGCCGCACGATTTGTGCGGACCCACCGCAGCGCTCTGGTCGCGATTGAGGCCATCGCCGGTCTGGAACGCGTCACTGCCTCAACCATGCGAGCAACCGATGACAATGCCGACTGGGTGGTGCGCGTGCGCGGCGTCGCCGAGACCCTGCCCATCAGCCGCCGCCAGCTTTCTGTGCTGCGTGGTTTGTTGCGGCAGGTGTAAACCACCAGCCGCAATCAGCCGATCAGCAACGCGATCGCACCAAACGCCAAGCAGTAGATCCCAAAAGGCCGCAGGGCCTTGACTTCATGGCCGTGGAACCACCGCATCAGGAACCACGTTGACAGCCACGCGCACGCGCCCGACAGGACTCCAGCGGCAAGGATTGTTCCCAGCAATCCTTGCGGAATGCCTGCGTGCATCAGCTTAGGAACCTCCAGCAGGCCAGCAGCTGCAATGATGGGTGTGGCTAAAAGAAAGGAAAACCGCGCAGCAGCCTCGTACCCGAGCCCTACGCCCAAGCCTGCGACGAGTGTGGCACCGGAGCGCGAGAATCCCGGAATCAGGGCAAGGGCTTGCGCGGCGCCAATCAACAGTGCTCGCCTGTAGCCCATTGCCGGTAGATCGGCACTTGCACGACGATTTTTCCAGAAATCGCCAAGCATCAGCATCGCCCCGTTGAGCATGAGCGCGACAGCAGCAAAGGTAAATCCGCCAAAAAGTGCCTTGATCTTGTGCGCTAACGCAAGCCCCAACAACCCCGCCGGAATGCTGCCCACCACCAGCAGCCACAGCAACTGGGCTTGGGGATTTCCAGTTCCGCCGCGCGCCCTGACCCAGCCAGAGATCAGCTGCACCCAGTCCCGCCAAAAATACAGGAGCAAGGCTGCCGCAGTGCCCAAGTGCAGGACCACCACAAAGGGCAGAAACCAATCGGCATCGCGCGCGATGGGCCAATGCAGCAAGGCGGGCACCAAGATGCTGTGACCCAGGCTTGAGATTGGGAAAAGCTCGGTCACGCCTTGCAGCGCAGCCATGGCCATCAGGTAGATCGACGAATGCATGCATGCTCCAGAAAATGTCTGCGGATCGGTTGAACGCCGCCCTGGATTCTTGCAGCTTCGCGCAATCTGCGATGCTTTTCACGTTTTGGCGCCCCATTCGTCGCGCCCTTGCGGTGACCGCGAGGGCCTCGCGTTTAATAAAATCTCGACGCGCCTGAACCCAATTTCCTGCCCCTCCCTCTGATCCCAGGCGAGATCGTGCGCAATTGGCTTGGAGGCTCGCCCTGATCACTGCGTTGCGGCACCGTGCTCAAGCTCTTGACGCCTCACGCTGGCGCAACGCATGGGAGAGCCATCGGCAGCGCGCAGGCGCTGCGTGAGCACACCGACATGCGGGCCGCATGCATGCGCCTCGGACTCGACCCGTCCCGTTGCGCCGAGACATCATCTTGATAGATCTTGTTGCACTTTCAGTTGTGTTTTCAGCGCATTGCACTGCGCATGGTCAATTTGAGCGCTGATCTTCAATCACCGCTTGCACGAAAGGTGTCGCGCATGAACGGGCTCCCTATAATCACCCACTCTCACACGTCCCCTTCCCTTCAATGACCTCGTCAAGCCTGCGATGAAAAAGCTGATATTTGCGATCTCGCTCCTGCTTGCTGCCGGTGCACAAGCCCAAACCGTCACCGGTGATGCGGCAGCTGGCAAAAGCAAAATCTTCATGTGTGAAGGTTGTCACAACGTTGGCGGCGGCTACAAGGCCTCCTTCCCGGATGTCTACTACGTACCCATGCTCAACGGGCAAAGCGCCGGCTACATCGTGCAGGCTCTACAGGACTACCGCAGCGGGGCACGCCGCAATCCAACCATGAAAGCGGTCGCCAGCTCACTGACCGACAAGGAAATGGCCGACATCGCGGCTTATTACGCCCTGCCGAAGGGCCAGAGCGCCAAGTGAGGAACGCACCCATGAAACGACTGTTCGCACAACTGACCGCTGCATCCTTGGTGGTCGCCTTCGCTGGTGCTGCGCATGCCGCCGATATCAAGAAGGGCGAAGACCTGGTCAATAAAGGCGGCTGTATCGCCTGCCACGGCGCCGGACTGGATAAGCCGATCGCTCCCAACTATCCAATCATCGCGGGCCAATACGAGTCGTACTTGTTCCACGCGCTGCAGCAATACCAAGCCAAGAGGCAGACCCCTTTGTATGGGCGCAATAACCCGATCATGGGTGGCATCGTGGGGCAATACAGCTCGCAAGATCTGCACGACATTGCCGCATATGTGGCCAGCCTGAAAGGCCCCCTTTACATTCGCGACGAAATGCACTGACCAATCGCGCGGCTCAGATCCTCGCGGTCGACGCCTTGAGGCGAATTTGTTGAGCTGAATGCCCCGACACCCCGCCGTGCGACTCCTGCGGGGTGTTTTTTACTGCACCGACGCTCCACCATTGTCGAGCCACGCGGCGCGACGAGCGCCCCACGAAACAGGTATGTGGTGGACAGATGGTGGTCAGGCACACGGCGCCCTTGAACGGCGCACGCAGGACGACAAGGCGCAACGCGCGAAATCACACCAATTGGGTGAAGGCTCGCGCCAAACACTTGGCGGCGCGCTTTCGCCCACCTCGTCATAATCGAGCCTTTAAGGCCGGTAACGTGCCGGCTCCCTTCCCGGAGATGACTGAATGCCCGCGATCCGTATTGACATGTTTGAAGGCCGCAGCCCCGAGATCAAAAGGGAACTCGTGGAGAACATTACCCAGGCGGTGGTCGACACCCTCAAGTGCTCACCCGATGCTGTTGACATCATTCTCAACGAGGTCTCCCGCTCACACTGGGCTACGGGTGGAAAGCTATGGAGCGACCGCCAAGGCTGAGTCAGGTTCGGCATGCCGCCAACACGCGCCCCCTCTGCGACGCTGCATGCATCCCCAGCGCGCGGCCGGTGTCCGATCGCCCATCTGATCGATTGCATTCCAATTCTCTGAACTTTAGCGGCGCTTTCCTCAACAACGCGCTATCCAATGGGCAGAAGGGCTCGCACGCGCCCGCTGCGGCATCCACTCGGCACGCCCGCCTGCTGTTGTGTTTTTTGGCTCGACCATCGCGTCAAGTACAGACTGCGACATCTTCGGCAAACCGAGAGCAACGCAACTCCAGCGAGCGCCGCACCCGTCGAGCGTCTTGTGCAACGTGCGCACCGGATGGGTAACACGTCTGCCGATTCTGTTAGCACGAGGCGTCGTTCGACCGCAAGTTTGGCTGACGCGCCTGCCCCCGACGTCCTATTGGCGCTCCTGCCCGGCAAACTCCAATGCGCAGGGGGTCCAGGACTCCAGGACAATGGTTCGCGTATATGCTGTGTACACGTCGGGCGATGGCCGCCCCCGTGCAAACCGCAACCAGCATTTCAACCGTCAAGGCAAGGAAAATCCGATGCCAAACAAGCTCCTTCTGAGCCTATGCTCAACCCTTGCTGTTACCTCCGGCATGGCGCACGCGGCCGAGCCCATGGCCATCACGGTCAGCCGTCTGTCGATGGAAACTGCGCTCAAGGCCGCCGAGAGGGCCATCCAAACCTGCCGCACAAAGGGCATCCAGATTGGCGTGACGGTGGTCGATCGCAGCGGCCAGCCGCAGGTAATGCTTCGTGATGTGCTCGCCCCGGACCTCACCGTGCGCGTGAGTGCACTGAAGGCTTACACCGCCGTGTCGTTCAACGCGCCGACCTCGGCATTGAAGGCGCAGGCGCAAAGCAGCTTGGCACATGTGCCGGGTTTGCTCTTCTCAGCCGGGGCCGTGCCGATTGCCGCCGGTGGCACCCTGTATGGCGCCATCGGCGTGAGCGGTGCGCCGTCCGGCGACACCGACGAGGAATGTGCCAAAGCCGGCGCGGCGGCCATCGAGCCTGACTTGGAGATGCAATGAAAGCCAACTCTTGCGCCCCATTACCCTCGTGCAAGGTTGTAATCCTTCGCCTTTCCCCCTATTTTTCGGCGCGTCGGTCCTGACTACAGTCTCCTGCAAGCCTTGCGGGCCGACCTGGCCCGCAAGCTGTGTCCCGTTCGGCACGGCCCAGATTCAGGAGATGACTCATGCCCAAAATGTTCGCGGCCGAAGCCGCCGTCTGTATCCTCGAAAAAGAGGGTATCCACCAGGCCTTCGGCGTTCCCGGTGCCGCAATCAATCCCTTTTACAACGCGCTTCGCAAGCGGGCGTCCATCGCGCATGTGCTGGCGCGTCACGTGGAGGCGGCATCGCACATGGCGGAGGGCTACACACGGGCTGCCAGCGGCAATATCGGCGTGTGCATTGGCACGTCCGGGCCGGCGGGCACGGACATGATCACCGGTCTTTACTCGGCCAGCGCCGACTCCATCCCCATTTTGTGCATCACCGGCCAGGCGCCGCGTGCGCGGCTTTACAAAGAAGACTTTCAGGCGGTTGATATCGAGTCCATCGCCAAGCCCGTGACGAAAATGTCGGTGACGGTGCGCGAGCCGGCGCAGGTCCCGGGCGTGTTCCAACAGGCATTTCACTTGATGCGCTCGGGCCGCCCGGGGCCAGTGCTGATCGATCTGCCGTTCGATGTCCAGATGGCGCAAATCGAGTTCGACCCCGATTTGTATGAGCCTTTGCCCGTGCACAAGCCGCGCGCCACACGTGCCCAAATCGAGCGAGCGCTGGACATGCTTGAGGCTTCCGAGCGGCCGCTGATCGTCGCCGGTGGCGGCATCATCAACGCCGATGCATGCGATTTGCTCGTGGAGTTTGCCGAGATCACCGGCGTTCCGGTGGTGCCCACGCTAATGGCCTGGGGTGTGATCGCTGACGACCACCCGCTGATGGCTGGCATGGTCGGCCTGCAGACCAGCCACCGGTACGGCAATGCCACCATGCTCGCATCGGACTTCGTGCTCGGCATCGGCAACCGCTGGGCCAACCGTCACACCGGCTCGGTCGACGTCTACACCAAGGGCCGCAAGTTCGTGCACGTGGACATCGAGCCGACCCAAATCGGCCGCGTGTTCATGCCTGACCTCGGTATCGCATCCGACGCCCGGGCAGCGCTCGACCTGTTCGTGCAAATTGCCCGCGAACGCGCGGCCGCCAGCCGCCTGAGAGACCGTAACAGCTGGGCCGCGGAGTGTCTGCAGCGCAAACAGACCATGCTGCGCAAGAGCGACTTTGACGATGTGCCGATCAAGCCGCAGCGCGTCTATCAGGAGATGGTTGCTGCATTCGGTGACAAGGCGCGTTACGTCACGACGATCGGTCTGTCACAAATCGCTGCAGCCCAATTCCTCAAAGTGGGCCAACCGCGCAACTGGATCAACGCCGGCCAGGCCGGCCCGCTGGGCTGGACGTTGCCGGCCGCCCTAGGCGTGCGTGCAGCCGATCCCAAAAGCGAAATCGTCGCGCTCTCCGGCGACTACGATTTCCAGTTTCTGATCGAGGAGCTCGCCGTGGGTGCGCAGTTCAAGCTGCCGTATATCCACATCGTCGTCAACAACGCCTACCTTGGCTTGATTCGTCAAAGCCAGCGCAATTTTGACATGGACTACTGCGTGCAACTCTCTTTCGAGAACATCAATGCGCCCGAGCTCGACGGGTACGGCGTCGATCATGTGAAAGTTGCCGAGGGCTTGGGCTGCAAGGCCATTCGCGTGCGCGACCCGAGCAAAATCCAAGAGGCGATCGCCCAGGCGCGCGCCTGGATGGCCGAGTTTGCGGTGCCAGTGGTCGTGGAAGTGATTCTTGAGCGGGTCACCAATATTGCGATGGGCACCGAAATCGACAATGTCACCGAGTTCGAGCCGATTCTCGACCTAACCCCAGTGAAAGCCTGAAGCCATGCCCAAGTTCGCAGCCAACCTCACCATGCTCTACACGGAGCTGCCGTTTCTCGATCGCTTCGCCGCGGCTTCGCAGAGCAGCTTCAAGGCCGTGGAGTTCCTGTTTCCTTATGCTCACCCCGCCGAGCACATCCGCGACAAGGCACTCGCCGCCGGCGTGCAGATCGTGCTGCACAACCTGCCAGCTGGTGACTGGGACGCAGGCGAGCGCGGCATTGCCTGTCTACCCGCCCGCATGAGCGAATTTCGCGAAGGCGTGGGCCGTGCGATTGATTATGCCAAGGCGTTGGGAGTGCCTCAGCTCAATTGCCTTGCGGGCAAAGCACCGGCCGGTGCAGACCCGCAGCATCTGCACGACACGCTTGTGGCCAACCTGCAATACGCCGCGCGTGAACTGCAGCAGCACGGCATCAAGCTCCTGATCGAGCCGATCAACACCTACGACATCCCCGGCTTTTTCCTCAACCGCTCAGCGCAAGCGCTCGCCGTGATGGACGAAGTCGGCAGCCCTAATCTCTATCTCCAATACGACATCTATCACATGCAGCGCATGGAGGGCGAACTGGCCGCGACGATGGAAAAACACCTTCCGCGTATTGCCCACATTCAGCTGGCGGACAACCCGGGCCGCAATG
>JABBOE010000116.1 GCA_019351955.1 Pseudomonadota bacterium
GAGCTGGTTGACCGACACGTGAGGCAACCGGTGGCCGATGCTGATGGCGCCGCGCTGGGCAAGGTTGACGCTGGCGGCCGGGCGCGCGGTCATGATGCCGTAAATGTGCTCGACCAGATCCCGGAACTCCTGGGACTCGCGCTCGCGAGGCTGCGGCAACGAGACGAGAATCTCGGCACGCACACGGCCTGGGTTGGATCCCAGCACCAGGATGCGGTCAGCCATCAGTGCGGCCTCCTCGATGTTGTGCGAAACCAGAAGAATGCCGCGGGTAGGAATCTTGCGCTCTGCCCACAAGTCCAACAGGTCGGTACGCAGCGTCTCGGAGGTGAGCACATCCAGGGCCGAGAACGGCTCGTCCATCAGGAGCACGTCCGGATTGATAACCAAGGCACGGGCGAATCCCACACGTTGGCGCATGCCCCCCGAGAGTTCACGTGGGTAGGCCGACTCGAATCCATCGAGCCCGATCAGATCAATCGCGGCAAGGGCACGCTGCTTGCGCTCCGCGGGCGGCACCTTCAGGGCCTCGAGGCCCAGTTCAACATTCTGAAGCACGGTGAGCCAGGGGAACAGCGCGAAACTCTGAAAAACCATCGCCAGCCCCGGCAGCGGCCCCGTAATCGGCCGCCCGCGGTGAAGCAACGTGCCCGCGGTCGGAGGCACGAGGCCCGCGAGCATGCGCAGGAGTGTCGACTTTCCCGAGCCCGAGCGCCCCAGCAGAACGAGAATCTCACCCTCCCGCAGGTGCATGCTCATGTCGTCGAGGATGAGCAAATCGGAGCCGTCCGGGGCCTTGAAGGCTTTGCGGACGTGTTCCGCGCGAAAGATGTCCACTCCATCTCGAGCACCAGTCGACTGCTCCGGCTGGATCTCGCCTGTGGCGTGGTGCAGAAGTTGTGGATTGGCGACCATGTTGCGTCCTCGGAAATGCGGTGAAAGGCTCAGTCCAGGCGCACGCGGCGCGTGGCCAGTTCGTACAGGCGGTGCCAGAACAGGCGGTTAACCAAAATGACGTAAAGGGACATCACCCCCACGCCGAGCGCGATCTGCGCGCTTTTGCCTTGGGCAGTCGCCTGGCTGATGAAGGCACCCAAGCCCGTCGCGACCAGAGTCTTGTCCCCCCAGCTCACCACCTCGGCAACAATGCTGGCATTCCACGCGCCGCCAGAGGCGGTGACAGCGCCGGTGATGAAACCGGGGAAAATGCCCGGCAAGTAAAGGCGCTTCCACAGCAGCCAACCCTTGAGACCGAGACTGCGTCCAGCTTCGCGCATGTCCGTGGGAATGGCAGAGGCCGCGCCGACGACCGAGAACAGGATGTACCACATGCTGCCCAGGATCATCAGCGGGGCTGTCCAGACATTCACGCTGAGACGCCAGTGAACGATGGCCACGACGACAAGCGGGAACAACAGGTTGGCCGGGAATGCAGCCAGAAACTGGGCGAGCGGCTGGGCCGCTTGGGCCCAGCGCGGGCGCAGACCAATCCACACGCCCACGGGCACCCAGATCAGGGCCGACAGGCCCACCAGGACGAACACCTTGAGCCCTGTAATCATCCCGAGCCACAGGACATGCCCAACCAGCGGCCATCCAAAGTCTCGAGGCAACACCCGCACCAGGCTGGCCAGCGCCCAGATCGCAAACGCGACCACTGCCGCGTAGAACAATCCGTCACCCCAGCGGCGGTGAGCGCTGGGTTTGGGGGGCTGCTCGCTCACACGCGGCGTCAGGCGCAGCGACAACTCCCACAGCGCGGCCGGGACCGCCGCCAGTTGACGCAGCAACTGGGTACGTCGCAGGAAGTCGAGCACAAAAGAGCGTGGTGCCTCGCTCGCTGTGGTCATCTCAAACTTGAACTTGTCGGCCCAGGCCACGATGGGCCGAAACATCAAGGTGTCGTAGAGCAAAATGATGATCATCATCGCTCCGATGGCCCAGCCGATGGCGACGAGGTCCTTCGCCGCGATCGCCTTGGCAATGTACGAGCCAATACCGGGCACGGTCACGGTCTGGCCAGCCACGGTGATGGCTTCCGATGCCACGACGAAAAACCAGCCACCGGACATCGACATCATGGTGTTCCACAACAGCCCCGGCATGGCAAAAGGCAACTCCAGCTTCCAAAAGCACTGCCAGGCATTGAGCCGATACAGCGTTGCCGCCTCCTGCAAATCGCGCGGCACAGTCTTGAGGGATTGGTACAGACTAAAGGTCATGTTCCACGCCTGCGACGTGAACACGGCAAAAATCACCGCTAGCTGCACGCCGACCAGGCTGTTCGGAAACATGGCCATGAATCCGGTCACGGTGATCGACAAATACCCCAGGATGGGCACCGATTGCAACACGTCCAAGACTGGAATGAGCACGCGCTCGGCGTATCGGTTGTGCGCCGCCAGCCACGCGTAACCGAGCGTGAACACGAACGAGACGACAAGCGCCGCCAGCATGCGCAAGACCGTGTACAGCCCATACTCGGGCAAGGCCAGGGGCGACAGCGAAATGGGCATGACCTGCCCCAACCGATAGGGCACCGCCATCTGGTGTCCGGCATGGCTGACGATGAAGAACAGCGCGATGACCAGAGGCAACGCAATCAAGTCGCGCCGGTTCGGTACGGGCAGGGGCAGGCGGCGCAGATCAAGGGACATGGGTATTGCAGGTACGCACCAGCGCCGCAAGCCGCGGCGGGTCAATCCCGCAGTCTATCGGCAGCATTGTGACAATGCCGCCACATGGCAACGCGAGGATCGTCAATTGGCCATCAGGACGATCTTCGCCACAGGTCGTTTTACCATGCGGCAAACGCTTCCTTACCCCCGCTTGGCCCTGCGCTTTCTGTCCATGCACATCCGCCGTTATCTGCACGTTTCGCTCGCCGCAGCCGCGGTCGTGATTCTGCTCAAGATGCTCGCCTGGAAGCTCACCGGATCGGTGGGATTCCTGTCGGACGCCATGGAATCGCTCGTCAACGTTCTGGCTGCAGGCTTCGCCCTGCTGATGGTGAGCGTCGCTGGGCGCCCGCCGGACGCGGACCACCCCTTTGGGCACACCAAGGCCGAGTACTTCTCCAGCGGCAGTGAGGGGCTGCTCATTGGATTGGCCGCCGCCCTGATCCTCGTCGAGGCCGCGCAGCGCCTCATTGCGCCACACCCCGTCCACTCCGTTCCGGTTGGTGTCGCGCTCATTGCCTTGGCCACGGCGGTCAATGGACTTGTGGCGGCATGGATGCTCAAAGGCGCGGTGCGCTTGCGCTCGATCGTGCTCGAGGCCGACGCACGCCACCTTCTGGCCGATGTGTGGACAAGCGTCGGCGTCATGGGTGGCGTTGTCCTGGTCCCGCTGACCGGTTGGCTGTGGCTCGATCCGGTGGTGGGCATCCTGGTGGCCTTGCACATCATGCGCGAGGCTTACCAGCTCGTTGCACGCTCGGTTGACGGGTTGATGGACAAGTCCCTGCCTGACGTTGACCTTCTTGCGGTGGAGCAGCTTCTCGAGCCCTATCGGAGTGCAGACGTACAGTTTGACCATGTGCGCACGCGCCGTGCCGGCACGCGCCGATTCGTGGGCATGCATATGCACATGCCTGCGCACTGGACGCTGGGCCAAGCGGCGCGCTGCCGCCTGGCCGTGGAAAAAGCCCTCATGGACGCGATGCCTGGCATTGGACTCACGATCGAAACGCTGCCTCAGGGCGAGGAAAGCCACCAGGAGGAGCGGGCGCCTCAAGGAGCCGACGCCCTAGGACACGAGCATGAAGCGTGAGATCATTGCCGTGCGCGACACGCAAGCTTGGACTGGGGTAAATTGAAACCCAGCGCGGGTTTGCACCATTTGCCTACGCCACTTTGTTCCCACACGCCCCCTATACGCCAAGACACCGGAGCCCGCCATGCGTCTCAGCAGCCGTTCTTTCCAGGATCAGCACGCCCTTGCACCGCAATACGCATTCTGCAAGCCCGCTTCCGTCGGACACGTCGCGCTTTCGGATAACCGCAATCCGCACCTCGCGTGGAGCGAGGTTCCGCCGCAGACGCGAAGTTTCGCGCTGATCTGCCATGACCCCGACGTGCCGAGCGCCGCCGATGATGTCAATCGCGAGGGCCATACGGTGCTGGCGTCTCTCCCCCGGGTGGATTTTTTCCATTGGGTTGTCGTCGACATCCCTGCCGATTGGCGTGAAATCGCCGAAGGCGCCATGAGCGCCGGGGTGACGGCGCGTGGCAAGGGCTCGCTGCCAGGGCCCGCGCCGCGTCACGGTATCAACGACTATACAGCGTGGTTCAAGGGCGACCAGGACATGGAGGGCTTGTATTACGGCTACGACGGTCCCTGCCCGCCGTGGAACGATGCGCTACTCCACCACTACACGTTCACGCTGTTCGCGCTGGATATCCCGCACTGTCCCGTGGACAGCGCCTTCACGGGGCACCAGGTGCGCGACGCCATCGCCGGCCAAGTGTTGGCACAGGCGGCGATCACCGGCACGTACACCCTCAATCCAAGCCTGGCCAAAGGAGGCTGAGCCACGCAAGGTGCCGGGCCAGCGGTTTGTCCGGCGCTCCAAATGCGGAGGGAAACCAGCAGCCATCTACACTGCGCGCATCCTCGCGCAAGCGCTCAACACCATGTCCAAGGATGTCACAAGCAACAAGCCGCTCAATGTGCAACTTCAGGGCCTCATCGGCATCCTTGTGGGCATTCTTGCCCTCGCCATCATCCTCGGGCTGCTTCGTTGGCGGCGCGATGGCTTGCCCGTGGACCCCGCCGAGCTGCAGATGAGCGCGTCCAACCCCTGCATGGTGCAGGCCATCAACGCCACCACCGCCGGTGGCAAACCGATTACCTACAGCCAGCTCGACACGCTCAAGGCCCGGTGCGGGCAATGAGCCTGTCCTGAGGTTGCGACGGCCTTACTTCTTGCCCTTGATGCCGTCGATGTAGTCGGCGATCACAGCGACCTGCTCCTCGGGGATTGGCGCCTTGAACACCTTCTTCATCTTGTTGACCTCTACCAGCCAGGCGGCATGGCCCAAATCGGGCTGATTCATCACCATGCCAACTGAGTGGCACATCAGGCAATAGCTGTTGGCGGCCTTGGCACCGGCCGAGTCGCCCGGGAACACGCGCGTGCTTTCGGGCAGCTTGACGCTGGTGCTTTTGAGGGTGGCGGCCTGGGCCGTGCTGCCCAGGAGCGAAGCCATGGTGGCGGATGCGGCGAGCGCCAGGCCGAGGGCTGCGATGCGTTGTGCGTTGTTCATGCGTGTCTCCTCGTTCAAACGGCCATCACGGTGGTGCTTTCCACCACATTGCGCATGAACCCGCCGGGGTTCCAGTTCGGCGTCATGGGCTGCTGCAGGCCATCGCTATTGGTGCAGCGGGCCATGAGCGTTTGCGTGCCCCGGTCCAACTTCACATGCGTGGTCCATTGGCGGAAGCTGTATTTGCCGTAGTCCTTGCCGATTTGGGTCGGCATCCAGGTCTTGCCGCCGTCGATCGACAGCTCCACCATCTTCACCCCGGTATCGCCACCGAAGGCGATGCCGCGCACCAGTTCGGGCCGACCCGCCGGCACCTTGGCACCCGTCGTGAGATTGGTAACGAAAGAGCGCGGCACCATTTTGTTGATAGGCACGAACTTCACGTCTTTCTCGCCCGGCGTCATGTTCGCCTGCGGCCAGTTGTCGGGAATCGTGTAGGCCGGATGCATCCAGAAATTGGTGTCCTCGTGGTCGAGCACGGTGACGTGCTGGAGCATCTTGGTCCAGTAGGTGGCGTACCAGCCGGGGAGGACGAGGCGGAAGGGAAAGCCGTTGAGGAGCGGCAACGACTGGCCGTTCATTTCCCAGGCGATCATCACTTCACCGTCTCGGGCATGGTCCACATTGAGCGATTTCTTCAGGTTCGGCGCCGTGGAAATCACCGGCCGCTCGGAGCCCTCGAACTGCACCTGCACGGCGCCGGGTTTGACGCCAGCTTCGTCCAGCACGTCCTTGAGCCGCACGCCAACCCAGCGGGCATTGCCCATTGCGCCGTTGCTCCATTCGCCGCCGGCAACGCGCGGCTGGAAGTAGCCACGCGAATTGCCTGAGCACTGGTTCACCGCTGCCAGTTCCACGTGCTTGAACTTGCGCATGAGGTCGAACACGGTGAACTTGAGTTCCTTGTTCACATGCCCGCTGATGGTCACGGTATGGGTCCTGGGGTCCATGTGCGTGGGGATGTCGGCCCAGTGCCAGCGCACGTAAAACTCATTGACCGGGGTGAATACACCCTTGTCGTAGACCGAAAACGGCGTCTCCAGCAACGGCGGGCGAGTACGCTGCAAAATCATCGTGCCCTTTTGCGGAAAGGCATTGGTGAGCCGTCGCTCATCCGGCCCCCCGGGCAACGGCAGCTTGACTATGTCGGCAGCCAGTGCGCCACGCGCTAGCAGCGCGGAGCCCAAGCCAAGCGCTCCAGCCTGCAACAATTGCCGACGCAAAATGGTGTCGATTTCGGGTTTCTTGGATGTCATGATCGATGCCTCCTTCAGGTTTTTTCAGCCAATGCGGGCTTGAAATCCGCCAAGAATCGCGGATGGATGTATTCCATGTTGTTTCACGGACAAAGACAAACCACTGTTTTCGATGAAATCAATGCAGTTTTCTGATGGATGAATCGCCAATCGGGTCTTGCTTGGTTCACAGTGTCCACCGCTTCCGTATGCGCGACGACGCATAAACAAGCCTGTACGCGGTTCGTGGGTTGATGCCAGCATGCTGCGACGGAAAAAATCGGATTTCCCGAGATAACTGCCCCCTGTATTTCCTTATATTTCCAGAAATATGACGCAGACCAAGTCGAGTTACATTTAGTCACTTTCATCGCAACCGGCCATGGGAAATCTACTCACCTCGGCAATGGCGTGCCAGCGCATTGCGCATCGCGGCGGCGGCTGGCTAGCTCCAGAAAACACGCTTGCCGGTTTTCAGGCAGGATTGCAGGCGGGGTTCAGGGCCTTTGAATGCGATGTCAAACTGAGCGCCGACGGCGTGCCCTTCCTGTTGCACGATGACTTGCTGGACCGCACCACCGAGGCCTCTGGGCGTGCCAGCTGGCAGGCTTGGGCGCGCCTGGCGCAGCTTGATGCAGGCGCCGCGTGCAAGCCGCGCGTGGCTGGCCAGCCCCCGCCGGGAGAAGTTCGTTTGCACACGACTGGGAGCCCGCACCAGCGCATTCCATCGCTGCAAAGCGTGGCAGCGTTGCTCGCCGGGCAGGATATCTGGCTCAATCTGGAAATCAAGACCGACGCTGATGCGAGCGCCGCACGGCAAGCCGAGTGGGGCGCTCGCATCGCCCAGGCCGCTGCCAGGCAGTGGGCCGATGCCGCGCAACCACCTTGTCTGTCTTCGTTCTCCATCCCGGCCTTGCAGGGCGCGATGCACACGGCGCCGCTACTGCCCCGTGCCTGGTTGTGCGAAGCCCTGCCGCCGCACTGGCGCGAGCCCGCGCAAGCCCTGGCGCTGCACGCCTTGCACCTTGATGCCAGGGCATGCACTCCAGAGCTCGTGCAAGCCGTTCACACGGCCCGTTTGCAGCTGCGTCTGTACACCGTGAACGACGCAGCGGCGCTGGCACAATGGTGCGCGGCGGGCGTCGACGGCATCTTCACCGACGCGCTCGATCTCGGCCCGGGGCCCCAGGCCGCCGCCCGCCTCGCCTCATGAGACAACGTCAATTCGCCCGATATTTTTCCTTCCGCTTGGGGGTGCCCGACCCGATGCGGCAGATCCCGCAGCACGCACAGCCATGACCGAATCCTCACGCCTGGGCATTTTGTGTGCCATGCAGGCCGAGCAGCAGATGCTGCTGAAGCAGCTCATTCCCACGCAGCCGAAGCGCCTGCACGGCAAGCGCGCTTACCACCACGGCCGGCTGTACGGGCACGAGGTGGTGATGGCGCTGTCGGGCATCGGCAAGGTGGCAGCCGCGACCAGTGCCACGAGCCTGATCGCCGAGTTCGGCTGCGATGTCCTGCTGTTTACGGGCACAGCTGGCGGATTGGGTCAATCGGTGAATATCGGCGATATCGTTGTGGCGACGAGCTTCCTGCAGCACGACCTCGATGCCTCGCCCCTGTTCCCGCGTTTCGAGGTTCCCCTGACCGGGCGCAGCCGCTTTCCCGCCGACGACCTCTGGGCGACGCGGCTGCTGGCGGCCGCACATGCAGCCGTGGACCATACATCGCACAGCGCTGCAGGCCGAGCGCGCCTGCAGCGGCTGAGCATTCAAACGCCGCGCGCCCACGTCGGCCTGCTGATCAGTGGGGACCGCTTCGTCAATGGCGCTGACCAAGCCCGGGGTATACGCGCCTTGTTGCCCGACGCCGTCGCGGTGGATATGGAAAGTGCCGCAGTGGCCCAAGTCTGCGCTGACTATTCCGTGCCATTCGCCGCGGTGCGCAGCATCTCCGACCGCGCTGACGCGACCGCCCACATCGATTTTGAGCGATTCACGGCGCTTGTGGCGCGGCACTACAGCGCCGCGGTGCTTAAGCTGGCTCTGCAGGCGGCGTAACCTCACCGATTCGGCGTGCAGGCCGCCCGGCGACCAGCGCGAAGGTGAAAAACCTGCACTCAATGGGCCCGTTGTAGACGACATGCCGGCGCGTGGGCTTCAACCGCAGGGCGCGATCCGCATGCAGATCGGCCAGCAACAGCCCCGCGTGCCAACCAGCGAAGCGGCGCTTGAGCACGTCGCCCAAGCACGGAAGAAACTCGTCAGCCTCGCTCCCTTTGGCTTCGATGCGCTCGGCATAGGGGGGATTGGTCACAATATGGCCGGCCTGACCGGCAGCGAGTACTGCTGGCGGCTGGGCATCCATCACATCGGCCTGTTTGAATTCGATGGCGTCCTCGACTCCGGCCAGGCGCGCGTTGGCTTGCGCCATCGCCACCATCCGCGGGTCGATGTCCGAGGCGATGATGGGCGCGGGCGCGGCGCGGCGCATGGCTCGTGCTGCCTCGCGAAGCCCCTCCCAAAGCGCAGCGTCGAAGCCCGCAAGCCGCTCGAACCCGAATGCGCGCGTCAGCCCGGACGCAATGCGGCAGGCGCTTTGCGCAGCCTCGGTGGCGTGGGCCGCTCCCGCCTCGATCATCGCGGGGACGGCGCTGGGCGCCGGCCAGCTCGACGCGTCCGCTTCCTTCAACGGCGCGCCGCTCGCGGGCGTGTTGACCTATTCGCCCGCGGCCGGCTCGATCCTCCCCGTCGGCTCCGCCCAGATCCTGACGGTGACCTTCACCCCGGCCGAGAGCACCGATTACCGACCCGTGACGTCATCGGTCACGATCGACGTCCTGCCCCAGACGACGACCTCGACTCCTCCGGTGACGATCGTCGGCGAGGTGCCCGTCTTCCGTCGCAAGCTGAACAGGAGGGGGAAGCCGGTCGGCAGGCCGGTGCTGACGGGCTTCACCATGCAGTTCAGCGCGTCGATCGGCGCGTCGTCCGCGATGACTACGTCGAATTATGTGCTGGACACCGTCACCAGCAAGCGGACGAAGCGGGGCGTCTCGCGGATCCTCCATCCGGTCAACGGATTCTCCGTGACTTATGAACCCGCGAGCGATTCGGCGACGATCGACGTCGTCCGCCCGAATGCGTTCCGGACGGGCGGACAGCTCACCGTCCTGCCCGGCGTGGACGGAGGGGGCCTCGTCGGCACGACCGTGTTCTCGATCGCAAGGGGCGGAAGGTCGCTCGGGCCGTCCAGGGCCTGAGGCCCGGATGCGAATCCGATCGATCCGGCCCGAGGCGGGCGGGCCGATCGGATTTCGCCCGGAGAAACCCCCCGCATCGCGCGCCGGGCTGTGGTAGGATCGGCGTCCTCTCGATCGCCGAGCCCACCCCAACCACCCTCCGGAGTGACGCGATGAGCCATAACCCGGACCTGCCCCGCCCCTCCCGCCGACAGTTCCTGCAACAGACCGGCCTGGCCCTCGCCGGCGCGGCGCTACCCTCCGCATCCGGCCGTACTGCGCTGGGCGACGACCAGCCCCGCAAGATGCGGGTCGCCGCGGTCGTCACGGAAGTCACCTATCGGAGCCACGCCCACGTCATCCTGGAGAACTTCCTGGAGCCCTACCTGTTCAACGGCAAGAGGGTCGAGTCGGGCATGGAGGTGGTGAGCCTCTATGTCGACCAGTCGCCGAAAGGCGACATGGCGAAGGACGTGGCGAAGCGATACGGCATCACGATCCATCCGACGATCGCCGAGGCGCTCCGGGCCGGCCGCGATCGCCTGGCCGTGGACGCCGTGCTCTCGATCGCAGAGCAAGGCCGGTATCCGACCAACGCCAGGGCCCAGGTCGAGTATCCGCGCAAGCGGTTCTTCGACGAGATCGTCGCCGAGTTCCGCCGCAGCAAGGCGACGGCCCCGGTCTTCAACGACAAGCACCTCTCCTATCGGGCCGACTGGGCCCGCGAGATGTACGACACGGCCCGCACGATGGGATTCGGGCTGATGGCGGGTAGCTCCGTCCCGCTCGCCACGCGACGACCGCCCCTGGAATTGCCGCGCGGGGCGAGGATTACCGAGGCGGTCTCTCTGCACGGCGGGGGCCTCGAGGGATACGACTTCCACGGCCAGAATACTGCAATAAAATGGCGGAATCGCTTTGCCGCTTACGGCATCAAA
>JABBOE010000117.1 GCA_019351955.1 Pseudomonadota bacterium
GCGCCCCCCGATCCCAGCCTGCTCCAGGCTCATACCTGATTTGGAAAAGACTCTCGGGGATCACGACTTGGCCGGGCCCCGAAGTGAAGGGCTTTGCTCGCCCCGCGATTGACGGGCGCTGCGCAATGACGCGGCGTGAAATGCGCCGAAGCCTTGCGCTTATTGGGCCGCGTCCGGCATGCCGTCGGACCAACTCGTGCGGTGGGATCCAAAGGCGTTGAAAGCCGATCTCAAATAATGCCGGAAACCATGCGGCGAATCGTGCGTGACATTTCCCACTGGATTTTCATCATTCCGAGCCGTGTAGTACGGTCGAATTCACAAAGCGCAGCGCTTTCGCTCGATGGGTGCCTGTGGCATGATGTGTCACTGCATGGACAGTATGAAGACAAAATCGGAGCCATTGTGTCGAAGCTAGTTGGGATCTCAGGTAGTTTGCGCCAAGGTTCATTCAATACAGCTCTGCTGAGGGCGGCATCGGAGCTCGTGCCACCAGGTATTGAGCTCACGGTCAACACGATTCGCGGAATTCCGCTGTATGACGGTGACATCGAGGCCAACGACGGCATTCCAGAGGCGGTTGACGCGCTGAAGGAAATGATCGCGGCCTCGGATGGGGTGCTCCTTGTCACCCCGGAGTACAACGGTTCCATTCCGGGCGCATTCAAGAACGCAATCGACTGGCTTTCGCGCCCGCCGAACGACTCACGGCGAGTGTTCGGGGGCAAACCCTTCGGATTGATTGGTGCTTCGCCCGGAGGCCTTGGGACTGTTCTTAGTCAAGGTGCCTGGCTGCCGGTGTTGCGCGCACTTGGGGTGGAATTCTGGACTGAAGGCAGGTTGCTCGTGTCGCGCGCTCAGACAGCTTTTTCGCCAGACGGCGTCCTCACCGATGAGGCCGTAAGACGGCAGCTCGGTGATTTTGTTCGTGGTTTTGCGTCGTTTGCGGATTCGCATCGGCGAATGCGGGCAAACGGCGCCGACGCCCGACTTTAGGCCGAAAGGATGACTGGATGGCATGGTGCCCTGCATCAAAGACAAGACAGGGCAGTGCTCTATGACCAGCAGTCCCCGCGTGATCACAACCCAGAAATGCTTGCCATCAGGTCGTGGTCGCACGAAGGCCTTGCAGGTGTACAGAATCTCGGGGTAAGCCCGCAAGATTGGCATCGGGTCGAATTGAGCGCATTCGACCGGTTTAGGTGCCGTGTTTTGTCAGTTTGGCTATCTTGCGCCCGGGGCAAGGAGATTCTAGAGGTACAGTCCACGCACTCGCTCTGGCGCATTCAGTGCGCAAATTCGGAGCGTTGCATCCTCACCAAGGTGTCGAGCACGCGCATCTCATCGTCGGTGAGGTGCATGGCAGCTGCAACCCAGTCATCCACCACTTTGGCCAACTCTTCGTAGTTGAGCGGCATCATCCTGCTTTTTGCCTGCTGAAGAGCATGCCGCGCTTTGCGCCTTTTGCTATGTTCCGCGATGAAATCGCGTGCCGCGCGTTCACCGCTGCCTCGTGGGCACACGTGTTCCACAATTCCCATCTCGTAAAGTTCCATGGCGGAATAGATGCGGCCGTTGCGCATCATTTTCTCGGCTTCATTGAGACCTACCCGTCTCGCTAAAAGGCTCATACCGCCGGTGCAAGGGAAAAGTCCGAAGAGTATCTCCGGCAAACCAAATTCAGATTGCTCTTCCGCGATAATGTAATCTGCTGACAAAGCGGTCTCAAATCCGCCGCCCAGAGCGCGCCCTTGTACAAGCGCGACAGTTGTGCATTTGTTTGTAATATTTGTCGCCCATCGATACATCATGTCAAGGCACTGCATGGAATAACTGCGCAGCGATTGAAAATCGCCACCTCGAATGCACTCGAGAAAATGTTTGAGGTCGCCGCCAACACTGAAGTACGTCGGGTGGATGGATTGCAGAATCGCATAATGAACGGGCTGATCTCTCAACCCGTCGCTCCAAACGCCTCCATTATCGTGAACCCAATCAATTAGGCTTTGCAGCGACTGCAGTAATAACGTCGAGAAATTTTGCGGCCGACCTTTTTGGACGGCCATTGTGATCCACAATACACTCAGCGCCCCATCGTATCTTGTCTCCACGAGGGGCTGGGAAAACGCGAGAACCTTGGCATCGGGACGGTACATAGTGTTGTTGTTCACGCGCGCTCCTCATTCGAACGTATGACCAATGCGACATTGGTTCCGCCAAACCCTGCTGACAAACTCATCGCGTGCCTGACGGGTCGGTCGCGAATGACTTCAGTGACATGATGAATGCCACTGCACTCGGGGTCAATCTCGTCAAGGTGTGCCGTGGCAGGAATAAAGGAATGCCGTGCAGCAAGAATGCACACCAGCATTTCCATGGCACTTGCTGCACCAAGCATATGCGCATGAAGGGCT
This sequence comes from Pseudomonadota bacterium, assembly GCA_019351955.1. Classification (GTDB taxonomy): domain Bacteria; phylum Pseudomonadota; class Gammaproteobacteria; order Burkholderiales; family Burkholderiaceae_C; genus Thiomonas_A. Next base: position 2,415 of record JABBOE010000117.1, read on the forward strand.
TTCGTCGAACTGACAGGAACGCGACTAACGGCCTGACCGAGAACCTCCTTAAGAGCCGAGACCTCGACGGGATCGCCTCCGCGTGTGGCCGTGGCGTGCGCATTGATGTAATCAAGTTGCGATGCATCGATCCCGGCGGCCCGCAAGGCTGAGCGCATGGATGCAATCTGGCCGCGCTGATGGGGTGAGCCAATATGGTGTCCATCTGACGCAATTCCGAAACCTGCAATGAACGCGTGAATCCGCGCGCCCCGGCGCTCGGCGTGTTCGCGCGACTCAAGCACGTAGAAAACACTACCCTCGCCGAGTACTAAGCCGGTGCGTTGACGCGAAAAGGGCTTGCAGCTTCGCGATGGATCTTCATCAACATCTGCAATCGCGCGCAGGCCATCCCAAGTTCTGAGAAAAATGGAAGCCAGAGTGGTTTCAGCTCCGCCTGCGATGGCGACGTCAATCTCGCCCGTTTGAATGTGTCGGCAGGCGTCGGCGATCGCGGCTCCCGACGAGGAGCAGGCGGACGTATGGGTCGACGTTGGCCCGAAGATCTGATGGCGGATTGATATCTGCGCTGTTGGGGCGTTCGGCATCGACGCCATTAGCACATATGGCTTGGCCGGCTTCATGGTGTCTTCCATGTATTGCCGAATTGCCTCCCATTCCGTTGTGACGCCACCACGCCCCGTTCCGAAAAAGACCCCCGAACGTTCTCCAAATGTGGAAAAGTTGGCAATTCCGGCGTTTTCTGTAGCCTGCCGAGCCGCAAGAAGCGCCATCTGTGTAATACGATCAAGCAAAGGCAGCTCAATCCTGGTGAAGTGCTCCGAGAAATCTGCGTCAACTAAACCCACGGGAAATTTTCTCGGCAACTCAGGGGGGGCGATGACGCGAACCCCCGATCTTGACGCAAGGAGGCTTTCCAGGACGGATGATTCGTTCAGGCCAATCGGCGAAATAACGCCAATCCCCGTGATTGCAATGTCATTCATATGATGCGGAAATTTCCCAAACGTGCCTGGATGTCATTTTGCCACGATGCAATATGTGGTGCGCCTTCATGTCTAAATTTTCGGCCCTTGCGCCAACAAGAGGCTCGGAGCGTTGGTTTAACCTGCCATGCGACCGGACGACTGGGCCTTTCGCGCTCAGCCAGTAGCGCAGTGGGACAGGACCGACAGTTTTCTTCCGACCGAGCGCTCGCGATCACCGCGCGTTTGCCTCGATGCATCACCTGGGACAACGCCATGATCGACGAGATCTCTCCAACCGCCAAGGCGGCATATCTGAAAAGACGGGCAAGACCGCACGCCCACGCAGTGGGATACAAACCGCGCAGGCGCGCCGAAAACGTAGACCATGATAGGCGAGTCCGACCGCCACTCCAGCGAGCGCGTGCCGTGAGTTTGATTGGCATGCCACTGCTGACGCAAGTCTGCGTCGCGCTTGCCCTGACGTCCCGGAGGCTCGGATGAGGACGGGATCCTGCGTATCTAGCTCAACTCCAGCCGCACACGAGCAGCCAGACGGGTTGCGGAGCGCGAATCCAATGCTGGATCGTCGTGTAATGCCGATCAAGATAGCGTCTGTGCCAGAACTGCATTGGAAATCTGCGCAGTGCAGCTCATCGCTGGATGCTCTGAGGAGACAATAACCATGAGCAATCCCGCTATTTTTGACATTGCATTGGCATTAAAAAAGCAAGCCAAACTGCGTCTGGGGCTAGTCTCTGCACTAGTCACGGCTGGGTTCCTCTTGATTCCCTTTATTGGGAAGCCATCGCCAGCGATTTTTATGATGGCGGCAATACATCTCATTTATGCCGCGCTCGTTTATCTGGCGATTAATCGAGCAAAAAGTGACTTTTCCAAATGGCCAGTTGTTGTTACCGCAATCGCTGATGCATTAATGCTCACGGCGTGGATCATTTTGATGGGGAAATTCGGGGCATTGATGACACCACTGTACAACTTCGCAACCATTGGCTACGGAATGCGAAGTGGAAGTCGAAGGCTTCTGCAAATTTCTCAAGCAGCGTCATTTCTTGGGCTCGCTGTTCTTCCGTTTGTGGATTCATATTGGCACAGCAATCCGGTTGCTTGGACTTCCTGCTTGATCGCCGTGATCATCATTCCGTGGTACGCAGGTGGGCTCACCGATCGACTCCATCTTGCAATTGAGTTTGCAGAGAGTGAAAGCAAGGCGAAGACGAATTTATTGGCCAGAGTCAGCCACGAGTTGCGCACGCCGCTTGGAGGCATTTCAAATGCGGCCGAATTGATCAAGCGGGAATCCCCAACTGGGCGGCCTCGGCATCTCGCCGACACAATTCTCGCGTTGAGTTCGCACTTATTGGCTGATATCAACGATTTGCTTGATCAAAGCAAGCTTTCGCTTGGCAAGTTACAGCTATCGAGTGAGCCTGCCGATTTGTCCCAGCAAATGGATTTGATTCGTGCGGCAATTGAGTCAAATGCTCAGAAAAAAGGAATATCCTTCACCTCTGTGCTCGATCCGCGAATCGTCGATCGTGTCGTCGTGGATGCGCGCTGGCTGGCGCGAGTATTAATCAACCTTTTAGGAAATGCCGTCAAATTTACGGAGGTTGGTGAAGTATCCTTAAATATCTCGCTGATGCAGAAATCGGAGGCGGAATACATTGTGCGGTTTACCGTGAAAGACACAGGTGTAGGGATTCCGAAGGAATATCAAAGGGAGATATTTGACCCGTTTGTCCAGATCACGCCGACAAGCTCATTCTCGATGGGAGGGGCCGGGCTGGGATTGGCGATCAGCAAGCAGGTTGTCGAGCTCATGGGAGGCACCTTGCGCGTGAGCTCCGAATCGGGGATGGGCAGCACCTTCTGGTTTGATCTGCGCATGCCGCGCGCGGCGCAAGCTTCCACGACACAAGCGGCTGCGGTAGAGAGCGGTGTTGCGCCTGCGACGGACGCGACAATGGTGCGTCAGCGCAAGATCTTGGTGGTTGATGATAATGCGACAAATCGTTATTTACTGCAGGAGCTTCTTCGGTCTGAGGGATATGCTGTTCTAGCTGCTTCGAATGGGGATCAGGCTCTGCAGATCCTGTCAGCGGATAATAAATTTGATCTGCTTCTTCTGGACTATAATTTAGGAGAAATGGACGGTGGTCAGGTCTTAAAAACATACCGATTTGGATGCATAAATCCTGTTCCAGCATATTTCCTTACCGCGGACGCCACTGAAGTAACCGCGTTTAAGTTAAAAAACTCAGGCGCATTAGGGGTTTTAACAAAGCCTGTGAGTTCTCAGGAATTGCGCGCGGCAGTTGAGCATGCCTGTTCAGTATCCAATGCGGCAAAGGGTAAGCTTTCAGCGGCCGGCGAAATCTCTGCGGTACAACAGCCATCATCTCGGATTGTCAAACCACTTCGACCGGTTCCAGTGGTTTACGTGGACATGGATGTCATTGAGAAGTTAAAGAACATCGGCACTCGGAATGGATTTATTGTCGAGCTATTGGAGAGCGCCAACAAAGATATCTCGAAAAATACAATAAAAATTTTGGAGGCACTGTCAGCGAAGGACTTTAAGGCGTCCCGGGATGCCAGTCATGCTCTGAAGGGTATTTGCTTAGAAACTGGTGCCATTCGTTTGATGAATATTGCGCAGGCTGTCATGCGCGCAGAAGATGTTTATCTTTTGGAACAGAAGGGTAAGCTCATCGCCGATCTGCGCGATGCAAGCAGAAATACGATTGAAGCATTGCGTGATGTGATCGCTGAAACGTTAGATCGCGCATCAGGATTCTGAGCTTGGAACGGCATGAGCCATGTGCGGGGGGACTCGTTGACGCAGGCGCGGGACCTCGGCAGTGGCAAGTATGGAATTCCAGAGCGCTCGGCCGACGCGAGAGACATGCAGCTCGAGACGTTTCTTCGGTTGACGTGCTGCCATTTCCATGAGCGCGCGTATAGAGGATTAAAGTTCACGCGGCGTTCAGGAATGGAGGATGCGTTGCACTCATTCGTGAGACGCCGATCGTCGGCCCGCCGGTGCAACCTTGCAGGCACCGTACCGGAGGTGTGGGTCCAAGGCGAAGCCTGCATGCGACGCTGGCGGACAACCTTCTTGTCCATGCAAGGGGGCACTCCCCTTCAACAGACATGGGCTCACGGAGCGGTAATGCGCGAACCACAGAAATCCAAGGCTTGGGCCAGGGGGCGCTTTCATGCAGTGGGAACGCGCTGAGGACCTCCACAGCTTGCGATTGGACACCGTCACGCAACTGCTCTTGCAAAGCGGTGCCCGTAGCGTGCTTGATCTAGGCTGCGGCAGCGGCGAACTGCTGCTTCGTCTGGCGTCGCACCCCAGCTTCACGCGTGTGGTCGGGATTGATGTCGACCCCAATGTGCTGGTCGAGGCACGCATAGCACTCGGCCTAGGGCTGCCGGACCCTTCGGCGCGCCTGCAGGTGCGCTATGGGTCATTTGAGGAAGCCGATGCGGATCTCTGCGGATTCGACGCGGCGGCGTTGGTGGAGACGATTGAGCACATTGACCCTGCACGCCTGGGGCATGTGGAGCGCGCAGTCTTTGGAAAGCTGCGCCCGCTCCTAGTGCTCGTTACGACCCCCAACCAGGACTACAACGTCCTGCACGGCATGCCGCGCGGTGTGATGCGCCATGCTGGCCATCGCTTTGAGTGGGGCCGAGCGCGCTTTGCGCAGTGGTCTAGACGCGTGGCGGCCCAGAACGGATATGCGGTATGCCTTGGCGCCATTGGCCCGCCGGACCCATTGTTGGGGAGCTCGACCCAGATGGCGCGATTCGAAAGGGCGGGGCAGCCATCGCAAGGCTGAATGCCCGGCACACCAGATCCGCCGTGCGCACTCCGCGCGTGCATCAGGTCTTCACCAGGGGATAGGTTGGCATTGGTGGGCGTTGAGCTGACGTCAATGGGGCCATAGACGTCAGTGCTTGCGGCAGCATGATGACGACAGTGGGCATGGCTGGCATTCGTGGGGGGCAGCGCCAGCGGGCCTACACACAGAGCCGTTAAGCCAGGCAATGAGCTGAAGGGCTGGCCATCCATGCACGCGACTGCTTGCTGAAGTTCCTGCATCTGCGCCGGCATGTCATGCATTTGGTGGCGTGCCCATGGCTTTAGCTGTGCGCCTTCAGTGCGTTGAATGACGATATGAATGTCACCGTATGGGCTTGCCCACGTGCACGTTTCGATTTGTACCGGGCCGAACGCGTGCACTCGACCTGCATGGTCTGGCGCATTCGCACGTTCTTGCCGTGGAGATGAACGATCAAAGAGGACGAAGCAAGCGCCATGGCGGCCGCCCAGGCCGCTGCCGCAGCCATAAACCAAGCGCGCTCAGGCATGAGAGTCCTCTTTTGTCGAGATGAAATCTCCCGTCGCGCAACGCATGGCGTTGTCGCGGGGGTTTCGCGGGTCAAGGAACTGGACTTGCCGCGTTGCCGTGGGAGAGGTTTGGGTCTCGCCGCCATGCCCGTTTCAGGCGTGTGCGCGTCGACGAGGACCCCCAACGCGCTGTTGCGGTCGCGCGGCTGAACGCGCCCGCAGTGCGGGCAGACATGCATGCGCTCGGCAAGCGTCTTGGGAACGATCTCCCAACAGGCCGAGCAGCGCTGCGACGGTTTGCGCTGGCGCGTACGGCTTCGATGCAGTCGCGTAGCAGTTTCTTCCGCCTTGTACGCGAGCATCGGCTGCGCCATGCCAAACGCCGCGGAGACAATTTCGCGGTTGAGTCTGGCCCTTTGCCGCACGCGCCGGCCGGGCTCCTGTTTGGTTCCCCGGGCGCTGCAGTTCATGGTCTTCGGAGCTAGTTGCCAGCCGGATCGGGATAGGCGAAGCCCGGCGTCTGCCCGGCCCGGACGCGACGGAAGGCTGCGGAAAAGGCCAGATCGAGCCGCCGTAGCGTCTGCTGCAAGGCATGGCTGCTAAGTCCGATGAACTCGGGTCGGGCGCCTTTAGACGGCTTTGCCTAGGCGACGCTGCGCGTCGGGCTGGATTAAGGCGGGGAATGCGCGGGCATGGGTTCAAGGAGAAGTCGACTCGCGACGTGGTCGATCACTTTAAGCGAGCCGACTGGGGATTGGTTCGCTTGTCCGCCAGCAAGGTTGCTGAAGCGAACCATAAAGGGGGCACGCAGTCGGCACTCTAGCTCAGCATTCGATGATGTTGACCGCCAATCCTCCTCGGGAGGTTTCCTTGTACTTGCTTTGCATGTCAAAGCCGGTCTCGCGCATGGTCTTGATGACCTTATCGAGCGATACATAGTGCCGCCCGTCGCCGCGCAGCGCCATGCGTGCGGCGTTGATGGCCTGCACAGCACCCATGGCGTTGCGCTCAATGCACGGAATCTGTACCAAACCGCCCACCGGATCGCAGGTCAGCCCTAAGTGGTGCTCCATGCCGATTTCGGCCGCATTCTCCACCTGCTGCGGGCTGCCGCCGAGGACGGCGCAAAGGGCGCCAGCGGCCATGCTGCAGGCTACACCCACCTCACCTTGGCAGCCGACCTCTGCGCCGGATATGGAGGCGTTCTCCTTGTAAAGGAGACCGATAGCGCCTGCCGTAAGCAGGAAGTCGATCACGCCTTGTGCATCGGCGCTAGGTGTCATGCGGTCGTAATAGTGGAGAACGGCAGGGACGATGCCAGCGGCGCCGTTGGTCGGTGCCGTGACCACGCGCCCCCCGGCGGCGTTTTCCTCATTCACCGCAAGCGCCCACAGATTTACCCAGTCAAGTGCGCGCAAGGGGTCAATGGGGCTTGTCGCAGCTTTGCCTTGCAGCGCGCGGTAGAGGCCTGGGGCGCGTCGTTTGACCTTGAATCCGCCGGGCAGCACACCATCGGTTCGACAGCCGCGTGCGGCGCACGCTTGCATCGCATCCCAAATTCGTAACAACCCGCTGTCGATCTCGCTATCGTGCCGCCAATGCCGTTCGTTGATGCGCATGACGTCCGCAATGTTGCACCGCAGGCGCGCTGCGGTGTCGAGCAAAGCGGCGCCGTCGTGAAAGGGCAAGGGAAGCACTGAGGTGTCGGGCGCAATGCTGGCATGGCGCGAGGTGTTGGCCAGGAACTCGTCGTTGAGCACGAACCCACCGCCGACCGAATAATAGGTGCGCTCACTGAGCGGCAGGCCCGCTGAATCGAAGGCGGAAAATCGCATCCCATTGGGGTGCAGCGGTAGCGGCTTGCCTCGCTGGAACAAAAGATCGCCTTGCACATTAAAGGCGATTTCACACGTGCCGAGCAATGCCAAGCGCGCATTTTGGCGAACGCTTTCGATTCGCGCAGGGATCTTCTCGATGTCGACCGATTCCGGATCCTCGCCCATCAACCCAAGAATGACAGCCTTGTCGCTGCCATGCCCCTTACCCGTGGCGGCCAGCGAGCCATAAAGGCGGCATTGCACGCGGCTCGTGGCGGCAATCAAACCCTGCTGCTGCAGAGACGATGCAAACAGGCGCGCGGCGCGCATTGGTCCGACTGTGTGCGAACTCGACGGCCCGATGCCGATCTTGAACAGATCAAATACCGAAACGGCCATCGTGGTGCCTCGAAGGAAATGGAGCGGTAAGTTAGGCCTGCTGGTCGCCGGTGCCAGTTCAGGCCGCCTGGGCGCAGGCGGCGGCCAAATCGGCGGCGAATGCATCAACCGTCTCGGGTTGGGTGTCCCACGCGCACATCAAGCGGCAACCGCCGCCGGCGATGAACTCGTAAAACGACCAGCCTAGAGCATGCATGCGTGCGATGCTTGATGCGCGCAGTTGGACAAACACGGCGTTGGCCTGTGGTGGATGCAGAACATGCACACCAGGCATGGCGTTAATGGCTTGGTAGAGTCTGTGTGCCATGGCGTTGGCATGGCGAGCATTGCGCAACCAGGTGTCGTGCTCAAGCATGCCTACCCAGGGCGCGGAGATGAAACGCATTTTGGAGGCGAGTTGGCCAGCCTGTTTGACACGCCAGGCAAAATCGGCCGAGAGGTCACGGTCGAAAAAGATGACTGCCTCGCCCACTGGAAGACCGTTCTTGGTTCCTCCAAAACACAGCACATCGACGCCGGCGCGCCAGGTGATCTCAGACGGATGGACCGCAAGCGTGGCCACCGCGTTGGCAAAGCGCGCTCCGTCCATATGCACCTTGAGATGCCGTCGCTTTGCGATGGCAGCA
>JABBOE010000118.1 GCA_019351955.1 Pseudomonadota bacterium
AGCGCAGAGGGTCTGGAAAAGATGCGCAGGTATGGCATTGCCCCGCCTGCCGGAGACGCAACAGCAGCGCGGGCGACAGCCGTACCCGTGCGTCTGCATCGTTCGCGCCCCCAGGCACTGAACTGTCCGCGTTGCGCAAGCGCCGAAACCGAGCAGCTTTCAGCCTTTGGATCCACCGCGTGCAAGGCCCTGTGGCGGTGCCGCGCGTGTGGCGAGCCCTTCGAATACTTCAAACCCATTTGAGCAGCAAGGCATGGACACCCATTTCTACCCCTTGCGCGTACGCGCCGTCGAGCCCGATACGGATGAAGCCATGATTGTCAGTTTCGACGTGCCCGAGGAATTCGCAGACCGGTTTGCATTCACGCAAGGCCAGTACCTCAATGTACGCGCGAGGATTGATGGAGCCGAGGTGCGCCGTTCCTATTCAGTGTGTGCAGGTGTGGATGACGGGGTGCTGCGCATTGGCGTGCGCAAGGTGCGCGGAGGTGTGTTCTCGAACTGGGTTGCCGAGCACTTGCATGCCGGTGACAGCATTGAGATCATGCCCCCACAGGGGAGGTTCTACGTGGCCATCGACCCGGCGGCCAAGCGGCATTATCTCGGTATCGCGGGCGGCAGCGGCATCACGCCGGTCTTGTCGATCATGAAGACCGTACTGGCGCGTGAACCCCGAAGCCGCTTTACCCTGCTCTATGGCAACCGAAGCCTCAAGTCCACGATGTTCAAGGAGGAGCTTGAGGATCTGAAAAACCGCTATCTGACACGCGTGGTGCTGCACCATGTGTTTTCCGAGGAGTCGGCCGATTCCCCGCTGCACCATGGCATACTTGACGGTGCACGGATTGCGCAATTCCTGGCGCGGGTCGTCCAGCCGAGCGCCATCGACCACGCCTTCGTCTGCGGTCCGTACCAGATGAATGACGAAGCTGAAGCAGCCCTGCGCGCAGCGAGGGTGGGGGCCGAGCACATTCACGTGGAGCGGTTTGGTCTGCCTCAGGGTCAGGCTGCCGCTGGCGCTGTCATGCACGGCGCCCAGGCCCAGGATGCGGCGCAGAGCAAGGTGAGCATCGTGCGCGATGGGCAACGGCGCGACGTCAACTTTCGCAAGGGCGACCCGAGCATTCTCGACGTGGCCATTGCCTCAGGTATGGATCTCCCCTTTTCGTGCACATCCGGTGTGTGCGGGACCTGTCGCGCCCGTCTTTTGCAGGGTCAGGTGCGCATGGACCGCAACTTTGCGCTGGAAAAGGCAGACCTGGATGCCGGGTTTATTCTTTGCTGCCAAGCGCATCCTCTGACCGAGCAGGTCGAGATTTCCTTCGACGATCGCTGACATGGCACGTGGACGCGCCGCCGGCTACGACGATCAACGCGCCGCGATCCTGGCCGAGGCCGCACGCTTGTTCGCGCGCCAGGGCTACGTGGCCACATCGATGAACCAGGTGGCCGACGCCTGCGGCCTGTCCAAGGCCGCGCTGTACCACTACTTCCGCGACAAGTATGCCCTGCTCACCCATATCGCCGAGGGCCATGTGCGGCGGTTGCTCGCACTTGTGCAGGAGGTGGAGGCCGAATGCCCAGACCCGGTTGGACGCCTGCCGAACCTCATCACGCGTTTCGTCGACGAATATGCAAGCGCACAGGATGCTCACCGGGTGCTGACTGAAGACGTTCGCTTTCTGGTTGAACAGGATCGGGAGCGCATCCTCGGCGTCGAGCGTGAGGTCGTTGCCCATTTTTCGCAATGCATCGCCGCCGCGCGTCCTGATCTTGGTCTGCAGGCATTGGACAAGCCGCTGGCCATGCTGTTGTTTGGGATGATGAACTGGCTATTTACGTGGTTCAAGGCCGGTCAGCCACTCGATTATCCGGATCTTGCTCCGCTCGTGGCGGAGCTGTTTCTCAACGGCGTGAGCGGATTGCAAGCGCGTGCCTCCACGCTGCCTTCCCAGGTGCCCGTCCATGCTGCATGATTTATGGTGTGAAATGGCGACGAAGGCGACAGGCCTTTGGGTTGCAGCGGCGGGGCGCTGTCCGTGATTCGCACCGGCGCTCTGCCGTGCAATGCAATCGACCAACCGATGGCGCGCAATCGCCGGCGAGTCGCCCGGTGCGCGCTGCCGGCCTCACGCTGCGCAGGCCGAGTATGCGTCAACCGCTCGGCAGGTTCGCCGTTGCCTGCGATCGCGCAAGCGCAATCATTGGCGCTCCCACTGTGATCTCCCTCCACCTTTGGATGAATGCAAATGACCATGGACATTCCCGTTCTACAGAGCTATCTCGCTGATCAGTGGTTCGGGCGCGAGCCGCTCGATGTGCTGTTGGATGCGTCAAGCGGCGTTGCGGCCGCGAGCACCCACGCCGAGAAACCCGACTTTGCTGCAGGCTTGCACCATGCGCGCAGGCAAGGGGTGCACGGATTGCTGGCGCTGGACTTTCAGGAGCGCGCGCAGCGACTCAAACAGCTGAGCAAGCACCTGAGCGAGCACAAGGAGGAGCTGTACGCCTGGTCGACGCACACCGGGGCGACACGAGCGGATGGGTGGATTGACATCGAAGGCGGCATCGCCACGCTGTCTGCCTATGCCAGCCTCGGCAGCAATGAATTGCCCAGCGGCAATGTGCTCCATGAGGGGCCTGTCGTGTCGCTGGGCCGAAAGGGCCATTTCGTGGGCAGCCACATCCTGGTGCCGCGCGAAGGCGTGGCAGTGCATATCGACGCATTCAATTTTCCGATCTGGGGATTGTTGGAGAAGTTCGCGCCGAGCTTTCTGGCCGGGATGCCTTGCATTGCCAAGCCTGCCACCAGCACGTCATACCTGACCTGGGCGCTGGTGCGCCGCATGCTGCAATGGGGTGGCCTGCCCGTCGGAAGCCTGCAACTTGTGATTGGCTCGACAGGAGATCTTCTCGATCGCCTGGATGGCCAGGACATCGTGACCTTCACCGGATCGGCGGCTACCGCGGCTAAATTGCGCGCAAATCCCAACCTTCTTTCGCGCGGCGTGCCATTCAACGCCGAGGCTGATTCCCTCAACAGTGCCATTCTTGCCCCGGACGTGAAGCCGGAGGATGCCGAGTTCGAGTTGTTTGCCGAGGAGATCGTGCGCGAAATGCGCGTCAAGGCAGGGCAGAAATGCACGGCTATCCGGCGCATCATGGTCCCGCGAAGGCAACTCGAGGCGCTGTCGCAACGTCTGCGTGAGAAGCTGTCCAAAATTGTCGTCGGCGATCCGCGATCGAGCGACGTGCAAATGGGACCACTGGCCAGCAAGGCTCAACAAGCCGACGTGCTCGCGCAATTGCAGCGCTTGCGTAAGGACTGCGCAACGGTCTACGACGGGGGTGAGCACCCGTTTGCGCCTGGGGCGCATGCACAGACGGGCGCGTTCGTCGGCCCGACTTTGTTGCTCTGCGAGCGTCCGAGCGAGGTGGCAGAGATTCACGACGTGGAAGTCTTTGGCCCCGTGAGCACCTTGCTGCCGTATGACGACATGGATGAAGCCCTTGAGCTTGCCGCGCGCGGGCAGGGCAGTCTGGTGGCGACGATTGCAACACGCGATGCAGCAACGGCGTCGCATGCCGTGCGCCGCGCAGCGGTACATCATGGCCGCGTTCTCATCCTCGATGCGCAAGCTGCGCAAGAATCCACGGGGCATGGCGCTCCGCTGCCCATGCTCAAGCACGGTGGGCCGGGGCGAGCCGGAGGTGGCGAGGAACTCGGGGGTCTGCGCGCCGTCACGCATTACCTGCAGCGCACGGCCGTACAGGGTTCACCGAGCATGGTTGCAGCTGTGGTGGGGGAGTACATACGGGGCGCAGCGCGCATCGAGTCCGATGTTCACCCTTTCCGCCGCCACTTTGAGGAGCTGCAAATCGGCGAGTCGTTGTTGACCCATCGACGCACCGTCACCGAGGCCGATATCGTCGCGTTCGGGGGCATTTCAGGTGACTATTTCTATATGCACTTTGACGAGATTGCGGCGCGTCAGTCGCCTTTTGGCCAGCGTATCGCGCACGGGTATTTCGTGCTCTCCGCTGCCGCGGGACTGTTTGTGTCTCCCGCGCCTGGGCCCGTGCTTGCCAACTATGGTCTTGACACGTTGCGGTTTATCAAACCCGTGCGCATTGGCGACACGATCCGGGCGCGTTTGACTTGCAAACGCAAGACTGATCGGCGCAAGACGGATGCCCAGGGGCGTGGCCAAGGTGTAGTGACCTGGGACGTGGAGGTGCGCAACCAGGACGAGGATCTGGTGGCAAGCTACGATATTCTCACCTTGGTGGCCAAGCGCAACGCCGACTGATCGCCGGTTCCCTGCATGGGTCGCGCTCCGGGTTGCGGTTGCGAACGATCAGCGTTGGACAACGCCATTGCATGCAAGCGGTGCGAGCTCTCGACCGATGGTCGAGGCTGCTTTGCATCGGCTGGCCGCGCAGTCCAAGCCAAGCGGGAGACACGACGGGTTGAGCATGCGATGGGGCTGCGAAGCGCCACCATGCATAAGGTGGGCACCATGGCGCGTTCACTCCCGCAAGGCCTCGTCCAGAAATTCCAGCCAGTGCTGCACTGGCATGGTGGTGCCGGCCTGTAGATGCTGGATGCAGCCAATATTCGCGCTCAAAATGCGCTCCGGAGCCAAGTGCGCGAGATTTTTGAGCTTGCGCTCACGAAGCTGCTTGGACAGAATCCCCTGCAGCACGGAGTATGTTCCGGCCGAGCCGCAGCACAGATGGCTCTCGGCTGGCAAGCTGACTGTGAATCCCAAGCTGCGTAGCAACGTTTCCACCTGGCCACCGAGCCGCTGGCCGTGCTGCAGTGTGCATGGTGGATGCCACGCCAGGCTGTCTGCCGGTTTGCGTTGGAGCCGGGCTGCAATTTGTGGACCCTGCTCCGCCAGAAATTCGATGGGATCGCGCGCAAACTCCGAGATGCGTTTCGCGCGCTCGGCATAAACAGGGTCATGCGCCAGCTCGCGGCCGTAGTCCTTCACTTGCACGCCGCAGCCCGAGGCGTTGATGACGATGGCCTCCACGGTACGGGCCTCTACCAGCGGCCACCAGGCATCGATATTGCGACGCATGTCGGCCAGCGCCCCGTCGTGGTCCGATAGATGCTGGCGGATCGCGCCACAGCAGCCAGCACCATCTGCCAGCAACACCTGTACCTCAAGGGCGTCGAGAACGCGGGCGGTGGCGGTGTTGATATTGGGTGCCATGGAGGGCTGCACGCACCCAGCCAGCAAAAGCACGCGGCGGGCGTGCTCACGGGTGGGCCACGAGCCGGCTGGCTTGGGTTGCGGCACCTTGTCTTTCAGGCCGGTGGGTACGAGCGGCTTGAGGATCTGGCCCAGCTTCATCGCGGAGCCAAACAGCGGTGAAGTCAGCCCTTCCTTGAGCGCCCAGCGCTTGGCACGTTCGCCGGCAGGACGGGGTACCTTCGCGTCGACGACGCGGCGGCCAATGTCCAGAAGCTGACCATAGGCCACGCCCGAGGGGCAGGTCGTTTCGCAGTTGCGACAGGTCAGGCAGCGATCGAGGTGAAGTTGGGTGCTGCGGGTCGGCTGCTCGCCTTCGAGGACCTGCTTGATCTGATAGATGCGCCCACGTGGGCCGTCCAGTTCGTCGCCAAGCAACTGGTAGGTGGGGCAGGTGGCGGTGCAAAAGCCGCAATGCACGCAGGCGCGCAGGATGCTTTCCGCCTGCTGGCCTTCAGCAGTGTCGGCGAATTCGGGAGACAGACGTGTTTCCATGATAGGGTACCTGGCGGCGTTGACCGAAGTCTCAGTGATCGGCGAACATCGCGGGGAATACGCCGTGGGGATCAAACGCCCGCTTGATGTCGCGGTGAATGCGCTCAAGCGGATGTGAAGGCGGGGTGAACACTGGGGTGGCGCTGTCGCCTCCGCGAAACCGCGTGGCATGTCCCCCAGCTTCGGCCGCCGCCTCGCGCATCACTGCAGCGGGCAGTGCGGTCTTGATCCAGCGCTGCGCGCCGCCCCATTCAATGAGCAAGGCACCTTGCAGCTTCAGCGGTGCTGTGGTGGGCGGCACGGCCAAGCGCCACAGGCATTCGCCCGCCGCACCGGGCTGCGGCCAAGTCGGGGCGAACCAGGGCAGAGTCTGCTCGCGCAGCCCCTGCCAAAGCCTTTGGGCAGCATCGTCGTCGAGGCGTGTGCCACCCAGACGACTGCACGCTGCTGCCACCGCTGCGCGTGCCCCGCGCAACCGCACGTGAAGCAGATCGCTGCCGGCGTCATCGCTCCACCAGGCGCTCGAGGCGATGGGTATCGGTTGCCCACCCCATGCGTTGATTTGTTTGAGGGCGTGCTGCGCGCCAAACTCGAAAAGGAGCGTGGCCTCGGCCGGCGCAACCGGCAACACCTTCAGCGACACCTCGACGATCGCACCGAGGGATCCCATGGACCCGACGAGTAGGCGCGACACGTCAAAACCGGCGACATTTTTCATGACCTGCCCGCCGAAATGCAGGACATCGCCGCGACCATCGAGCAGCGCGGCGCCCAGCACGTAATCACGCACAGCGCCTGCGCCCTGACGCCCTGGGCCGGAAAGCCCAGTGGCAACCATGCCGCCCACGGTGGCTTGCGCTCCAGTGTGGGCATAGTGCGGTGGCTCGAACGGAAGGCATTGACCGTGAGCGGCTAAAGCGGCTTCGAGTTCGGCCAGTGGTGTACCGGCCCGCGCGGTCACGACGAGTTCAGTGGGTTCGTAGCTGATGATGCCGGCGTAGGTGCGCATGTCTAGCACGCGCTGAGCGCGCGCGGCGCCCGCGGGCAGGCTCAACCAAGCCTTGCTGCCGCCGCCACACACGACGAGCGATGCGCGTTCCGCTGCAGCTTGCCGGACCTGTTCCTGCAGGGTGGCCAGGGAATCAGAGGGGTTCACAAACAGTCTCGGTTAAAGGTGAAAGGTTTGGGAGGACTCGTGTCGCGTTGCGTGCACCATGGCCGGGGATGATCCGACCCTTGCCGTTCGGATCATCCCCGGAGGTGAGCGCAGAGCAGGCAAATGGGGTGTCAGAAGCGCGGCAGATCCGGAAAGGGGGTGCGCCCGCCGCGCACATGCATCTTTCCGTACTCCGCGCAGCGCGCATGGCTCGGAATGTTCTTGCCTGGGTTGAGCAGTTCGGCCGGATCGAAGGCGCGCCGAAAGGCGCGGAACTGCTCAAGCTCTTCAGGGCTGAACTGCACGCACATGGAATTGATTTTCTCCAGACCCACACCATGTTCGCCGGTGATCGAGCCGCCCATTTCCACGCAGGTCTCCAGAATTTTCGCACCGAAGGCCTCCGCGCGCTCCAACTCCCCAGCCTGGTTGGCGTCGAACAAGATGAGCGGATGAAGGTTGCCATCGCCGGCGTGGAACACGTTGACGCAACGCAGCGAGAATTCGCGCTCCATGTCCTTGATGGACAACAACATGTCGGCTACCCGCTTGCGCGGAATGGTTCCATCCATGCAGTAGTAGTCGGGGGAGATGCGGCCGGAAGCTGGGAAAGCGTTCTTGCGACCACTCCAAAAACGCAGCCGCTCAGCCTCTGACTGGCTCACGGCGATGGCGGTGGCGCCACAGCCTTGGAGCACGGCACTCATGCGGCCGATTTCCTCTTCGACTTCCTCTGCGGTGCCGTCCGACTCACACAGCAGGATGGCCTCGGCGTTCAGGTCATAGCCGGCATGGACAAACGCTTCGGCGGCAACGGTCATGGGCTTGTCCATCATCTCAAGTCCTGCCGGGATGATGCCGGCGGCGATCAGGCTGGCCACGGCATCGCCAGCCTTGCGCAGGTCATCAAAGCTGGCCATGATGCAGCGTGCCAGGTGTGGCTTGGGAATGAGTTTGACCGTGACCTCGGTCACGACCATCAGCATCCCCTCGCTGCCGATCACGGCGGCAAGCAGGTCTGGCCCGGGGCAGTCGCCTGCCAGATTTCCGATCGTGAGGGGCTCGCCCTCCACGGTGTAGCCGCGCACCTGCAGCACGTTGTGCACAGTCAGCCCATATTTCAGGCAGTGCACGCCGCCCGAATTCTCGGCCACATTGCCGCCGATGGTGCAGGCGATCTGGCTCGAAGGGTCGGGTGCGTAGTACAAACCATGCGGCGCGGCAGCTTCGGAGATGGCCAGGTTGCGCACACCGCACTCCACTGTTGCGGTGCGTGCCGCAACGTCGATGGTCTTGATCCGGTTGAAGCGCGACAGCGCGAGCAGCACGCCATCCACGTGCGGCAACGCGCCGCCGGAAAGTCCCGTGCCGGCGCCTCGTGCCACCACGGGAACCATTAGATGGTGACATATCCTCAGCACGGCGGCAACCTGCGACTCTGTCTCCGGCAGGGCAACAACCAGCGGCCTTTGCCGGTAGGCCGCCAGACCGTCGCACTCATAGACCGTCACGTCCTCACGCTGCCAGAGCAGGCACGAAACCGGAAGCACATCAGACAGTGCGGCGACGACCTGCGCCTGCCGCTGAGCGCGCGTGGCGATGTCTTGGGGGATGGGGGCATTCATGGTTGCGGGGCTGTGAACGGAAGTTTTAGGTATTGTCGCAAACCATAACGTGCCCAATGTTGCGCTGCATCAGGGTCTATCCTGACGAAGCGAGGTCCACAAGGTGAAACACTACTGACATTTCTGAGCATATGCCTTTGCCTGTTTCCTCGCAGGCCGTCATGCCGGTTTCGCGATCGGGCCCCCATGTCCGCGCAAATGGCCGCAGCCAATGCGTGCTTCGAGCCTGTTCGCGTGGCGCAAACAGGCGTTGCAGCGGTAACGCCATGTGATCGTGCATTGACCGGATGGCACGGTGAGCCTAGGGTTCGGGCATGGTGCATTCCACGAGGACAGGTCCCATGCAATCGTGTCTTTCGGTTCATCCCGCCCTGCGGCATATCTGCCGTGCCGCCTTGCTCACAGCTTTGTGCGCGGCTGCAGGGTTCGCCATCCCCGAAGCGCAAGCGGCGCCCGCTGGGCGGGCGCCCGTCTACGTGCACATGAATGGGGCCAATATGTTCCTGGAGAACGTTGTGGTCGTTCGCCCGGGCCAGCCAGTGGTATTCGTCGACGAAGACACGGGCGCGCACACCATCATTGGCTACAACCCAGCCACCGGAGCCACGAGCAAGACCTTTGACGGGGTCGTGCAGGGTACTCCTGGCCCAGGCCACGCCGTGCACACCTACACCATCACATTCCGTCATCCGGGACTAAAGTATTACTACTGCTCGGTCCACGCCGAACTGCTGAAGGAGCCGGGCGGCAGGACCGTTCCGAAGAAGCGGCCCACCGTGCACGGCTTCGGCGACCCAATGGCGGGTCTGATCATTGTCACCGATGACCCGCATTTGCTCGCGGATAACCCTAAGACCGCGCGCTCAAAAATCCTTCCGAGCTACTTTGGCGGCTAGGCGCGCGGGGCATTCGCCAGTTGGTCAAGCCTCTTGCTGCGAACCACGCCGGTCCCTTGGGGTGCAGCTCAGGCGAAAATTTTTCCGGGATTGAGGATGCCTTTCGGATCCAACGCGTTCTTGATGGCGCGCATGGTGTCCAGGGCATCGTCGCCGACCTCCTCGCGCAGGAAACCCTGCTTGTGCAGACCGATGCCGTGTTCGCCCGTGCAGGTTCCGCCCAGAGCCAGGGCTCGGCGCACCAGCTGCGCATTGAGGCGTTCGGCGAGCTCGCGCTCCGCTGGCTGGGCGGGATCGATCAGGTACCCCACATGGAAATTGCCGTCGCCCACATGACCCACAATGAAATAGGGCAGACCGGCTGCGTCGGCCTCGGCAACGGTCAAATTGATGCTTTCGGCGAGCTTGGAGATAGGCACGCAGGTGTCGGTGGTCACGCTACGGCAGCCCGGGCGCATTTGCAGCGCAGAGAAATATGCGTGATGGCGTGCCTTCCACAAGCGGTTCCGCTCTTCCGGGGTATCAGCCCACGCGAAATGCGATCCACCATGGTCCATCGCGATGGCCTGCACGGACTCTGCCTGCTCACGCACGGACGCCGGCGAGCCGTGGAATTCCATCAGCAGCAGGGGTTGCTCGGATAGACCCAGGTGGTCATGAGCGTTGACCGCACGAACGGCGTGCGCATCCATCAGTTCGCAGCGGGCAATCGGGATGCCGGCTTGAACCGTCGCGATGGTGCAGTCCACGGCACTGGCAACATCGGGAAACGAGCACACGGCGGCGGCCACCGCTTCGGGTTGGGGGTACAGCTTCAGCGTGACCTCGGTCGCAATTGCGAGCGTTCCCTCGCTGCCGACGATTAGGCGCGTGAGATCGTAGCCAGCGCTGCTTTTGCGCGCATGCGTGCCCGTGCGGACGATGCGCCCGTCTGCAAGCACGGCGGTCAGCGCAAGCACGTTCTCGCGCATCGTTCCATAACGCACCGCGTTCGTCCCCGAGGCGCGGGTCGCCGCCATGCCGCCGATGGTCGCATCCGCGCCGGGATCAATCGGGAAAAACAGCCCGCTATGGCGCAGCTCCTCGTTCAATTGCAGCCGGGTGACCCCTGCCTCAATCTTATAGCGCATACTCGCCTGGATATACTGGTCAACACTACGCCAGGTAA
>JABBOE010000119.1 GCA_019351955.1 Pseudomonadota bacterium
CGTGGGTGGCCTTGCATCACGCTCAGATCGAGCTGTTTTACCTGCCCAGCACCAGTCCACAACTCAACCCAGAGGAGAGGCTCAACGCCGATCTCAAACAGGAAATGGGCAAACGCGTGCCGGTGCGAACCAAGGCCAAATTGCGCGAAGCTGCCAACGACCACATGGCGAGGCTGGAACAAAACCCGCAGCGTGTGATGAGCTACTTCCAGGACCGGCATGTTCGCTACGCAGCTTAATACTTCACAGGGCCGGATCAATAAGCGCCTAGAGGCGCTGTATCGAAGCGGGCACCGTCAATCCACAGCACATTCCAGAGATCACAGGGGCTACATGCGCATGGCGCGGCAAGGGCAGCACGCCAAGACCAAGCGTGTCCATTAGAAATTGATAGCCGACGACCCTGTCGCTCCTTTTTTTGCCATTCGTAAAAGTGTGTGGGCGCCAGAGGGACGAATGGGCGCAACAACGTGGCGTAACATCGCAAAATCGTGTTGCACTCTTAGTCCAGATGGCGTAGAATTTTGTAACTAAGAATCGCAAAAGTGTGTTGAAGAGATTCCATCATGATCGAGATCAGTCAGGAGTCGTTGAAGCCGCTTGCCAGCAAGTACATCTGGTGGAAAACGCCAGAAGAAGCCGTGGTCATGCCTGAGCGGGTGATCGCTCAAGTCATGAATATCGGCGACTACTCCGACGTTCAGGTACTTGTCTCTCAAGTGGGTGACGAGGTGCTTCGCGATGTCCTGACGCACGCAGAGGCGGGGCAGTTCAATGATCGCTCTTGGGCGTATTGGCATTACCGACTTGGCCTGTCGAATGTGGATCATGTTCCAGCCCTGCCCGTGCGGAGGTTTGCATGACTGGCAAGTTTAAGCCTTGCATGGACATGTTGCCCCCAGCCCAGAAACGACTGTGGCCGGAACTCAAAAATGCCCCGAGTCTCGGCTTCACGCTGTATGGCGGCACTGCAATTGCTCTTCGACTGGGACATCGTGATTCAGTCGATTTCGATTTCTTCTCGGAAAAGCCGCTTGATCGGGACGCCATTAAAGCGGCTTTTCCGTTTATGGAGAAAGCAGGGACGCTTCAAGATCAAGGCAACACATGGGTTGTGCTTGTCCCCTCGGGAAACCCAGAGGAAAAAGACGTCAAAGTTTCTTTTTTTGGCACCATTGCATTCGGACGAGTGGGAGAACCGGACTTCACCGACGATGGTGTTTTGCAGGTGGCTTCCTTTGACGATTTGATGGCAACCAAGGTCAAGGTCGTGCTCCAGCGTGCGGAAGCCAAGGACTATCGTGATGTAGCCGCAATGGTCAAAGCCGGGGTGAGCCTGTCACGCGGACTTGCATCTGCTCGTCAGCTATACGGGCCGAACTTCCAACCGAGCGAGAGCTTGAAGGCACTGGTCTATTTCAATGATGGCGATTTGAAAACACTGACCACTGACGAGAAAAATGCGTTGGTCGAGGCCGTGAAAGTTGTGCGCGATCTCCCTGATGTCGCGCTACGTGCCAATTCCTTGAGTGGCTTGAGCTGGAAAGACTCGTCCGTCGTAGATGAACGCATTGCTGGCCTTGTGAATGTCGCAAAGCAGGCAGGAGCAGCACTCATCTTCTGGCAACACGCCATCGAGGCTATCAAGGCGCATGGCTCTGATGGCGTGGACTGGGCCGATGTCGAGCGAAAAACCATCGTCGAAAGCATTTCTGAGAATGGGCAGCCGCCTTCGGAAGTTGCGGACTTGATCTGCAAGCACAGTCCAGGCGCTGTGACGAAGGCAAAGCAAGAGGATGTGAGGGCATTGGTTGACAGGCTTGCTCCTGAACTCGAAGCGCAATACGCCAAGGTGAACCGTCCCGGTTTTTGAGGAGGCGATATGCCACCCATCGACTTCGCAGTACCCTTCGCCGAGAAGGATGAGGCCAAGCGGCTTGGCGCACGTTGGGACGGTGAGCGCAAGCTCTGGTATGTGCCAGACGGCGTCGATGCGGGCGCATTCGGGCGATGGTTGCCGAGTGAGCCGGACATCAGTGTTCGCTCAAGCAGCTATTTCATCGCCCAGACCACCAAGCCGTGCTGGAAGTGCAGCGAACACACAAGTGTGTTCGGCTTCATTCTGCCTGCTGGGCATGAAACGCTGGAACCCGGCGAAGAGGATGAAGCGCAGGATGCGTGGTATCGGTATGACGAGACAACCATCGTTCACTATGTCACCGATCTTTTGCCCGCCGTAGCGGCACGAATCAAAGCATTCTCGCGGCACTATCGTGTCAATTTCAGTAAAACCACGCAAAGCTCATACTGGATGAACCACTGCGAGCACTGCGGCATGAAGCGGGGGGACTTCGAGATGTACTGCGAGCCGCAAGGTGCGTTCTTCCCAATGGATGAGCGTGCCGCCTCGCTGATCGTCCTGCATGAGTTTGCCGAGCCGTTTGGCTGCAATGGAAGTACCGCTTACGGCGATCACCTCTTTGAGTACATGCGGCGGGCCTGACCATGCCCGCCAACATCCTGAACCTCCCGCAGTACCGCGTGCTGCGCGTGCAGGAAACCGACCACGACTACCACGTCACCGCTGAGCCGGTGGCCGTGACTGCCGTCTGCCCGCATTGCCAGTCCGACCACCTGAACTCGTGGGGCACGCGCGAGCAGGTGTTCAAGGACTTGCCCATGCACGGTAAACGTGTGGGCATCTACATCGACACGAAGCGGCTGCGTTGCCAAGCCTGCGGCAAAACCTTCTCGCAGGCGCTGCCGGTACTGGCCGAGAACCGGATGATGACCGAGCGGCTGGTAGCGTGGATCGGATCGCAGAGTTTGAAGCGCACCTTCACCTCGCTGGCCGACGAAACCGGCGTGGTCGAAGGAACGATCCGCAACATCTTCCGCGACTACATCAACGAGCTTGAGAAGACAGTCCACTTCGAGACGCCGAAGTGGATGGGCATCGACGAAATCCACATCATCAACAAGCCGCGCTGCGTCGTCTCAAACATCCAGAACAACACCATCGTGGACATGCTCCACAACCGCAACAAGGACGCGGTGGCGAAGTACCTGTTCAAGATGCCGAACCGGGACAAGGTGCAATACGTGGCGATGGATATGTGGACGCCCTACCGCGATGCGGTGGGTACGGTGCTTCCAGACGCCACCATCGTCATCGACAAATTCCACGTCGTCAGGATGGCGAACGACGCGATGGAAAAGGCCCGCAAGGGCTTGCGGGCCGAACTGACCCTGAAACAGAAGCGCGGACTAATGCACGACCGTTTTGTGCTGATCAAGCGAGAGCGCACCCTGAATGACCAAGAACGGTTGAATCTCGAAGGCTGGACAAAGAACTACCCGACCTTGGGGGAGGCATACAGGCTCAAAGAAGCCTTCTACGCCATTTACGAGGACTCGGACTCACCGGAGAGCGCCTTGAGGCGCTACGAGGCATGGGGCAAGGATGTCTCGCCCGAGATAAGGCCGTACTTCCACGACCTGATTCTGGCCTTCACCAAGTGGCAGCCCTTCATTCTCAACTACTTCGAGCACCCCGTCACCAATGCCTACACCGAGAGCTTGAACAGCTTGACCCGGGTGATGAACCGTCTGGGTCGCGGCTACTCGTTCGAGGCGCTGAGGGCCAAGATTCTGTTCACCGAAGGCATCCACAGCCGCAAGCAGGCAAGACCCAAGTTTGAGAGAAAGCGAGCGCCGGAGTCTGTTGAGATGGGCAGAGCGTTGCCGGATGACGCGATGGGCTACGGACTGCCTGTGCTTGAAAAGGTGCGGGCAATGAAACCTCCCAAGGATTCCGACCAACACAAGGCACTACCGCCACCCAAGAACTACGGTGCGAACATTTCAACACTCATCCGCATGATCGAGGCGGGGGAGCTTTGATCCCGTTTCAACCAACTTTTACGAATAGCCAAAACGTGAAGACCCCATACTCAGAATATCTCTGCGTCTTTGGCAGGCGTGTTCACCTGCGCCGTTGGGGGCGTGCATCCGCAATGCCCCTGTTTTTACTGCATGGCTGGATGGATGTATCGGCATCGTTTCAATTCATCGTCGACCATCTCTCCGGCGATTGGAACGTCATTGCTCTCGACTGGCCTGGCTTCGGGCTCTCGGATTGGCTCAACCGGACCTACTATTTTGCGGACTATCTGGCGGTTCTTGATGCGGTCCTTGACAGGTATTCCCCATCCAGGGGTGGGCGGCTGGTGGGGCATAGCATGGGCGGCAATATTGCCTGCCTTTATGCGGGCATCAGACCGCATCGGGTGGAGGCCATCATGTCCTTGGAGGGGTTCGGGATTGCCCCGACGAGCCCGGCTATGGCAGGTGAGCGCTTCGTCAAGTGGTTGGATCAGCTCAAGGACGTTCGGCATCCGAAGCGCTACCCGAACCGCCAAGGCGTCGTGACCCGTCTGCTGGGGCGAGATCCCTATCTGACAAAAGACAAGGCAGAGTTCCTCGCGACGCACCTCACCTGCGGGGCGGATGGTGATTGGGCTTGGGCTGCCGATCCATTCCATCGCGTTGCGAATCCCGTTCTTTACCGCCTCGATGAATCCCTGGCGATTTGGCGGAGCATTACCTGCCCGGTGATCTGGGTTGTGGGCCGGGAGTCGGCGATCCACGAGGAATTCGCGGCGCGCCCAGGTGACTGGGACATGCGCAAATCGTGTTTTTCCACATTCAAGGAAATCTGGGTCGACGATGCAACGCACATGCTGCATCATGACCGGCCGGACGTCATCGCCAGGTTGATCGATCACGAACTCAACGCCGCCTCACCGCCCTAAAGGGCTGCGGCCGTGTCCTGCGCGTGCACCGCGCGCAGGACAGTGATCGAGCGGGCGCCAGGCATGCGATCCGAGCACAGCGTGCTCATGCACGTCAGTCGGTTGCACCAATGCGGTGGCATGGTGCAGGGATTCTCTGAAAGAGCACCAGAATAGGGCATTGGCGCACCAAGGGAGATCCGTTTGCGCCCAGAAAGCCTGCATCGACCGCCTTGGGTAATGGGGCCTTCGTTTCCTCGCCTGTCAGCGCCGCGGCTTCGCATTTCTGGCACATTTCCTGCTTGAGTGGAATCAGGAGGCGCGATCCATGCGCGCACTAAGGTGGGCTAGGGTTCCGGTCGCAGTCAGTGGTGCGATGTCTGGTCCAAGAGCCTGCCGGCCTTGCCAAGGCGGGGCTCCACGGAGGGATAAAAGCCCGGGAGGTCGCCGCATCAAGGCGCGCCTCCCGCTTGTGTCCCACACTCTCACCTGGAGCCCGCCATGTCCCTGTTGCGTCAACTGATCCGCAAAATCCTTCCGGTCGCAGGCCTGTTCACCCTGGCCTTGCATCCGATTCCTTCATTTGCACAGGTCACGCTGGGGCTGTCGGACTGGCCGGGCTGGGTCGCGTGGTACGTCGCTGAGAAAGAGGGCTATTTCAAGAAGTACGGAGCCGACGTGAAACTGGTCTGGTTTCCGGACTACATGACTTCGGTCAACGCCCTGTCGGCGGGCCAAATCGACGCGAATTGCCAGGCTCTCATCGACACGCTTTCTCCCGTCGAGAAGGGCGTTCCCGCCAAGGTCATCCTGGTCACGGACAACTCCGCGGGCAATGACGCGCTGATGGTGAACAACAGCATTACGAGTTTCTCCGAACTCAAGGGCAAGACCGTGGGCGTGGAGATTGGCTCCATCGAGAACTACCTCGCTGCGACTGCACTGAAGATGAACGGCATGAGCGAGAAGGATGTGAACTTCGTGAATATGTCCACGGGGGATGCGGCTGCGGCGTTGATTGCGGGCAAGGTGCCGGCGGCCGGAGTCTGGAACCCTTGGATCCAGCGCATCGAGCAACACAAAGCAGGGCATCCACTTTTCACGAGCAGCTCCGCACCGGGTCTGATTCCCGACGTCGTGTATGCGCGCAACGCCGCGCTGGCTGCGCACCGCAAGGACTTCGTCGCCATGACCAAGGCATGGTTTGATGCGGTGAAGTTCATCGAGAAGAACCCGGAGAAGGCTGCCGAGATCATGGCGCCCCACGTCGGGCTCAAGCCCCAGGAGTATGCGCTTGGCTTGGCCGGGACCAAACTCTTTGGAGCGCAGTTGAACCTGCAGGCCATGAGCAAGGGCAACGTGCCTGTCTCGCTCTACAAGAGCACAGCGGACACGGCAGCGTTCCTCGTCGCGCAAAAGGCCATCACGGCCACGCCTGACCCAGCCTCATTCATCGACGCCAGCATCGTGAAGGCCGCGATGGCGCATTGAAGCTGACGGTCCATGACACAGCCCATCCACCGCAATGCCCCCGCGCATCGCGCAAACGGAGCTCCCATGAGTGCACAACCTCTCGAAGCCGGCGCTGCGTTGCCGCAACTCCTGCAGCCACGCGCCTCGGGGGCGCGCCGCTGGAAGGAACGCATGCGTATTCGCGCCACCATTCCCAAAGGCGTTTACGTCCTGCTTTCCGTCTGCGGCTTTTTGCTGCCCCTCATCACATGGCAGTTGGTTGCGTCCAGCGGTTGGGTCGGATCGCTCTTTCTCCCGTCACCCGCCGACGTGGTGCAAAGCTTCGCCGATTGGATGCGCAACGGGCTGTCGGGCGACACCTTCATCAGCATCTACCGCGTGGTCATGGGCTTTTGCATTGCCGCAATCATTGGCGTGCCGCTGGGTCTTTACATCGGCGCCTACAAGTGGTTTGAGGCGCTGCTGCAGCCCATCAATGACTTCGTGCGTTACATGCCCGCCTCGGCCTTTATTCCACTCGTGCTGTTGTGGGTGGGTATCGGCGAAGGCTCCAAGATTGCCATCATTTTCATCGGCGTCATTTTCCAGGTCATCGTGATGGTGGCTGACGCGGTGCGGCGCGTTCCGGAGAACTATCTGGAGGTGGCCTACACGATGGGCGCCACGCAGGGGGAAGTTCTTGGCCTGGTGGTGTGGCGCGGCATTCTGCCCGAGCTGCTGGATATCCTGCGCATCAATATGGGCTGGGCCTGGACATACCTGGTCGTGGCCGAGATGGTTGCCGCCAACAGTGGTTTGGGCTTCCAGATTTTGCAAAGCCAGCGCTTTCTCAACACGCCCAAGATCTTTGTGGGCATCTTTGTCATCGGGCTCATCGGACTGCTGTTCGACCTTGCGTTCCGCTGGGCCTACCGGTTGGCATTCCCCTGGAAACGAGCCTGAGGAGTCTGAAATCATGGCGCAATCAGAAGTGCAGTTCGAGGCGGTCAGCAAAAGTTTTGCGCGCCGCAACGAGCCGCCGCTGCTGGTTCTGGACCGCGTTTCGATGCGGGTCGAGCCGGGCGAGCTGCTGGTTCTCGTTGGCGCCTCGGGCTGCGGCAAGTCCACGCTGCTTCGCATCCTCGCCGGGCTCGAGAGCTACGACACCGGGCGCCTCATCCTGGATGGTCAGCCCATTCACGGCCCGGGTGCCGATCGTGCGATGGTATTCCAGCATTACAGCCTCTATCCGTGGCTGACGGTCAAGGACAACATTCGTTTCAGCCGTCAACTCAAGGTGGTGCGCCAGAACCTCACCAGCAACGACGTCGAGGTTGCTTCCGGGCGCTCCGATGCCTTGCTCCAGCTCATGGGCCTGGCGCATGCAGCCGGCTATTACCCCAACCAGCTCTCGGGCGGTATGCAGCAGCGCGTGGCCATCGCCCGCGCGCTCATGAACCGTCCCAAACTGCTGCTGATGGACGAACCATTCGGCGCGCTCGACGCGCAGACCCGGGAAGTGATGCATGACTTGATCCGTCATGTGCACCAGCTTGAGGGAACGACCATCGTTTTCGTCACGCACGACGTCGAGGAAGCCCTGTATCTGGGGGACCGCGTCGTGGTGATGGCGCCGCGTCCCGGCCGCATCGACAGCGTTGTCGACGTGCCCTTCGGCAGGCGACGCGAGCAGGACTTGAAGATCACGCCGGAATTCCTGGCCATCAAGCGTCAGATTCTGCAGCGCATCCGCGAGACTTCGGGCATGAAGACCGATCTCGAGCAACTGGATCAGCTCAGCAAGCACTTGGAACAAGGAGAGCACGCATGACGCAGAGCGTCAATCCCGTATGCCCTGAAGCCTTCCTTTGGGAGGAGGTGCTTCCCGGAGGCTGCCACTGGTCGGGTTTGCTGCGGCGCGGAACCGCCTTGCGCATCACCGACACGGGCGGTCGGGCCAACCTTTCAGCGCTGTTCTACCGCGCCGACGAGAAGCTCGAGCGGTACAACATGCCTGACACGCTCAAGGCCCAGCACACATCCATGCTCACGCTCGGGCACGCCCTGTATTCCGATATGGGACGGGTCATGTGCTCAATCACGGCCGATACCTGTGGCTGGCACGACACCATTGGTGGCCTGTCGACCGATGAAGGGATCGAGGCCCGGTACGGGAAGGCCAGCTACCAGACCCACCGCAATGCGATGTACCGCAGCGCGGAAGATGGTCTGCTGATTGAACTTGGCAAGTATGGTCTGGGCCGCCGTGATCTGGTGCCCAACGTCAACTTCTTCAGCAAGGTGATGGCCGACCGTGACGGCAGGCTGCACTTCGATCGAGCTCATGGCCGTGCCGGCGCGTGGCTGGACCTGCGTTTCGACATGGACGTGCTGGCGGTGTTCTCCGCGGCCCCGCACGCCCTTGATCCACGGCCCGATTACGCCCCGGCAGACGTTGTGCTCACGGCATGGCGTTGCGGGCCCGCAGACGCGACCGATCATTGCCGCAACGTGTGCGCCGAGAACCAGCGCGGCTTTTATCGCACCGAGCTACTTTACCGCTGAACCTGACTGTGGACTGAATCGCCATGAGCTCTTTCAATCTTGTCGAAAGCCCCCTCGACCCGCAGGCAGCCTCATACGACCACGTCTTGCCAGCTGGCGAGGGCTGGCTGCATGCAATCAAGGCCGGCCAGACGTTTCGCATCCTGGATTTGGAAGGCAACCAGGCCGTGGACACCCTTTTCTACAACGCGGAAGATTTCACGGAACGCTACAGCGCGACCGAGACGATGAAGCATCAAGGTGCCCTTTACCTTACTGCAGGCAGTCGGTTGATGTCCACCCGCGGCCGCGAGATGCTTGCCATTACGGCCGATACCTGCGGTCGTCACGACACCTTGGGCGGTGCCTGCGCGGCCGAAAGCAACGCCGTGCGCTACGCGCTGGACAAGCGACCGATGCATTCATGTCGCGAGACCTTTCTCAAGTGCCTGTACCAGTACGACGGCGGGTTGACCAAGCGCGATCTCACCAGCAACATCAATTTCTTCATGAACGTACCGGTGACCCCAACGGGCGGGCTTGAATTTGCCGACGGCGTGTCCGCGCCGGGCAAATATGTCGAAATGCGAGCCGCAATGGATGTGCTGTGCCTCATTTCCAACTGTCCACAGCTGAATAATCCATGCAATGCATACAACCCGACGCCGGTGCGACTGCTGATCTGGAATTAGTCCCATCCACAGCCCACCGGGACGGCCCGGTCCGGGTAACCTCATGCACTGCGGGACGACCCGCCGCAGCACGCCATGTTTGACTCTGTCCTGATCGCCAATCGAGGCGTTATCGCCTGCCGCATCATTCGCACGCTCAAGCGCATGGGCATTCGCGCCATCGCGGTGTATTCCGAAGTCGATCGCGACAGCGCGCACGTGCGCATGGCCGACACTGCAGTGTGCATCGGGCCTGCACCGGCCAGCCAGAGCTATCTCAAGGCCGAGGCAATTCTGGAGGCAGCACGGCAGACTGGTGCAAAAGCCATTCACCCTGGGTACGGATTCCTATCTGAAAACCCGGATTTCGCCGCGTCTTGCGAGGCCTCGGGCATAGCCTTCATCGGTCCGACCCCGGACCAGATGCGCGCCTTCGGCCTCAAGCACACGGCGCGCGAGCTGGCGCAACAAAACGGCGTGCCATTGCTCCCCGGGACAAGCCTCTTGGACGACGCTGGGCATGCCCTGGCGGAGGCACGGCGCATCGGCTTTCCGGTGATGCTCAAGAGCACAGCTGGCGGCGGTGGCATTGGCATGCAGCTGATCTGGAGCGAAGATCAGTTGCACGAAGCCTATGCCCGCGTGGATCGCCTGGCGCGAGCCAACTTCAAGGAAGCCGGGATTTACCTGGAAAAAGTCGTGCAGGCGGCGCGGCACATCGAGGTGCAGATATTTGGCGATGGAGCTGGCCACGTTGTGCATCTGGGCGAGCGTGACTGCTCGGTGCAGCGGCGCAACCAAAAGGTGATTGAGGAAACCCCCGCGCCCAACCTGCCCGAGCGCGTTCGTCGGTCCCTGTGCGAAACCGCAGTGCGCCTGGCGCAAAGCGTGCGTTATCGCAACGCCGGTACGGTGGAATTTGTTCTGGATGCCGAAACAGGCGCGTTCTATTTTCTCGAGGTCAATACCCGGCTTCAAGTCGAGCACGGTGTCACCGAGGAGGTCGCCGGTGTGGATCGCGTTCGCCGGGGTGTTCATGCTCGCGCGGGCCGTCACGACCGGGG
>JABBOE010000120.1 GCA_019351955.1 Pseudomonadota bacterium
CTTGCAACTGGGTCTGCTGCCGTAAGGCAGCATGCCGCTGTGCATCTCGCACCACGGCGAACAAATCGTCCTCATCAATGTCGAGCAACTGCGCATGGCGGCGTATTGCGGCTGTCAGATCGCCGCGCGAAATGCCGCCGCGCTCACTTGGTGGCGGGTCGATTGTCCCGTACGGGGACGGGGAGGGCGCATGCACATGGGGGTAGCGCTGTCGCAGGAGGTTGTTGAACGCCAGCGCCACGGCCAGCAAAAGTGCCGAATTGAGCAGAACCGGCGATAGCACAAAGTGGTACCCCTCGCGCAGCACCGCCGGGCCGCCAAGGACAGCAGTGAGCGCCACCGCCCCGCTGGGTGGATGCAGGCAGCGCAGCGGCAGCATGAGAGCGATGGCAATCGCTGCAGCAAAACTTGCGGCCAGCATCGGGTCGGGGATGAAGCGCGCACAGCTCACGCCCACCAAGGCTGCGACGAGATTGCCGCCCATGATGGACCACGGCTGCGCCAAAGGGCTTGCCGGCACCGCGAACAGCAAGACGGCCGACGCCCCCATCGGTGCGATGAACCAGGGGTTCAGATCGCCCAGCGCGTGCAGGCTCACCCAAGCACTGAACAGCAGGCCGACAAAGGCCCCCAGGCCAGCGTATAGCTGCTCCAGCGGGCTGGCGTGCATGGGTGCGGGCCAGAATCCGCGCAACCAGAGGCGCGCGGCAGGCAAGCGGGCCGACGTCTTGAGGGCGCGAACAGGGAGCATTGCGGGCAAAGGAGATCGCTAATGTGGTTGGAGGGTGAATCTGACGTTGGATAGCCTGCAAGCAGGCATCAGCGCCCTCGCTGATGCTGATCAAGCAAGTGCTCGCGCCAGGCGGCCAGCAGGTCGCTGCGGCTGAGCATGCCGACCAAGCGGCCTGAGCGGTCCTCTGCCGTCACGGGCAGGCGACCGATGTCGTGCGCGGCAAGCTTGTGCATTGCCTCAGCCAAGGTGGCGTCCTCGCGTACGACCACGGCCGGTTGCCGCACCAGGCTACCCATGGATTGAGCGGAGGCGACCCCAGCTCTGAACAAATCCTTACGCGTGAGTACGCCCAGCAACTCGCCCCCAGCGGCGAGCACCGGAAAACCAAGGTGGTTGCTTCCAGCTGCGTCGGAATCCAACCAAGCGCGCACCTCGTCGACTCGCTGCGTGGCCTGTAGGACCACGGGGGCGCGGCTCGCATAGTCGCGTACGCGGGCTAGCGCCAGCGGGTCGGCTTGGTAAGTGTCGGGCACCTGCACGCCGCGGCGGATGATTTTTTCGGTCATGATGGTCCGGCGCATCAACAGACTGGACACCAGGAAAGCCGAACCGCAGCCAATGAGCAACGGCAGCAGTCCCGGCATCTGCCAGGTGGTCTCCAGCGCGAACGCCACCGACATGAACAGCGCCCGTGACGCGCCGGCGAAAATGGCCGCCATGCCGATCAGCGCGGCCAGATTCGGGTCCAGTCCGAGTTGCGGAAAGAGAACGGCCGTCGCGTGGCCTAGCGTTGCGCCGAGGCAGGCGCCCACGGTCATCAGGGGCGCCAGTGTGCCGCCGGACGTGCCGCTGCCCAAGGCGACGGTCCATGACACAAGCTTGGCCAAGCCGAGCAGCCAAAGCGCCGGGCCAACGAGCCCGCCCGACAGGGCGTCAGTAATGTTGACGTAGCCAACCCCCAGAGTGCGCGGTTGCCACCAGCCGATCAGGCCCACAGCGACGGCTCCGAGTGCCGGCCACCACATCCAATGGACAGGCAGGTGGTCGAATGCATCTTCTACCGCATACACGGCGCGGGTAACGAGCACCGCCGTCAGTCCCACCACCGCACCCAGCGGGACGCAGGCTAAAAGAGCCAGCGCATGGGGCCAGGCCAGAGGCGCCATGGGAAAAAATGGCGCGAAGCCGACGAACAGTGTGCGTATGGCGGCCGCCGTGGTGCACGCTGCCAGCACGGGCAGCAAGGAGGCGGGGCGAAACTCGAACAGCAGCAGCTCAATGGCCAGCATCACCGCGGCCAGCGGGGTGCCGAAGACGGCAGCCATACCCGCCGCGGCACCCGCCGCCAGCAAAGTCTTGCGCTCGCCGGGTGTGATGTGGACCCATTGCCCGACCACCGAACCGAGGGCGCCGCCCGTGGCGATGATGGGGCCTTCCGCACCGAACGGCCCACCGGTGCCGATGGAGATGGCGGCTGACAATGGCTTGAGTAAAAGCACGCGCAGCGGGATGCGGCTGCGGTTGGTGAGAATTTGCTCCATCGCTTCGGGAATACCATGGCCGCGGATCGCTGGCGAGCCGAAGCGCGCCATGGCGCCGACGATGAGCGCGCCGATCACCGGCACCCCGATCACCCAGGCGCCTAGCGCGTTATGTCCGGGGTTGGCTAGCGTCCAGCCGATGCGGCCCTGAAAACTGAGATGGGTGATCAGCGCGATGAGCGCGAGAAGCGCCCGTGCAACAAAGGCGGCAATCACACCGATGCCTACTGCCAGCAGACCGATGAATAGGGTGCGGGCGTTGACGCCGCCCCGATCAGTCCCCACGGCCGCCGTCTGCAACAACGGGGCGAGCGAGGGAGCCAAAGGCAGGGTTTGAATTTGCGAAGCCGGTGAGACGGGCATGGGGTGAAGATGATTGGGGTGGGCGACGACCGATGGGCTGCTGGCAGTGTTTCAGCGGCCACTGATCGAGCCTTGGTTCTTGGACATGCGTGCGATCGGATGCAGTGGACCGGATCTGCGCACCACAATGATGCACAGCATACGAAACACCTCAAAATGCTGATGTATCGGAATGCTGCGCCAGAGCATTGACCCCTTACTGCCTAGAGCTGACTGGTCCAGGCCAACTCGGGTTGGCAAGGGGAGCGTTCCAGGCCGACGCAGGTGTGAGCGCCACCTGACGCCATTCGGGCGGTGGTCGTGTATAGCCTCGTGTGCAAATACTGCTTGCAACCAGGTGGCGGCCACGGCACAGGTTGATTGTCGAAGCCAACCTGCCCCAAGGGCCGAATCACCGTGA
This sequence comes from Pseudomonadota bacterium, assembly GCA_019351955.1. GTDB lineage: Bacteria > Pseudomonadota > Gammaproteobacteria > Burkholderiales > Burkholderiaceae_C > Thiomonas_A. Next base: position 3,038 of record JABBOE010000120.1, read on the forward strand.
CCGCCCCGCACAGGGTTAAACCGTTTTCCGCGGCGACTGAAGCCCTTGGGAGACAGAACGGGAATTGTTCAAGCGCCCGCTCAAGGAATCGCTGCAGGAAGTCCTCGAAGCCAATGTGACCGAATGCCTCATGCACCGGCGGCGCTCTATTCGCGAGTGGCATTTGGGCCTATAGAAGCATAAGGAGCGGGGAGAGGAGGCAGCACTGCAACGGCGGGTTGTTCCCAAATGGATAAGGTGACGTGCTTGGTTCCGCGGCATTGGGCAGCCGTTGGAACTCGATAAGATGCACGCATGCGCATCCTTCTTGCCAACGATGACGGTTATCTCGCCACGGGACTGCACGCCCTCTACGCAGGCTTGAGCCGGTTGGGGGACGTGACGGTGGTAGCTCCCGAGCAAAACGCCAGTGCCGCGTCCAATGCGCTTACGCTCAATCGCCCGTTGTCGGTATTCAAGGCAGAAAACGGGTTTCTCTATGTGAACGGTACGCCGTCGGACTGCGTGCACATCGCGCTCACGGGCCTTCTTGATTTCCGCCCAGATTTGGTCGTGAGCGGCGTCAATAACGGTGCCAATCTCGGGGATGACACTATCTACTCCGGTACCGTTGCCGCTGCGACCGAGGGTTATCTTTTTGGGTTGCCCGCATTGGCCGTCTCGCTGGTTCATAAGGGCTGGGCGCATCTGGATGCAGCGGTGCAGGTGGCCACCGAAGTAGCCTCGAATTTACTGCGCGAACCGCCCGCCAAGCCTGCGTTGTTCAATCTAAACGTACCGAATATGCCGCGAGCTGAATTGCGTGGTCTGCGCGTAACGCGCTTGGGCAAACGCCACCCCAGCCAGCCTGTCATCATGCAGCGCAATCCGCGCGATGAACCGATCTACTGGATCGGCTCTGCTGGGGAGGCGCTGGACGATCAGCCTGGTACTGATTTTCACGCAATCGCGCAAGGTTACGCGGCAATTACACCGTTGCAGCTCGACCTGACGCATTACCAACTGCTGGAGACCTGCGAAACTCGATTCGCTGGCCTCGTCAACGAGCGCGGCCTGTGAGCGTGGACTCCTCGCGCCCCCGGCGCGCGCGCTTTCCGGCGTACTTACCTGTGGCAGGGGAGGCCGAAGGTAAGCCGGGCGCCATTGCGGAACGGCCTGCGCGCATGCCCGCTGTCGCAGGCAGAAAAGCCGCCCCGGGCGGACACCGAGTCAGCATGCCGACGGGCAACGGCTTGGACTCGCAGGCAGTCTGCGCGCGGATGGTGGAGCGATTGCGTGCAATGGGCGGGCTGGAGCCAACCGTACTGGAGGCCATGCTGTCAGTGCCGCGCCATCTGTTCCTGGAGCCCGGGCTCGGCGCACAGGCCTATTCTGACAATGCGCTGCCCATTGGCCACGGGCAGACCATTTCCAAGCCATCGGTGGTTGCGCGCTGCGCGTCGGTGCTATTGCAAAGTCTGGGGGCCCGACCCGAGCGCGTTCTCGAAATCGGCACGGGCTGCGGCTATCAGGCGGCCATTCTGAGTCGGATTGCCGGAGAGGTCTACAGCATCGAAAGAATTCGCGCTTTGCATGAACTCGCGCGAACCAACCTGCGTGCGCTGCGTCTTCCCAACCTGCGACTGCTGCTCGGCGACGGTACAACTGGTGCTGCGTGCGGCGCGCCGTTCGACGCGGTGCTTAGCGCCGCCGCAAGCATCGACGTTCCGGCTCCGTGGCTGGAGCAACTGCGTATCGGCGGCGTGGTGCTTGCCCCGGTGGGGCACCCACAGCGGCTCATGGCGTATCGCAAGCATCCGGGCGGCAAGATCGAATCGTGGTGTGTGGAGGATGCACATTTCGTCCCCCTAAAATCGGGCGTTCTCTGACGCCAAGGCCCGACCGACCATGCGACTCGTCCTTCCGCTGCTTTTGTTCACCTTGCCCCTGGCCGCTTGCTCGACCGTGTCGCTCAGCCCGGCACCAGTGGTTACCAAGAATTTCACTCCTGTGGGCGCGGAGCCGGCACAGTCGACCTCTGCGCCGTCCGCTGCCGCAGGGCCGAACGCAGCATTTGCGGGACAGGCTGGGTACTACACGGTGAGGCAGGGAGACACTTTGCGGCGCATCGCCTTGCAGTTTGGGCAAGACTGGCACGACCTCGTGCGCTGGAATGGCCTGAGCGACCCGAACGTGATTGAAGTCGGCCAGGTCCTGCGCGTCGCCCCCCCAAAGGGCAGTGCTGTTGTCACAGCTACTCAGCCACTTGCTTCGAGTACGTCGCAGCCCGTCACCGGCGGGACGATCGTACAGGCCTACCCACTCGCGCCGGTCGCATCGGCGCCGCCAGCAACACCTGTGTCCCAGCCCGCGTCTGGCGCGCCGAAAGTCAATGTGCCTGTTGCTCCCTCCGCTTCCTCAAGTGGGGCGCCCACTGCTGCGACGACTGAAGCACCCACTGCCATGGCGTCCGCGCCAAAGGCGCGCGCGGAAAACGGTGGTTTAACGTGGTCGTGGCCGGCGATGGGCAAGATCATTCAGGGCTACAACGGCAGTTCGAGCAAGGGCATCGACATTGCAGGCAACCCTGGCGAGCCCATATTCGCCGCCGCCAGCGGCCGGGTGGTCTACGCAGGCAATGAGCTGCGGGGCTTTGGAAACCTGGTGATCATCAAGCACAACAGCGACTACATCTCGGTCTACGCCCATAACGAGAAACTTTTGGTGAAGGATGGGCAAGCGGTGAAGCGCGGCCAGCGCATCGCGCTGATGGGTTCTAGCGACGCGCCGCGCGTCGAATTGCACTTGGAGGTTCGCTTGCGGGGCAAGCCGATCGACCCGTTGCAGGTATTGCCGGCGCGCTGATGTCAGAGATTTTGTCCTCGATCACGATCCCATGTCGCGCAACTCCAAGAAACCGCAGATAGATTCCTCCTCGGTTCACGCGCAGAGCATGCGCGACGGCGAGGCGGCTCAAGGTCCAGCGTTGGACGAGCAGACGGCGAGCGAACCCGCCACGAGGCTGGCGGAGGACGTGGATGTAGCCAGCCAGAGCGTCCTGCAGGCCTACCTCAACCAAATTCGCATTAAACCGCTCCTTACGCCCCAACAGGAGTTTGAAACGGCGACCCGTGCCCGCCAAGGCGACTTCGAAGCGCGCCAAGCCATGGTCGAGCATAACCTGCGCTTGGTCGTGAGCATCGCGAAGATCTATGCGGGGCGTGGCGTGGCACTAGCCGACCTGATCGAAGAGGGCAATCTTGGGCTGATGCATGCGATCGAGAAATTTGAGCCCGAGCGTGGCTTCCGCTTCTCGACGTATGCAAGTTGGTGGATCCGGCAGAACGTCGAGCGTGCCATCATGCAGCAGGCGCGCACCATTCGCCTCCCGGTCCACGTCATCCGGGAGCTCAATCAGGTCCTACGGGCGCGGCGCCATCTGGAAGACTCCAGCCCGAACGGCTCGGCATCCGTGGAAGACATCGCCAGCCTTACTGGCCGCACGGCCGACGAGGTGGCCGATCTTTTGACCATGGGAGAGCTGCCGGCTTCGCTCGACCTAATGCACGAGAACAGCACGGGGGACAGCTATCAAGAGCAGTTTGCCGACCGTGAAGCGCCGGGTCCGGATGACACGACCCAGGCGCACCAAGTGACGCATTTGCTTGACACGTGGCTGCAAACACTGGGGGAGCGTGAGCGCGAGGTGATCGAGGCGCGCTTTGGCCTCTATGGGCGTGATACGGAGACCCTCGAAATGCTTGCTCGGCGGCTCGACCTGACTCGCGAGCGTGTACGACAGATCCAGCAAGAAGCACTGCTCAAGCTCCATCGGCGCCTGTCCAAGGGTGGCGTCGATAAGTCCTCCTTACTCTGAGACGCTGCTCGTGCCCGTGCCGGTCGTCGTATTCGACATTGAAACGATTCCTGATGCGCAAGCGGTGCGCGCGGCAGGCTTGGCTGATCCAGACCTGGACGACGCAGCGGCCATCACCCAGGCGCAAAATCGCCGCAAGGAGCAGACTGGCAGTGATTTCCTGCCCATCGTGTGCCAGCGTGTGGTTGTCGTTTCCTGCATTTTCCGCGACCCGGTCAAGGGGCTAAAGGTTCATTCATTTGTCGACCGTGGCCAGCAGGAAGGGGCAGTGGTGCAGGGTTTCTTTCGGCTCATCGATAAATTTGAGCCGCAGCTCGTATCTTGGAATGGTGGTGGTTTTGATCTTCCCGTGCTTCATTATCGCGGCCTCGTGCACGGCGTGCAGGCATCCAAGTACTGGGACCTCGGCGAGGATGACCGCGAGTTCAAGTGGAACAACTACATTTCCCGATACCACCACCGTCACCTTGATCTGATGGATTTGCTGGCGCTATACCAGCCGCGCGCGAACGCCGGCATGGACACCCTGGCCCAGCTTTGTGGTCTACCCGGCAAGCTGGGCATGGACGGCAGCCAAGTCTACGGGGCATGGTTGCGGGGGGAAATTGATGCGGTGCGCCGCTACTGCGAAACAGATGTGCTCAATACGTATCTGCTTTATTGCCGATTCCAGCTTATGCGTGGCGCCCTGAACGCGAACACATATGCCGGTGAAATCCAATTGGTCCGCGCAACCTTGACCGAGTGGGCGGCCGAGGAGTCGCATTGGGCTGAATACCTTCAGGCCTGGAGCAGCCTCGGATCGGCCAATCCGTGACCACGGTTTGCGGTGGTTCCATGCACCCGGATCATTCTGGCCACACGTCAATGCCTGAGATGAAAGCGACCACGATTTCTGATGAATGGCTGTGCATCGAGGCGCTGGACCTCGAGGCGCGTGGCGTGGCACGCAGGCAAGATGGAAAGGTGGTCTTCGCTGAGGGCGCATTGCCTGGCGAGGAGGTGCGGGTGCGCATCATGCGCAGCAAGGCCAAATGGGAGTTAGGCGACGCCGTGCAATGGCGTCGAACCGCCTTCACCCGCGTCGTGCCCCGCTGCGCGCACTTCGGCGTCTGCGGTGGCTGCAGCATGCAGCATATTGACCCACAGGCGCAACTTGCATTCAAACAGCGCACATTGGAAGATGATTTGTGGCATTTGGCACAAGTGCGCCCGCAAAGCTTGCTGCGCCCCTTGGCAGGGCCTGCTTGGGGTTACCGACATCGTGCACGCCTGACTGTTCGCTTCGTGCCCAAAAAAGGCGGCGTGTTGGTGGGGTTTCACGAGCGCGGCTCCAGTTATGTGGCTGACATGCGAAGTTGTGACATCCTGCCTCCCCATGTGTCGGCACTTCTCCTGCCGCTGCGCGCACTGATCGGCGGATTGTCGTGTCCGGATCGGTTCCCGCAAATTGAGGTCGCGGTGGGTGATGCGCAGACGGTTCTGGTGCTGCGTCATCTGCAGCCCCTTACGCCGGGCGATCGTGAACTGCTCTCGCACTTTGAGCGTGAGCATGGCATTCAATGGTGGCTGCAGCCGGGGGGCCCGCAAACCGCTGCGCCGCTGAACACACAGACGAGTCTCTTGGACTATGCCATGCCTGAGTTCGGTCTGCGCATGCCTTTCACGCCAACTGATTTCACACAGGTCAACCACAGCATCAACCTTGCCCTGGTGTCCCGCGCTGTGCGCCTACTTGCCCCGCTCAAGCATGAGCAGGTTGCAGATTGGTTCTGCGGATTGGGTAATTTCACCTTGCCGTTGGCCACGCGCTCGGACCATGTTTTGGGCGTGGAGGGCAATGAAGGCCTGGTGCAACGAGCGCGCGACAATGCAGAGCAAAATGGCCTCGGGCGATGCACGCGCTTTGAGGCGCGCAATCTGTTCGAGATCGACGCAGATGCATTGAAGCGGATGGGTCAATTTGAAAAATGGTTGGTTGACCCCCCGCGCGAAGGAGCGCTTGCGCTTTGCAAGGCGTTGTGTGAGGCGGCAGCGTCTGGGTATCCAGGGCCGACGCGCATCGTCTACGTGTCGTGTAATCCCGCGACCCTGGCGCGCGACGCCGGCCTGCTCGTCCACCAAGCCGCATATCGCCTAGCGGCGGTCGGCGCGATCAACATGTTTCCGCACACGTCGCATGTGGAGTCGATTGCCGTATTCGAAAAGGCCTGAGGGCGCCAGGCGCCCCGGCAGTCGATGTTCATGAACGTGGCGTTGGGGCAATGCGAAGGGGGCGCGGCTTGGGCGCTGAGCCGACGTCAGCGACGCAATGGTGCGGATCTTCGTATCCGACTTGGGCATGACGCCGCAGAGGAGGAAGGGCATCGTGGGTACTGCGAGCAACCGCCGGCCAAGGGGAATGAAAAGCCGCGTCGCGCTGGCCGATGATCACGCTCGGTTCCCGCTTGGCCATCCATGGCCAGGTCGGATTCGGGATTGGCAAGCGCTGAAGGCATCGCACAAAGCCTTCGGACCAGCGCGCCAGTCAAACAGCCCGGAGGGCCGGGCTGTTTGACTGGCAAAGACAAACGAATTAGCGACGACCACCGCCGCTGAAGATGCTCAACAAGGAGAGCAAGTTCACGAAGACGTTATAGAGGTCCAGATAAATCGCCAGGGTGGCGGAGATATAGTTGGTTTCGCCCCCGTCGAGTACGCGCCTGACGTCGATCAGCATGAACGCCGAGAAGATGCCGATGGCCGCAACGGAGAACACGATCATCAACGCTGGCATCTGCAGCCAGATGTTCGCAATGCGGCGATGATCAGCATGATCACGCCCACGAACAGGAACTTAGACAGCCCGCTCAGATCACGTTTCACGACAGTGGCCAGCGAAGCCATGACCGCAAAAATCAGGGCAGTGCCGCCGAAGGCCATGCTGATGAGTTGCACGCCGTTGGCCAATCCCAGCACGAAGCTGAGCATCTGCGACAGCATCATGCCCATGAAGAACGTGAATGCCATGAGCCACGCGACACCAGCCCCGGAATTCTTGTTGCGTTCCACAACAAACATGAGACCAAACGCACCGCCAAGGAACAGAAGCATGCCCATCCCTGGATTCGTCAACATCCATTGCGCCAGGCCCAAATGCAAGCCGGCCCAAGCGCCGAGCACGGTGGGCACCAAAGAAGCGGCAAGCAGCATGTATGTGTTACGCAAAACACGGTTGCGTTCCACGCCAAGCTGACCAGTACTCTGCCCGTAAAGCGAGGGTTGAGAATTGAAGCGATCGTCCATCTATTTCTCCCAGAACGCGAAGCGTTTTTCAAATATCAGACCTACCTTTGAGGCCCAAATGCTGAAGGAGTTCCAAACTCCAGCATGTCGTCAGACTCAAATCTTCTATGAAGTGTAGGCGCTTTGTCTGAATGCAAGCTGAAACGCCGGGCGCGAGCGTGAATGCGCACGGTCAAGAAGCCAACGAGAACCGAATCGGCACGATCACCCAGCCGGGTACAGGTTTGCCCGCGGCTTGGCCCGGTGTAAATGTCCATTGCTGAACGGCTTTCACGGCGGCTTTGTCGAGCGTTGTATAGCC
>JABBOE010000013.1 GCA_019351955.1 Pseudomonadota bacterium
GGCCAGGAACGAATAGCCACATGAATACGACCACACCGGCCACCATGGCCAACGCGTAGTAGTAAAGGAAGCCTGTTTGCAGCTGCCGAATCAGACCGGCGGCGACATCGATCATGCGCGCGGTACCGTTGACCACGAGACCGTCGATAAAGCCTGCGTCGGCGCCCTTCCACAGCCCCTTGCCGACCAACCGGGTCCCTGCCGCAATGACGTGCTCATTGAACCAGTCCATGTAATACTTGTGATCAAGCAAAATGTAGATCGGTTTAAACATGCGCTGCACCGCGGCCGGGAAGGCAAGATTCACCATGTATGCGTACCACGCAACGGCCACACCTGCGATTGCCAACCAAAGCGGCAACGTGGTCACCGCGTGCAGCGCCATCTGTAGGGGACCGTGGAAATGCTCGCGCAAATCGGTCATGGCCGGATGCGCTGCCGCGTTCACCACAATGGCTCCATTGAAAAACCCGCCATACAGCAGAGGCTGAATCGTCACGTAGCCGATTACGGCAGAAGGGATCGCCAAAAGGATGAGCGGAAGCGTAATGACCCATGGAGACTCACGCGGCTCCAGGGCGCCGTGGTGGTGGGCATGATCGTGCCCGCCGTGCTCGTCATGCGCAGGTAGGTGGCGGAAGCGCTCTTCACCATGGAAGACCAGGAAATACAGCCGGAATGAGTAAAGCGCGGTGACAAACACGCTGGCCGTCACGGAAAACGTGGCGAAGCCGGATCCATACAGATGGCTGGCTGCCACCGCATCGATGATGCTGTCCTTCGAATAGAAACCGGCGAAAAATGGTGTTCCGATCAGCGCCAACGACCCAATGAGGAACGTGATCCAGGTAATGGGCATGTACTTACGCAGGCCGCCCATGTGGCGGATATCCTGATCGTGATGCATGCCGATGATGACGGAGCCCGCAGCCAGAAACAGCAGCGCCTTGAAGAAGGCGTGGGTCATGAGGTGGAAGATGGCCACCGAGTAGGCTGAGGCGCCCAAGGCCACAGTCATGTAACCCAGCTGTGAAAGCGTTGAGTACGCGATCACCCGTTTGATGTCGTTCTGGATGACCCCCAGGAAACCCATGAACAGCGCCGTGATTGCGCCAATCACCAAGATGAAGGACAGCGCCGTATCGGACAACTCAAACAGCGGCGACATACGCGCAACCATAAAGATGCCCGCAGTCACCATCGTGGCGGCATGAATCAGCGCGGATATGGGGGTGGGACCCTCCATTGAGTCGGGGAGCCACACGTGTAATGGGAATTGCGCACTTTTCCCCATTGCGCCCACGAACAGGCTAATGCACATCACGGTCATGAGCATCCAGTCCGTGCCCGGGAAATGAAGTTTGGCAAGCTCTGGTGCCTTGGCGAAGATGTCGCTGTAGTTCAGGCTGCCGGAGTAGGCCAGCGCCAGCCCGATGCCGAGTATGAATCCAAAGTCACCTACGCGGTTAACGATGAAGGCCTTCATGTTGGCGAACACCGCGGACGGCCGCGTGTACCAGAAGCCGATCAGCAGATAGGAGACGAGCCCCACGGCTTCCCAGCCGAAGAACAGTTGAAGCATGTTGTTGCTCATGACCAGCATCAGCATGCTGAAGGTGAACAGGCTGATGTAGGAGAAAAAGCGCTGATAACCGGGGTCGTCGGCCATGTAGCCGATGGTGTAGACATGCACGCACAGCGAGACAAAGGTCACGACCACCATCATCAACGCCGAGAGGCTGTCAATCAGGAATCCGACATCCATCTTGAGCGCGCCAACCTGCATCCATGTGTAGACCGTCCCGCTGTAGTGGGCACCGCCGACCACCTGTATCAGGACCCATGCCGAAAGGGCGAAAGAAATCGCCACGCTACCTGTGGTGACCGTGTGTGCACCAGCGCGGCCGATTGCCTTGCCGAATAGGCCGGCGATGATGGCACCCGCCAGCGGCGCCAGCGCGATGACGAGCAAAAGCGTGGGATTGAGCGTGCCTGCCATGCCTTAGCCCTTGAGATGGTCGAGTTCATCCACGTTGATCGTGGACAGATTGCGAAATAACACCACCAGAATGGCCAAGCCAATGGCTGACTCGGCGGCTGCGACGGTGAGAATGAAGAACACGAACACCTGACCGGCCATGTCCTGCAGGTAGTGCGAAAAAGCGATGAAATTGAGGTTCACCGCCAAAAGCATCAGCTCGATGGCCATCAAGAGGACAATGAGGTTGCGCCGGTTGAGAAAGATACCGACCACCGAGATGGCAAAGAGGATGGCGCCGAGCACCAGGTAATGCGCGAGACTAAGTGATCCCAACATGGCTTACTCCTTGCCCTCGGGCTTCATCTGGACCAAACGCACGCGGTCTTGTCGCCGCACTTTGAGCTGCTCGGAGACTTGGATGCTCTTCGTATCCTTGCGACGGCGCAGGGTCAGGGAAATGGCGGCGATGATCGCCACCAAGAGAATGACAGCTGCAACCTCGAGCGGGTACAGGTAATGCGTGTATACAACCAGCCCGAGCGCGTTCGTGTTGGGCATCTGTGCAAGGGCGCGCGCCGCTGCTGAAGCGGGCTGTCCGCCGATTTGCGCCGCCGCAGTCTGTCCCCCGATCTGAAACGCTTGCATCAGCACTGCAGCCATTTCCAGCACGATGAAAACGCCGACCAAGGCGGCAACCGGGAAGAATCGCCAAAAGCCCTGTCGCAATCGGTCGAGGTTGATATCGAGCATCATGATCACGAACAAAAACAGCACCATGACGGCGCCCACGTAAACCAGGACGAGCACGATGGCCAGGAATTCCGCTCGCAGCAGTATCCAGATGGTGGACGCCTGGAAGAATGCCAAGACCAGATATAGCGCCGCGTGAACCGGGTTGCGCGAAGTAATGACGCGGAACGCGGCAAAAAGAAGAACTGCGGCGAAGATGTAAAACAACGCGGTTTGGATGGTCATAGCGAATTGAGAGTTCGACGCCGCACGCTGCCCGCATGCGAGGCAAGAGCGCGGTCAGGAGCCTGGCGCGTGAAGAGGCGGCATCCCGGACGGCCCCGAGAGCCTTCAGCGATATTGGGCGTCGGCCTCCTTGTTGGGCGCGATTTCGTGTTCGTAACGGTCACCAACAGCCAGAAGCATTTCCTTCGTGAAGTACAGGTCGCCGCGCTGTTCGCCGTGATATTCAAAGATGTGGGTCTCCACAATCGAATCCACGGGGCAACTCTCCTCGCAGAAGCCACAGAAAATGCACTTGGTCAGGTCAATGTCATATCGAGTGGTGCGGCGCGTGCCGTCAGCGCGCTGGTCACTTTCGATCGTGATCGCCAGCGCCGGGCACACGGCCTCGCACAGCTTGCAGGCGATGCAACGTTCTTCCCCATTCGGGTAGCGGCGCAGCGCGTGCAGGCCGCGAAACCGGGGTGACATCGGCGTCTTCTCTTCGGGGTATTGCACCGTGATTTTGCGTCGGAAGGCGTGCTTGCCGGTGAGGGCAAGCCCCTTGAAGAGTTCGACCAGGAAAAAGCTGTTGAAGGTGTCGCGCACGGCGGCCATGTTCGTACTCCGTTCAGTGCCAAATCGACCAAGGGGTTTGCATCCACGCGCCGATCAGCACCAGCCACACCAAGGTGACGGGGATGAAGATTTTCCAGCCCAGACGCATGATCTGGTCGTAGCGGTAACGCGGAAATGTCGCACGCACCCACAGAAAGATGGACACTACGAGAAAGGCCTTGATGCCGAGCCAGATCCATCCTGGGACGAAACCCAGGAACGAGAGTGGCGCGTCCCACCCACCAAGAAACATGATCGTGGCGATGAACGAAACAAGGATCATGTTCGCGTATTCCGCCAGGAAGAACAGCGCGAACGACATGCCGGAATATTCGACCATGTGCCCGGCCACGATTTCCGACTCACCCTCGACCACATCAAATGGGTGGCGATTGGTCTCTGCAATCCCAGAAATGAGGTAAACAACAAAGATCGGCAACAGCGGCAGCCAGTTCCACGAAAGAAAATTCAGTCCCATGAGGGCGAAACGGCCCTGTTCCTGCCCAGCCACGATCTGCGTGAGATTGAGGCTGCCAGACACCATCAACACGACAACGAGGCAAAAGCCCATGGCGATCTCGTAGCTGACCATCTGAGCCGACGCACGCATGGCGCCCAGGAAGGCATACTTTGAATTGGACGCCCACCCCGCGATAATGACGCCGTAAACCTCCAGCGAGGTCACGGCCATGAGCAACAAGAGCCCGGCGTTTACGTTAGCGAGCGCTACATCCGGCCCGAAAGGCATGACGGACCATGCAGCCAGAGCTGGCATGATCGTCATGATGGGTCCCAGAATGAACAAAAACTGGCTGGCCTGTGTGGGTACGATGATTTCCTTGAAGATGAACTTCAGTCCGTCGGCTATCGGCTGCAAAAGTCCGTAGGGTCCGACGCGGTTAGGGCCGATTCGAACCTGAATCCACCCGATGAGCTTGCGCTCCCACAGCGTGAGGTAGGCGACCGCAATGAACAGCGGCAGCACGATAGCAACGATCTTGATGATGGTCCAAATCACGGGCCACGCGACTGGGCCGAGCAGGTTCAATCCACCGGAGTTGAAGGCTTCAAGCATGGGTCAGGCCTTGTGCACAGAAACTGCGCCGAACATGGGGCCGAGGCCAACGGTGGCGGGGTGCGCCGCGGCAATACGCACCACGCCCGTCGCCAAGCCATTGTCCAACCTCACCGATAACTCGGTGGTGACAGCCCCCTGCTGCACCTTCACACGGTCCCCGGACTGCAGCCCGAGCCGCTGCCATGCATCGGGTGCGAGTGCGATCTGCCCTGCGAAGCGAGCATCGCGGGTTTGCTGCAGCGAAGCCGCGCGCCTTACGATTGCATCGCTGGAATAGATCGGTACTTCAGCAAGGCGCTCAAAATCGCTCGAACCTCGCGCCTCGACCTGCAAGGCAAGGGTGGCGGGCAATTCCGTTGCGGCGTGCGACTGAAGGCGCTCCGCAATGTGCACGCCATGCAAAGCGGCATCGCGCACGGCCTCCACGGTATCGTACTCAAAACCCGGCAAGCCGAGCTGATCGGCCAAGACACGCAGCACCTTCCACGCGGGCCGCGACTGTCCAACCGGTCCAACGACCGGGCTGTACGTCTGCAAACTCCCTTCACAGTTGACGATCGCGCCCGCGGTTTCGCTGAAGGGCGCAATCGGCAACAGAATCTGGGCGTAATCGGCGACCGTGCCACGGTAGGCGGATAGCGCCACAACAAAACCGCACGCGCGCATTGCCGCTGCTGCGGCAGCGCCGTCTTGCATGTCGAACTCGGGCTCGACGCCCAAAAGAAGCATGGCTGCCGGGGGCTGTTGCACCATTTGTGCCACATTCAGGCCGCCGGCCCCAGGTTTGGCGCCGACTAAATATGCCCCAACGGTGTTCGCCGCCTCCACTGTGTAGCCGAAGCTTGCACCGGTGCGCTCAGCGATCCAGCGCCCCAGGATGTCCAAATCACGTGCATGCGGATGCTGAGCCGCCGCGTTCCCGAGCAGAACCGCCTTGCGTTCGCCAGACAGAAGACTCTGCGCGATGCGTTGCGCATCCTCGGATGGCTGCATTCCCGCAAGAACTTGCGGACGAGCAACGCCGGCCTGGTCCGCCACGCACGCAGCCACCTCAGCAAGCCGGTTGACCCATGCACTCGGCGGCGCGATGAGTCGGGCATGCAGCGGCATGAGGAGATCGTCGTCAGCGGCGTGCACCACGCTGATCTTGCCGCCGGATTTGCTTGCGCGCCGCAGCTTGGCGGCCAGCAGGGGATGGTCCTTGCGCAGCAACGATCCAACGATCAACGCCGACTGAAGATGGCGCACATCGGCGACAGGTAGGCCCAAAGAGGGAATGCGGTGGTCACTGTCTCCATCCTGCGAGAAGTCGGACTGACGCAGACGGAAGTCGACGCTTTCGCTACCAAGCGCGCGCACCAACTTGCTAACCAAAAAAAGCTCCTCGACCGTGCTGGCAGGGGACGCCAGCGCGCCCAGCTGCCCGGGCCCGCCGGCCTCAATGATGCGCTTGAGACCATTGGCCACAAAGGATAGGGCGGTGGGCCAATCCACGTCCCGCCACTGTTCGCCGTCGCGGATCATCGGCTGGGTGAGTCGCTCGGAGCTGTTCAAACCTTCATAGCTGAACCGGTCGCGATCCGAAATCCAGCACTCGTTGATGTTCTCGTTTTCCTGCGGCACCACGCGCATCACGCGGTTGTTCTTCACCTGCATGACGAGATTCGTGCCAAGACTATCGTGGGGACTGACCGACGCACGCCGGGTGAGTTCCCACGTCCGCGCCGCAAATCGAAAGGGCTTGCTGGTCAGTGCGCCCACAGGACAAATGTCGATCATGTTGCCCGAAAGCTCCGAGTCGATGGAGCCTTCAAGGAATGTGGTGATCTCAGAATGCTCACCGCGCATGGCCATACCCAGTTCCATCACGCCGGCCACTTCCTGACCAAAGCGCACGCATCGGGTGCAATGAATGCAGCGGGTCATTTCCTCCATGGCGATAAGCGGGCCAGCGTTCTTGTGGAACACCACGCGCTTGTCCTCGTGGTAGCGAGACGTCGATGCCCCGTAGCCCACGGCCAAGTCCTGTAATTGGCATTCACCACCCTGGTCACAAATGGGGCAATCCAAGGGATGGTTAATCAGCAGCAACTCCATCACACCCTTCTGCGCCTGCAGAGCCTTGTCGGAATGGGTGCGAACGATCATGCCCTGAGCGACCGGCGTGGCGCAAGCGGGGAGTGGCTTGGGCGCCTTCTCGATATCGACCAAGCACATACGGCAGTTGGCCGCGATGGACAGCTTGGGGTGATAGCAGAATTGGGGAACATAGATGTCAAGCTTGTGCGCCGCCTCCATAACCATGGAGCCCTCGGGCACCTCGACCTTTCGACCATCGATTTCCAGTTCAACCATGTCGTATCAACCTCGTGTGCATACGATGCGGCAGGGCAATCAGGATTTCCTTCCCGTTCTTAAACATGCTCGTGCACCATGCAGGTCTTGTGTTCAATGTGATGTTCGAACTCAGCTCGAAAATGCTTGATGAACGATTTCACGGGCATGGCCGCCGCATCCCCAAGGGCACAGATGGTGCGTCCGGCGATGTTGTCAGAAACCGAGTTCAACACATCGAGATCTTCGGGCCGGCCCTGGCCATGTTCGATTCGGTGAACCATTCGATAAAGCCAGCCCGTGCCCTCGCGACAAGGCGTGCACTGACCGCAGGATTCATGCTGGTAGAAGTACGACAGTCGCTCGAGCGACTTGACCATGCAGCGCGTATCGTTGAGCACGATGACCGCCCCCGAGCCCAGCATGGATCCGGCTTTTGCGATTGAGTCGTAGTCCATGGTGCAGTCCATCACGATGCTTGACGGAAGCACCGGTGCCGACGAGCCGCCAGGAATGACCGCCTTCAGTGCCCTGCCCTCGCGCATACCGCCAGCCAGAGCCAACAGCTTTGCAAATGGGATGCCCATGGGCACTTCGTAATTGCCGGGATTGGCCACATCTCCCGAAACTGAATAAATCTTGGTACCACCGTTATTCGGCTTGCCTACATCGAGATATGCTTGGCCGCCATTGCGGATGATCCAAGGCACCGCCGCGAAGGTTTCGGTGTTGTTAATGGTTGTTGGCTTACCGTACAAACCAAAGCTGGCCGGAAATGGCGGCTTAAAGCGGGGCTGCCCCTTCTTGCCCTCAAGCGATTCGAGCAGCGCGGTTTCCTCGCCGCAGATGTAGGCCCCAAATCCATGCGCGGCGTGGAGCTCAAAGCTGAAATCCGTACCAAGAATTCTGTCGCCGAGATATCCAGCGGCACGTGCTTCTTCAAGCGCCTCCGCGAAGCGCTCGTAGTCCTCAAAAATTTCGCCGTGGATGTAGTTATAGCCGACGCTGATTCCCATCGCAAAGGCTGCAATGGCCATGCCTTCAATGACGATATGGGGGTTGAATCGCAGAATATCGCGATCCTTAAAGGTGCCAGGCTCGCCTTCATCCGAATTGCACACCAAGTACTTCTGGCCCGGGAACTGGCGGGGCATAAAGCTCCACTTCAGCCCTGTTGGAAAACCAGCGCCACCGCGACCCCGCAGGGCTGAGAGCTTCACCTCAGCGATCACCTGCTCAGGCGTCATGCCAGGGTCGCCGTCCGCGCCGAGGATTTTGCGCAAAGCCTTGTAGCCATCCCGCTCCTCATAGTCGCGCAGAGCCCAATTCTTGCCATTCAGTCCCCGCAAGATTTGTGGGTCGACATGGCGACCGTGAAAGCAGGTTTCAAGGCCGGTAGAGGTCCCAAATTTCATGCCACGCCCCCTTGCTTGGCCTCGTGGCACAGCGATTCAATTAAGCGGTCAATTTGCTCATTGCTGAGAAAACTGCACATCCGGCGATCGTTGACAAGGGCCACTGGAGCATCGCCGCAGGCGCCCAGACACTCGCTTTGCTGCAGCGTGAACATGCCGTCGTTGGTGGTCTCTCCAGGGGCGATCCCCAGCTTTGCACTGAGGTACTGCATGGCCCGCGCACCGCCGCCCAGCTGGCACGGCAGATTGGTACAGACGTTGAGCTTGTAGCGCCCGACCGGCTTCGTGTTGAACATGTTGTAAAAGGTCGCCACCTCGTGCACGGCAATTGGTGGCATCCCGATATACGCGGCAAGTTCGCTCTCGGTGTCCGGTGAAATCCATCCCCGTTCCTGCTGCAAGATGGAAAGTGCCGCAATGACCGCCGACTGCCTCTGGTCTGCGGGATACTTGGCCAGTTCGCGGTCGATGCTCTGGCGGGTGGATTCTGACAGCATGAGGTTTACCGATCGATTTCGCCAAACACGATATCCATCGTGCCAATGATGGCCACGGCATCCGCGATCATGTGGCCGCGCGACATTTCGTCCATGGCCGCTAGATGCGGGAAACCGGGAGCACGGATCTTCAGACGGAAGGGCTTATTCGCGCCATCCGACACGATGTAGATGCCAAACTCACCCTTCGGATGTTCCACCGCAGCGTAGGCCTGCCCCTCTGGCACATGGAATCCCTCGGAAAACAGCTTGAAGTGGTGAATGAGATCCTCCATGCTGGTTTTCATCTCAACGCGCGATGGCGGCGCCACCTTGCGGTTGTCGGTGATGACTGGGCCAGGGTTTGCACGCAACCAGCTGACACATTGCTGGATGATTCGGTTTGACTGCCGCATCTCTTCCATGCGCACGAGATAGCGGTCGTAGCAATCGCCGCCCTTGCCCACAGGAATATCGAAGTCGACACGATCGTAGACATCGTAGGGCTGGTGCTTACGCAGATCCCACAAAATGCCGGAGCCACGCAGCATGGGGCCGGTAAAACCCATCTGCAGAGCGCGCTCAGGGGACACCACGCCAATACCCACCGTGCGCTGCTTCCAGATGCGGTTGTCGGTCAGGAGCGTTTCGTATTCATCAACGTATTTGGGAAAACGCTGCGTGAAATCGTCGATGAAGTCGAGCAAGGAACCTTGCCGGTTTGCGTTCAGGGCCTTCACATCACGCGGGCCGTGCACACTTGATTCACGGTATTGCGGCATTTGCTCAGGCAAATCGCGGTACACGCCACCGGGTCTGAAATAGGCAGCGTGCATGCGCGCACCCGAGGCAGCCTCATACATGTCGAACAGATCCTCACGCTCGCGGAACGCGTACAGGAAGATCGTCATCGCGCCGCAGTCGAGGCCATGCGCGCCAAGCCAGAGCAAATGATTCAGCAGTCGCGTGATCTCAGCAAACATCACTCGGATGTATTGCGCACGAATCGGCACGTCCACGCCCAGCAACTTCTCGATAGCCAGCACATACGCATGCTCATTACACATCATGGACACGTAATCGAGACGGTCCATATAAGGCAACGCCTGGATGTAGGTGCGGGTTTCGGCCAGCTTTTCAGTCGCCCGATGCAAAAGCCCAATGTGCGGGTCGGCACGCTGTATGACCTCGCCGTCGAGTTCCAAGACCAGCCGCAGCACACCATGCGCGGCCGGGTGCTGGGGTCCGAAGTTGAGGGTGTAATTCTTGATTTCAGCCATGGCATTCAGGTCGTGGAGGCTGCCGGATTAGCGGAGCCCAATCCACCATAACCGGCCTCGCGCACGATGCGCGGGACGATTTCACGCGGTTCAATGCTCACGGGCTGATAGATGACACGCCTCTGCTCAGGGTCGTACCGCATTTCCACGGTGCCGCTGATCGGGAAGTCCTTGCGGAACGGATGGCCGATAAAACCATAATCGGTCAGGATACGGCGTAGGTCGTTGTGCCCGTCAAAGATGACACCATACAGGTCAAAAGCCTCGCGCTCGTACCAGTTGGCGCCGCTCCAGATGTCGCAAACCGAAGGCACCACGGGAAGGCTGTCATCAGCGCACCACAAACGCACGCGCAGGCGTTTGTTGTGACCAATGGAAAGAAGGTGCAACACCACGCAGAAGCGCGGCCCTGACCAAGCGCTATTCGCGTAACCTTGGTAATCCACCGCGCAGAGATCAATGAGTTGCTTGAACAGCAAGGCCTCATGGTCGCGGAGAATGTTGCATGCTTCCAGATAGGTAGCGGAATGTAAATCGACTGTCATTTCGCCGTTCCCCACAGACAAGAGCGCAATGCGCGCGCCCAATTGCTGCTGGAGATCGAGCTGAAGCTGTTCGAGTTTGCTGGGCATCGGGCAGTGGCGGTCGTGATGCAAAAGACTGCGCTCAGCGCGCAATGGTGTTCGTGCGGCGGATCTTGTTCTGCAACTGAATCAATCCATACAGAAGAGCCTCCGCCGTGGGTGGACAACCGGGCACATAGACGTCCACCGGCACGATTCGGTCGCACCCGCGCACCACTGAGTATGAGTAGTGGTAGTAGCCGCCGCCATTGGCGCACGACCCCATGCTGAGGACCCACCGCGGCTCTGCCATCTGGTCGTAGACCTTGCGCAGTGCGGGCGCCATCTTGTTACACAACGTGCCGGCAACAATCATCAGATCGGACTGCCGTGGGCTCGGGCGAAACACGATGCCGAAGCGATCCAAGTCATAGCGTGCCGCACCTGCATGCATCATCTCAACCGCGCAGCAGGCAAGCCCGAAGGTCATTGGCCAGAGCGAGCCTGTGCGCGTCCAGTTGATCAGCTTGTCAGCCGAGGTGGTGATGAAACCCTCGTTCAGTACACCCTCAATGCTCATAATTCATCCTTGGCTGCTGGCTCAGATTACTCCCAGTCCAGCGCTCCCTTCTTCCACTCGTAGATAAAGCCCACCACCAGAATGGACAGGAAGATCATCATCGCCCAGAAACCCGTGGGACCAACCTGCTTGATGACGACCGCCCAGGGAAAAAGGAAGGCAATCTCGAGGTCGAACAAGATAAAAAGAATCGCGACCAAGTAGTAACGCACGTCAAACTTCATACGCGCGTCCTCAAAAGCCTCGAACCCGCATTCGTAGGGGGCGTTCTTTGCACTATCAGGGCGACTCGGACCCAGAAGACGGCCCAGCGCTAAGGGACCAATGCCCACACCGATACCGACCAAGATGAAGAGCAAAACCGGCAAGTACTGCTCGAGAAACATCAGGCTCTCCTCCTTGTGGCTTCGCCGATTAAAGCTGGCCGGCGTTTCGCGACCAACTCACCCACGCACTCCCGCTACACCATACGCGGGATCCGTTGCTCTTTCTTTGATGTACTGCAACAAATTTGGTGCCGACGGCGAGACTCGAACTCGCACAGCTTTCGCCACTACCCCCTCAAGATAGCGTGTCTACCAATTTCACCACGTCGGCAAGACGCAATCGCATAAATCGTCTGTAACCGGGCACTTATGCGACCAAACTCAGTATTTTAACGGCCTTGGGAAGGTTCAGGCAACGTCTGTTCCGATTCATTTGCTCGATGGCAAGTTTCCAACCCGCAAGGGGTTGACACTCCGCTAAAAACATGTTGTGCGCTGCACCATCAAGGCCTCTTGACGTCGCTTGCGCGCGCGGCCGGCTTGACTACTGACGCCACCGGGGCCTTGCCCGCAGCTGGAACCTCGCCGGCGCCAGGAATCTCGGCAATGCCTGCGGGCGCACTGGCGGCCGACGGTCCAGGCCCAGCAGGAGCAGACGCGGAAACCAACGGCCTGCCCGCCCCCGCAAGTTTGCTCATTAACCCGCCACTATCGCCCGGTAGATTTCCGAAATACGCCAGCGCGAGGGTGCATGCGAAAAACACCGTAGCAGCGACCGCAGTACTGCGACTGAGGAAGTTCGCCGAGCCGGTGGCACCAAACAGGCTGCCTGAGGAACCGGAACCGAACGACGCCCCCATGTCAGCGCCCTTACCGTGTTGCATCAAAATCAGGCCGACCATGGTCAGCGCCGCGAGGATTTGAATGATAAGAATTAGATTGAGAACGATATGCATGATGAAAATCAGGTGACGGACCGTGTGCAACCTCAGGTTGCAGCGCTTGCCGCGTTAGCAATGGCGAGAAACTCAACGGCGTTGAGTGACGCCCCTCCAATCAAGCCTCCGTCGATATCAGGCTGCGCAAATAGCTCGGCGGCGTTGGCAGACTTGACGCTGCCGCCATAAAGGATGCGCGTTTGGGCCGCGCCTTGGCGATGCCTTTGAGCTCGCTGGCGGATGAATGCATGGACGTCCTGAGCTTGTTGGGGGCTTGCGGTGCGCCCCGTGCCTATGGCCCAAACCGGTTCATAAGCAAGAATCAGATCGTGCATACGATCGCCCAGAAGGTGCAGGATGGCATCAAGCTGCATACCCACCACGGCCTCCGTTTCGTCTCGCTCGCGTTGCTGCAAGGTCTCACCCACACAGACGATCGGCGTCATCCCGCTTGCAAGCACGCGCTGCGCCTTGGCCGCTACAGCGGAGTCGGTCTCCCCGTGATACGCCCGGCGCTCTGAGTGACCCACGATGACGTGTCCACAGCTGAATTCGTGCAACATTGCGACTGAGACTTCCCCGGTATAGGCGCCCTGCTCGTGCACCGAGCAGTCTTGTGCGCCAAGCCCGATCGCGCTGCCTGCAAGCCTTCCCTGCGCCTGTGCCAGATAGGGAAAAGGCACGCAGACCACGACATCGCAAGCGAGCCGTGCAGACGCCGCAGTGAGATCGCCGAGGAGAGCCTCATTGGCACCAAGCGAACCGTGCATCTTCCAGTTTCCAGCAACCATCTTGCGACGCATGTCTTATTGCTTCCTTTTGACAGCTTGTGTCTATTAGGGCCAAGTCAGCACGATCTTGCCGATGTGCTCACCACTTTCCATCAATGCATGGGCATCGACGATCCGTTCGGCCGGCATCACCGCATGTATGCGGGGCCGGACGCGACCATCAACAATCAACGGCCAAACCCTCTCGCGGAGAGCCCTTGCCACGCCAGCTTTGAACGCCACGCTGCGCGCGCGCAGCGTGGATCCCGTGATGGTTAAGCGACGGCGCATGAGCAGCGAGGCGTCAAACCCAGCTGCAGCCCCACCCTGAACTGCGATGATGACCAAGCGGCCGTCCTCGGCCAGACAACCGACCTCACGGGCAACATAATCGCCACCGACCATGTCGAGCACAACATCGGCCCCTCGCCCACCCGTATGCTCGCGCAGCTGCTCGGCGAAATCCTGCGAACGATAATTGATTGCGCGCTCGGCACCCAGCTCCAGGCAAACCTTGCACTTGTCATCAGAGCCTGCGGTAGCCCAGACTCGAGAACCCATGGCGCGAGCCAGTTGAATCGCCGTTGTGCCAATGCCGCTTGCCCCCCCTTGCACCAAAATCAGTTCGGTGGGTTTGAGCGCGCCGCGCTCAAACACGTTGTGCCAAACGGTAAAGAAGGTCTCGGGTATGGCAGCAGCTTCCGCGTCGCTCAGCCCTTCGGGTACAGGCAGACATTGCCCAATAGGGGCAACGCAAAATTCGGCGTAGCCTCCCCCTGTCAGCAATGCGCAAACCTTCTGGCCTGCGTACAGATCCGACCCGGCGAGATCGCCCTTGATCACCTCGCCGCAGACTTCTAGACCCGGGATATCCGAAGCTCCAGGTGGCGGCGGATAAAGCCCTTTGCGCTGAAGAATGTCGGGACGATTGATCCCGAACGCGCGCACGCGCAACAAAACCTCCCCAGGCCCCGGCTCGGGAACGGCGCGATCCACCCAGCGCAACACATCGGGCGCCCCAGGTTTGGTAATTTCGGCAACGAGCATGTTCATGGCAAGCGCGCTAAGTGGCTATCCACACGTCGCTCAAGCTCAGGATTGCTGCGGCTCGACGCTGGCAGGCTGCGGCGCTGGTTCGCCATCCCCCAACAATGCCTTGATCGACAAGCGAAAACGGCCCTTGTCATCCGTCTCGATGACCTTGACGCGCACCTTCTGCCCCTCCTGCAGATAATCGGAGACTTTGTTGACGCGCTCATTGGCAATCTGCGAAATGTGCAGCAGGCCATCCTTACCGGGAAGCACGTTAACCAGCGCACCGAAATCGAGCAGCTTGACCACAGCACCTTCATAAATCTGGCCGATTTCAACCTCGGCCGTAAGTTCGCCAATCCGGCGCATGGCTTCCTTGGCCTGCTTCGCGTCGGTAGCCGCCACGGTAATGGTGCCATCTTCGGCGATATCAATTTGCGTGCCCGTTTCTTCGGTGAGTGCACGAATCACGGCCCCGCCCTTACCGATTACGTCGCGGATGCGTTCAGGATTGATCTTCATCGTGTACAGGCGCGGCGCGTAGGGCGAGACCTCGGTGCGCGCACCGCCCACGGCTTGCTGCATCAGGCCCAATATGTGCATACGGCCCTCGCGCGCCTGCGCCAGTGCCACCTGCATGATCTCGCGGGTGATGCCCTGAATCTTGATGTCCATCTGCAGCGCGGTGATTCCGATGGCCGACCCGGCCACCTTGAAGTCCATATCACCCAAATGGTCTTCGTCGCCGAGAATGTCCGTGAGCACCGCAAAACGGTTGCCATCCTTGATGAGACCCATCGCGATGCCGGCCACGTGTGCCTTCAATGGAACGCCCGCATCAAGCAGGCTTAGACACCCACCGCAGACTGACGCCATCGACGAGGAGCCGTTGGACTCGGTAATTTCCGAGACCAGACGCATCGTGTAGGCGAAATCCTCCTTCTTGGGCAGCACGGCGAGCAGCGCGCGTTTTGCCAAACGACCGTGCCCGATTTCGCGGCGCTTGGGTGAGCCCATGCGGCCCGTTTCCCCCGTGGCGAATGGAGGCATGTTGTAGTGAAGGAGGAAACGATCACGGTATTCGCCCCCAAGGGCGTCGATGATCTGGGAATCCTGATCGGTACCTAGGGTCGCGACGACCAATGCCTGCGTTTCGCCCCGTGTGAACAGCGCGCTGCCGTGGGTACGCGGCAGCACCCCAGTACGAATCGTGATGGGGCGTACGGTGCGTGTATCACGACCGTCGATGCGCGGATCGCCGCTGAGGATTTGGCCGCGCACAATGTGCGCCTCCATGTCAAAAAGAATGGATTCCACCTTGGCGGCATCCACCAGGGTGCCGTCGGCAGCCAAGGCCTCGCGCACCCGAGCATAGACTTGGCGCAGCGCATCGGTTCGCGCCTGCTTCTGCGTGATCTTATAGGCGGAACGCAACCCCTCGCCCGCGACTGCGTCAATCCGGGCGATCAGTGCCTCGTCGCGCACCTCGGGCCTCCAGTCCCATGCCGGCTTGCCACCTTCACGCACGAGATCATGGATGGCGTCAATCGCCAACTGCATCTGCTGGTGGCCGTACATCACCGCTTCAAGCATGACATCTTCCGCAAGCTGCTCTGCCTCGGATTCCACCATCAGCACGGCTGCCTCGGTGCCCGCAACGACGAGGTCCAGCCGCGATTCAGCCATTTGCGCCTTGCTTGGATTAAGCACGTACGCACCGTTGATATAGCCCACGCGGGCCGCACCGATCGGGCCGTCAAATGGGATGCCCGAAACAGACAGTGCGGCACTTGCCGCGATCATCGCCGGAATGTCCGCCTCGACCTCAGGGTTGAGCGACAGGACGTGGATGACCACCTGCACCTCGTTGTAAAAGCCCTCAGGGAAGAGCGGTCGGATCGGACGATCGATCAAGCGCGATGTCAGCGTCTCGCTTTCACTCAGTCGACCCTCTCGCTTGAAAAATCCACCGGGGATCTTGCCCGCCGCATAGGTCTTTTCGATGTAATCGACCGTGAGCGGGAAAAAATCCTGCCCCGGCTTCGCCGTCCTCGCCGCAACCACAGTAGCAAGCACCACGGTGTCGTCCATATTTAGCAACACCGCGCCGCCCGCCTGCCGAGCAATTTCGCCCGTCTCGAGGGTGACCGTATGCGCACCCCACTGAAAAGTCTTGGTTATTTTGTTGAACATCGTGAACTCCATTTCATAGGCAGGGGACAATTCCCGCGCCCCAGTCAGCACCCAACCTTTGCGGGGCTGGGCCAGGCGGGAAGCACAATGCCATTCCAGCGCAACTCTTCATCCGTGCAATTTGGCGAAAAGCTGTCCTGGAATGACACAGCAGTACCTCCCTCATCAAAACGGCACATGAAGGCCATGCGCCCCGAACAAAAACAGGGCGCCTGGGTCGAAAACTCAACGCAGGCGCCCAGACTCATCCACCACCCTACTTGCGCAGGCTCAGCTTGACGATCAGCGCCTTGTAACGCTCCGCATCCTTGGACTTGAGGTAATCCAAGAGCTTGCGACGACGGCTCACCATCCTGAGCAACCCACGGCGCCCGTGGTGGTCTTTCGCATGGGTTTTGAAATGCCCGGTCAATTCATTGATGCGGGCTGTCAGCAGTGCCACCTGAACCTCCGGGGATCCCGTGTCCTTGGGCGCACGCGCGTTGTCGGCGACGATTTGCGCCGTGTTGCTCTTGTCGAGACTCATCTGCAAAGTTTCCTGTAAAAAGACTAGCGAACGCAGAAGAAACCGTTCCGCGCCGTGAAAACCATAAGTCTACCTGATGACGGGAAATTGCCTCACCTGGCTCATGCTTTGTTGATGTCACGGCGTTGCCGCGCACACCTGCACCTTCATGAAGGCCGTATTTTGGCCCGGCGCACGTCGAGCCTCGGCCTTCAGGCCGAGGAAGGATGGTGCGCACGCTGTAGGCGTCGTGATTTACAAAGCGGGAAGGCGACACATTTTCCTGGCGCTTTGTGAACAACGTCACACCATCGCCTCATTTCGAGCGAAGCCCCGCCGCTTCCCCTGCCATTGCCAACCATTTGCGGGTACATTGGCGGCGATCGAAAGCCTGCCCAATCCAACCACGCCGATCCGCGCTCCGGACATGCGCCTTCAACTCTTCTCTGACCTCCACCTTGAAACGCAAAGCTTCGCGCCCATGCCCGCGCCCACTGCGGACGCGCTAATCCTGGCCGGAGACATCGACGCCCACCACGACGGCCTGGAGTTGTTCGCCAACTGGCCCGTACCCGTCCTGTTCGTCGCCGGCAATCACGAGTTCGACAACAAGGATTTCGACTCCACGCTGAAAGCTCTGCGCACGCGCTGCGAACGGCTCGGCATCACGATGCTCGAGCGCGACACCGTGGTCATGCGCTTCGGTGAGCAGCGGGTGCGTTTCGTCGGCACTACGCTCTGGAACGACTTCGACCTTTTTGGCGCTGCAGAACGTCAACGCTGCATGCGCGCCGCTCGGTATTTTATCGAGGAAGTCCAGCGCTCCTCGCGATACGGACTGCCAATGGACGCTGAAGCCCTGCGCCAAGAAGGCTTGCGCAATAAAGAATGGCTAACGAATGCGCTGCAAGCACCATCCAGCGTGGCTGGCGTGTATGACAGGACTGTCGTCGTTACCCATTTTGCGCCAAGCTTGCGAAGCACGGATGCTCGGTATCCGGTGAACGGCGCGACAGCCAGCTTCTGCAACGCCTACGATGATCTTATTGAACGTTGCCACCTATGGATTCACGGCCACTTGCATTGCCGACATGACTACCAGACTGGCAGCACCCGCGTGATCTGCAATGCGCGCGGCCACGCCAGCAGTGGCGAAGACTACGATTTTCAGCCCCTGGGCGTGTGGGAAGTCTGACGATCGCCCCGACCAGCGCCCCCACTCAGTTTGTGGTTGCACGATGCTCAATGCCCGCGGGGGACACCAACTCTGCGAGGTCCCAGCGCGGGCGAACATCAAAGGCATACTCACGGCTCGCGCTCGCCAATCCAGCCTGCAACCTACGGCACGCAGCGTATGCAATCATCGGTCCATTGTCAGTGCACCACTGCAAATCAGGGTAGTACACATGCTTCCCGGCCCTCACGCAAGCCTGATCGAGCTTTTCCCGCAAACGACGATTTGCACCGACGCCCCCTGCCACCACCAAAGTCGACCGATTCGTGCGCCGCATCGCCTCCATCGCCTTGCTCACCAGGACGTCGGTGATTGCCTCCTGGGTGGCGGCCGCGAGGTCTGCGCGGCTCTGCTCGCAGATATTGGCACCCAATTGCCTGACTTTGGTCAGCACCGCGGTTTTTAGCCCCGCGAAGGAAAAGTCCAGGTCGCCACTATGCAACTTGGGCCTGGGTAACGCGAAAGATTGCGAATTTCCGAAAGATGCCATACGGGCCAACTCTGGCCCACCCGGATAGCCCAGACCGAGAAGCATGGCTGATTTGTCGAACGCCTCGCCCGCAGCGTCGTCCACCGTTTCCCCCAAGAGCCGGTAATCGCCAAGCGCAACCACGTCCAGCAACATGGTATGGCCACCCGACACCAACAAGGCCACAAAAGGAAAGGTCAACCCGGAATCCGACAGCAAGGGCGACAACAGATGACCTTCGAGATGGTGGATGCCAATGAGGGGCTTGTCCGCCGCCATCGCCAAGGCGGTGGCGAGCCCCGCCCCCACCAGCAGTGCCCCTGCCAACCCGGGACCACGCGTGTAGGCAATGGCATCAAGGTCTGCCAGCGCGCAATCCGCCTCTTTGAGCGTGCGCTCAATCAACGGCAGCGTGCGCGCGATATGGTCGCGCGATGCCAACTCTGGTACGACACCACCATAGAGCCGGTGCATGGCTACTTGCGAATGCAAAGCATGTGCTAGCAGGCCGCGCTCGCTGTGGTAGACCGCAACGCCGGTTTCATCGCATGAAGTTTCGAGCCCTAAGATGCAAAGAGGTGCGTGGGACGAAGCCAATTTGTTGTTGTGCCCTGGAGACATTGGTATGAGTCATGCCAGTATTGACGTGGTCGCCGGAATTAGTTCGACGTCTACTGGATGGATATTGGTATACTTTACCGGTTTTTTCACCCTCTCCTGATTACGCCGAGACTTGTAGTTCAGAAGTCCGCGCCCAGACTTCGCTGAAAGGTAGCTGTTTGCAATGACCACGATTCGCATCAAAGAAAACGAACCCTTCGATGTTGCCCTGCGCCGCTTCAAGCGCACGATTGAAAAACTCGGCCTGTTGACGGATCTGCGCGCTCGCCAGTTTTATGAAAAGCCCACCGCCGAGCGCAAGCGCAAGAAAGCCGCTGCGGTCAAGCGCCATTACAAGCGCATTCGCAGCCACATGCTCCCTAAGCGCCTGTACTGATTCTTCTCGGGCCGGGCACAACCGGCTCTGCGTGAGATCACGAGGGGCTTTATCTTCTGCTCGCCATCGTGAGTGACGCCATGCAAACATCATTTGTCCATCTTGCCCGCAAGTCATGCATGGCTGCGGGCTTTTTCTCATCATGAACCTCAAGACACGCATTCAAGACGACATGAAGGCGGCAATGCGCGCCAAGGAGGCTGAGCGTCTGGGCACGATACGCATGCTGTTGGCCGCGATGAAGCAAAGAGAAGTCGACGAGCGCGTGGAGTTGGACGATCCTGCCATCGTTTCCATCATCGACAAGATGATCAAACAACGGCGAGACGCGATCACGCAATTCGAAGCTGGCAACCGGCTCGATCTCGCCGCGAAGGAAGGTGCTGAAATCGCGGTACTGGAGCCCTATTTGCCTGAGCGTTTAAGTGGGGATGCGCTCGATGGGGAAATACGAGCCGCGATCAAAGACACTGACGCGAAAGGCCCACAGGAATTGGGCAAGGTGATGGGCATCCTCAAGTCTCGCCTGGCTGGACGGGCCGATATGGCACAGGCATCGGCACGCGCCAAAGCTCTTCTCGGACAGGCCTAATCAACCTCAGCGGAGGGCTTCCCTACGCGCATCACCCTCGATACGAGCGTAAGCCGAGTGGTTGTGGATCGACTCGAAGTTCTCCGCTTCAACCACAAAATGCTCGATGCGCAGATTCTTTTGCACGCGTGCTGCGACGTCGCGCACCAAATCCTCCACGAACTTGGGGTTTTCGTAGGCGCGCTCGGTAACGTATTTTTCGTCGGGCCGCTTGAGAAGGCCCCAAATTTCGCAGGACGCTTCTTCCTCTGCAATGCGAATCAGTTGCTCAAAAGCCAGCGGCTCCAGAAGGTCAACCGCGATGGTGATATGTGACCGCTGGTTGTGCGCACCGTAATCCGAGATTTCCTTCGAACATGGGCACAGCGCCTTCACCGGAACCTGCACGCTTGCGGTAATTTGTGTCTTGGGGCCATCGACGCGCGCGATCCAGACAGCCTCGTAGTCCATCAAGCTTTGTACCTTGCTCACGGGAGCTGTTTTGCGTATGAACAGGGGAAAACGAAATGCAATCTGCCCTGCGTCCGCCTGCAAACGTTGGCGCATCGTCTGCGCCAAGGCAACAAGCCCGGTATGGTCCAGCGGTTCGACCAACCCCTCGAGCACTTCGACGAAGCGCGACATGTGAGTGCCTTTCTTATTGGCCGGCAGTGCCACATCGGCATCGATCATGGCTACCGTTGCCTGCGCGCTTCCGTCAGCCATACGCACGACCAGTGGATAGCGCAGGCTTTTCACCCCTACACGCTGAATGGCGATACAACGGTCATCTGTGCCGCTCTGAATATCGGGAATAAGTTCGAAAGGTTTGTTCATGGTCGGGACCGGTCTCGTCCGCTCAGACATGGACGACAAATGTGGATGACTGAGTTTTGACCAATTATCGTGGCCAACCCTATTCCTTCGCTTGCCGGCGAGTAAGCCCCGCTCACACGAACCTTAAGCATTGGCCGCGCGTTGAATTGGTCCAGGTAGGTCACCCACGATGTCAGGAAATCGGGCATGAATGCTGTGCAGGAGACCCGCCGCGTCGAGGCCGATTGCGGCCGTAATTTGGACAGGGTCACCATGCTCGAGCCAGGCATCCGGCAAACCCAGGCTTAGGACGGGCGTGTGCGAATCCCGCGCCTGCAACGCCTCAATGCAAGCTGAACCTGCGCCCCCTAGTACCGCGCCCTCCTCCACCGTCACGAGGGCGTCGTGGGTCTGCGCCATTTGGTGTAACAACTCGATATCCAGTGGTTTGATGAATCGCATGTTCACCACTGAAGCATCCAGTGACTCGGCAACTCTCAAGGCCGCATACAGAACTGGTCCAAAAGCGAGTATGGCAATGCGCCGGCCGCTCGGAGCCTGTGATGCTCGCCGCAACTGGGCGCGGCCAACAGTCAGCGCGCCCATATCGGCGCGGTTAACCTGAGCCCCCACCCCGGCACCACGCGGATAGCGCACAGCCGATGGTCCGTTCAGGCTGTACCCGGTACAAAGCATCTGTCGGCATTCCGCTTCGTCAGCTGGCGCCATCAGTGTGACATTAGGCAGGCAGCGCAGTGCCGGTATGTCAAATGCGCCGGTGTGCGTTGGGCCATCAGCCCCCACCACCCCGGCGCGGTCGATTGCGAAAAGGACGGGCAAGTTCTGTATGGCGACATCATGGATCACCTGGTCGTAGGCTCTTTGAAGAAAGGTGGAGTAAATGGCGACGATCGGTTTGAGTCCCTCGCACGCCAGACCCGCTGCGAACGTGACGGCATGCTGCTCGGCAATGCCCACGTCGTGATAGCGGCCGGGGTACTTCTGGGAGAACTCAACGAGGCCGGACCCCTCGCACATCGCCGGGGTGATGGCGACCAAGCGATCATCCTTGGCCGCCATGTCGCAAAGCCATTGCCCGAAAACCTGCGCGTAAGTGGGTTTGGGTGCCACAGCGGGCGGCTTGATTCCCTCAACCGGGTTGAAGCGGCCTGGGCCGTGGTACGTGATGGGGTCGGCCTCGGCCAACTTGTACCCGTAGCCTTTCTTGGTCACAACGTGGAGCAACCGCGGTCCGCTTCGCTCGCGCAGGTTTTGCAGCGTGGGCACAAGTGCGCTCAAGTCGTGGCCATCGATTGGGCCGATATAGTCGAAGCCGAACTCCTCGAACAGCGTGCCGGGCACCACCAGGCCCTTGGCATGCTCTTCTAGTCGTCGTGCCAGTTCGAACAGGGGCGGAGGAGCAACTTTGAGAACTTGTTTGGCCGCATCTCGCGCGCTTGCGTAAAAGCGGCCCGACAGCAGGCGCGCCAGATAGCGATTAAGCGCTCCGACGGGAGCCGAGATCGACATGTCATTGTCATTGAGCACCACGAGCAAGTCCGCCTCGGGGTGCACGCCGGCATTGTTCAACGCCTCGAATGCCATGCCACCCGTCAACGCGCCGTCGCCGATCACGGCTACCACCTTGCGTCGTTCGCCTTTACTATGCGCAGCCAGCGCCATGCCAAGCGCTGCCGAGATCGACGTGGATGAGTGCGCTGTGCCAAACGTGTCATAGGGAGACTCTTCGCGGCGCGGAAACCCAGAAATGCCGCCATACTGGCGCAATGTTCCCATCTGCTCGCGCCGACCCGTCAGAATTTTGTGCGCATAGGTCTGATGGCCTACGTCCCACACCAAGCGGTCCTGCGGAGTATCGAACACGTAGTGCAGAGCTACCGTCAGCTCCACAGTGCCCAGATTTGATGACAAATGCCCGCCAGTACGCGAGACCGTGTCAAGAATAAACTGCCGCAATTGCTGCGCCAGTTGCGGCAATTGATCGGGTTTGAGCCGGCGCAAGTCGTGCGGATCTTGGATACGGCTGAGTAGTTCCATGTTTAATGATTCCTGGACACGATGCGGTGCGCAAGTGCGGTTAGATGCCCAGCGCGCGCGCGCTGGGCAGGGGGCAGCGCCTCAATCGCACCTAACGCCTCGCCCAGCAGTTGCCGAGCCAGGGCCCAAGCCCGCTCCAAGCCCAAAAGTGTCACGAAGGTGGCCTTGCCCTGCTGCGCGTCTTTGCCAGCGGTTTTGCCCAGCGTGGCCGAATCGCTGCTGGCGTCGAGCACATCATCCACAACTTGGAAAGCCAGGCCAATTGCATCGGCATAGCGCCTGAGCAATTGCTCACAATGCGCGGTGACAGGGTCGATGAGGATCTCGGTGCTCCCGCATGCCAGTCCCATCAGCAGGCTTGCCTTGACCAACGCGCCCGTCTTGCGCCGATGCATGTTGGTCAGCGCGTTCGCACCAAGCATATGCCCAGTCGCGGCCAAATCAATAGCCTGCCCGCCTGCCATGCCATCGGCACCAATAGCCCCTGCCAACAAGGCGCAAAGGCGCGCTTGTACCACGGGCGGCACCGCAGGGTTGGACGTAAGGACCTCAAATGCACGGCTTTGCAGCGCATCTCCAGCCAATAGTGCCATGGCTTGCCCGAATTGCACGTGCACCGTAGGCAACCCACGGCGAAGGATGTCGTTGTCCATGCAGGGCAAATCATCGTGCACTAAGGAGTAGGCATGAACGAGTTCGACCGCGCATGCCGCAGCGTCCAGCGCCGCGGGTGCACCATTGAAGCATTCGCCCGCTGCCCACACCAACAGGGGCCGTATACGCTTGCCCCCAAGGGCCGCCGCATAGTGCATTGCCTCGGCCAAAGCGGGGCTGACCGCAGAGTACCCGGGAACATGATGCTCAATCAACGACTGAATTCGCGCAACATGTGTATGCACCCAGGCGTCGAACGCAGGCTCTGCATCCTGCAATGCGGCTCCCGAATGATCCCAGTCTCGCATCATTGAAAGACTTGCGCTAGGCGCATCAGAATCCGGCATACCATCAATTACCGGAGGCGCGGTCATTTGCATAGGGCTTGAGCTCTGTTCCATCCAGCATCTGGATCTGCTGCTCCACCGCTTGGAGCTTCTCGCGGCAATAACGCAACAGGCCGGCTCCGCGCTGGTACGACTTCAGTGTGTCATCAAGGCTCATCTGACCGGATTCGAGTTGCTGCACAAGTTGCTCCAGCTCCGCCGTGGCGTCCTCGTAACTGGCGGGCTGTGCATCGACCAGGGTCTGTTTGCGCGTAGTTGCATTCATGGCTGTAGCGGGAATGCCGCCGTGAACCGAATCAACGGATGCGGCAGGGCTGGCTCAATCAAGGGAAAAGGTGATACGGCATTTTATCGGCTGGGGCGCAAGCCATACTGGCAGGCATAGCCAACCTCGGAATAGCCGGGGCGGTCTACAATTGACTTGCGTTATTTATTTGATTTTTCAGGAGATTTGAAGCCCATCATGTCGGATTTGAGCGTGCATCTGGCCCCGAGCAAAACCCAACTGCCGGTCACGGCATATTTTGACGCCGAGCTTTATGCGAAGGAGAAACAGCTCATCTTCGATGGCGGGCCACGCTATCTCGGGCATGAACTCGCCGTGCCGAACGCCGGTGATTACTATGCGCTGCCCCACGAAGGCGACGGTCGCGTGCTACTGCGCAATGCCGCAGGGTCGGTTGATCTGCTCTCCAACGTGTGCCGTCACCGCCAAGCCGTCATGCTCAAGGGACTCGGTCAGACCGGCCGCAATATTGTTTGCCCTTTGCATCGCTGGACCTACAAGTTCGATGGCGAATTGATTGGCGCGCCCCATTTCGACGAAGACCCCTGCCTGCATTTACAGCGCTACGCCCAGCCACAAAGTTGGAACGGGCTTCTTTTCGAATGCAACGGCTTCGATGTGGCACAAGCATTAGCGGGCTTGCAGGCGGGCGCGTACCTCGACTTCAAGGGTTATGTGCTTGACCACGTCGAGATGCACCAATGCGACTACAACTGGAAGACATTCATCGAGGTGTATCTGGAGGACTACCACGTCGCCCCCTTCCACCCCGGGTTAGGGCAGTTCGTGAGCTGCGATGATTTGCGCTGGCAGTTCGGGACTGCTTTCAGCGTGCAGACCGTGGGCATCAACAACGCATTGAGCAAGGCCGGAAGCAAGGTTTACGCGAAATGGCACGAAGCCGTGCTCAATTTCCGCCAAGGTGTGCCGCCCGAACATGGTGCGATCTGGCTTACCCTGTATCCCAACATCATGGTGGAATGGTACCCACATGTACTGGTGGTATCGGCCTTGTATCCGCAGGGCCCGCAGAAGACGCTGAATGTGGTTGAGTTCTACTACCCCGAGGAAATCGTCGCCTTCGAGCGCGCATTCATCGAGGCTGAACGCGCCGCCTACATGGAAACCTGCACGGAAGACGATGAGATCGCGGAACGCATGGATGCTGGACGCCGCGCCTTGATGGAGCGGGGCGATGATCAAGCCGGCCCCTACCAGACTCCTATGGAAGACGGCATGCGCCATTTCCACGAGTGGTACCGCAACAAGGTGAGCGCGGCTGCATGAAGCCGCTTTGAGGACAAAGGCTGTAAATTTAGCCCCCCCCCCGCGACAACGCATGGCGTTGTCGCGGGGGTTTCGCACTTGACCGACCGGAGCGGGACGGCATGACGGCCGTCCAGACTGCCCGTGTTCTCCATGGGCGCGCCTTCGGATCGTTCCAACCCTGGTCGGCCCTTGAACCGCGGGCGCATCGTGCGCTGGCGGTCGAGCTCTCGGTACGATCCCGCGAGAGCCTCATCCACGCCGCGCTGCGCAATCACGCGGGATGCGTTGGCGTCGGCGCTGACCGGATGCCCGCAGCGCGGACAGACAGAAGCGGCCTGCGTGGGCTGGTTGTCCGGGGGAAAGTGGCCACACGCCGCACGGTCCTGCGAGCTGTGCTGCGCTGGCACGGTCCGGCTCAGATTGCCCGCTCGCAGCGCCTTGTATGTCGAATAGTCTTTCGTCTTGCCCAATGCTGAGCGCAGGATCGCGGCATTGAACTCCGATTTGGCGGATGCGCCGTTGCGCTGCCAGCGCCCCTGCTCGTCCTGCTTGGGCCTGGCACCGGCAGTACATCACCCTGGTGAGACCGGCCCGCGCACGGCAGCGTGCATTGGGGGGAGTTCAGCCAAGGGACATCGGTCTGGCTGCGCCGCGACCCGTCGACAACGCCAGCGCGTGATCCTGAACGGTACTCGCCGGTCGAGCCCAACGGCGACGGTAAAAGGTTCAGGTTCAGGCCGTGCCGCAGTAGCTCGAAGCCAAACCCGCGAAGGCGACCGAAAGCCGCACCACCCGCAGCGGTTAATGTGCGTCGATAAACGAGAGTACGGCCAACACGACGACGCTTTGGCCGTTGGCGTGGCGGCAATAGCGCGTCGGCACGCCAGGCCAAGGCGGTCATATGCAACGTCGTGCCTTCACTTTCAATGACGGCACGGCGATGGAGTTGCTGGTGGAATGTGCGGTCGGAATGGCGACCATCCCAGAGGTTCGCGAGAACCCCCGGTTCGCCCTGAAGGCAGCGTAAGCCGTGCACGCGTCATGAACTGGGGATCGCGGACGTTCCCGATCGAGGGATGGGAAGATTTCTGTCCAGAGAGAATTTGGCGCTCCGGCTCATAAACAGAGCGCATGAAATCGGCCGAAGCCTGCGGCCGAGCAATCCAAATACCTTTCGCGAAGGCATAATCAAGGACTCCTGACCGGTGTCACCCTTCCATGACCTACCATCACACTCTGATTTCCGCGTCGCAGCTGCGGGATGTTCTCTCAGAGGCATTTGTCGCCGACTGCAGCCACGAGCTCAGCGACCCTGTTGCCGGGGCACACGACTACGCCAGTGGCCATATTCCGGGCGCGGTTCACTTTCATCTGGATCGCGATTTGTCGTCTTCGCCCGGCCCGCACAACGGTCGTCACCCGCTTCCGGACCGGGACGCCTTCGCTGCTTTGCTGCGTGCACGGGGCCTACGCGACGGCCAACAGGTAATCGCCTACGATCGCGCACAGGGGCCTTACGCAGCACGCCTGTGGTGGCTGCTCCGCTGGCTGGGCCATGAGCGGGTTGCCGTGCTCGACGGCGGCTGGCAGGCGTGGATCGCAGCAGGCGGAACGTCCCAAGCCGAAACGCCTGCTCCACGACCCGTTGGAGATTTTCAGGCCCGACCCGCCCTTGTTGGATTCGTTAAGGTGGACGATGTACTGGCCAACCTGCGCCATGGCCAGCGTCTGCTCGTGGACGCCCGCTCGCCAGAACGCTATGCCGGCCAAGGCGAGACCCTTGACCCCAGGGCTGGCCATATCCCCGGCGCTGTGTGCCGCTTTTTCCGCAGCAATTTGCACAGTGACGGACGTTTCAAGCCGGTCGACGCGCTGCGCGCGGAATGGCTGGCTGTGCTGGACAAGCGCAAACCCCATGAGGTCGTCAACCAGTGCGGGTCGGGCGTATCCGCTTGCCACAACATCCTGGCTCTGGATCACGTCGGGCTGGGAGGCTCGTTGCTCTATCCAGGTTCTTGGAGCGAATGGTGCGCCGATCCTGAACGCCCCATGGTGAGCGGCACACCAATCAAGGATCCGGCGGCCTAATCGGGCAATCGGCCCAAACTTAGTCATTTTCACGCGCAAACGTTGCATCAGATCAAAGCCTGACGGCGCCGCTAGACGCAAGATATTCTTCCGTCTTGATCTTTCGCCAACTAAGGAGCATGTGATGTACAGCAAGATTCTGGTTCCCACCGACGGCTCAGCGACAGCAACCAAGGCCATTGCGCCGGCCGTGCAACTCGCCAAGCAATGCGGCGCGGCTGTGGTGGGCGTGACGGTGACGGATCCTTATCCTTACTCAGGTCTGGCCGAATCCGTGCCGATCACGGCCGACGAATACCGCGCTAGCACCACGAAGGCGGCCGAGGCGGCGCTTCAACCGTTGGTGGACGCCTGCAAGGCAGCGGGCGTGGGCTGTGAATGCGTTGTGTCCGAGGACATTCATCCCTGGAAGGCTGTCCTTGAGGCGGCTAACGAGAAAGGATGCGATTTGGTGGTCATGGCATCGCACGGCAGACGCGGCGTCCAGGCCGTGCTCCTGGGCAGCGAGACACAAAAACTTCTTACTCACTCCCAATTGCCGGTCCTAGTGGTGCGCTGAGCATTAGACGCCGCTGCCTTTTCGTCGGCATTGCGTCACTCTGCCATCGTCGCCGGTTTTCCCCTGTTCTTTGGAGATTTTCATGTTCAAACACATCCTCATTACGACAGACGGCTCGGAGTTCGCTGAGCGAGCAATTCCCATTGCCATTGAACAAGCGAAGGTGAATGGGGCCAAGGTGACGGCGGTTTCGGTCGTAGATCTCTATCCCTATATCGGCGCCATTGAAGTCATGCCCACCGGCATCGAGGGTTGGCAGGAAGCCATCCGTGCTCAGGCTGATGCAGCTGTGCAAAAGGTTGCAGATGCGGCCAAAGCCGCCAGCATCGCCTGCAACACTGCCGTGCAGGAAGACACGCTGGCTTGGCGCGGCCTGCTCGCGGTCGCTGAGCGCGACCACTGCGACCTGATCGTAATGTCCTCCCACGGCCGCGGAGGGTTGACCTCTGCCCTGCTGGGGAGCCAGACCGCGCGCGTACTCTCACACACCAAAATACCGGTGCTGGTGGTGCGCTGACCCGATGCAGGACAAGCCCGGCCGTTCGGGGTGGGGAAGAATGGCGCGGACGGCGCAGGCATCGTTGAGGGCCTTGCGGTCGGTCTGCTCAATGCTGTCGATTTAACTTGGATTGAAGGCCGGGACACGCCCAGAGCGCCCGCGAAGTCAGTGGTGCAGCCATGCCGCAGCAGCAGGAACCCACCGAAGCGGCTCACCGCGGCTCGATGCCGGGGTGAGCGTCGTGGGAACCCCCGACCTTTTCCCGCACGCGGTGGCGAAAATCAAAGGCGGTGAGATCTCACTGTAAGCGCCCATTTCCTCCCCTCCTAGCCATGCGCAGCTCTCGCCGCCTGACTCACGCTACCGAAACTCCGAGTGCGAGTCGTGTCAGCAGGGATTGCAAGAGGCCAGCGGTCAAACGCAGCAGATCTACTGCGATGCCCACGGGCTGAGCGTGAAGACCTTCGCGCGGTGGCGCGGAGTCTTCAAACACGAAGTGGGGCATGACCGCCAGCAGTCACACGGGAAGGTCGCCAGCACGTCGCTGATGACGGCGGAATTCGTTCCGCTGCAAATCACTGAACCGCTGACGCACGTCCAACTTGAAAGGACTGCTCGGTTTGGAGCACCCTCGGGGTTTCAGTTGTTTCGGGGTATGCGCGCATTGATTTTGCAGTCGGCTTTGACGCATCGACCCTTATCGCCGCACTGACTGCGTTGGGCGCGCTGTGCTCGAGGTTCCTGTCGATGGCGTTTGGCTGGCGCCTGGCGCCACCGACATGCGGAAGTCGATTGATGCACTGGCGGTCATGGCTCGCTACGTGATCGGCCATGCGTCGGGCCGGGCGAGGCATGGGAACTGGCGAGCAAATGATCAATGCGCCAGTTCCCAGTTTTTGCCCGTGCCGAGTTCTGCCAAGAGATGAACATCAAGTCTGGCCACGCCGGCCATCAACCGAGGAATCTCGGTGCGCACCCACTCGGTTTCGTCAAGCGGGACTTCAAGCACGAGTTCGTCGTGAACCTGCATCACCATGCGGGTCTGCAATCCTTCGCGCGCCAATGCGCTGTCCACCGCAATCATCGCCATCTTGATAAGGTCTGCCGCGGTCCCCTGCATCGGCGCATTGATCGCGGCACGTTCAGCGGCAGCACGCCGAGGCCCATTTGGAGAGTTGATCTCGGGCAACCAAAGGCGACGCCCAAACACCGTCTCCACAAAGCCCGTGGCCTTGGCTTGAGCACGTGTGCGGTCCATATAGGCCGCAACCCCGGGGTAGCGCGCGAAGTAGCGGTCGATGTAGAGCTTGGCTGCATCGCGTTCCAACCCCAGATTACGCGCAAGACCGAATGCGCTCATGCCATAGATCAAACCGAAGTTGATCACCTTGGCCATCCGGCGCTGGTCAGCATTAACTTCGATGGGCGTAACGCCAAAAATCTCAGAAGCTGTGGCGCGATGAATGTCCTCGCCGGCTGCGAATGCTGCCAGCAACCCCTTATCCTGTGACAGGTGCGCCATGATGCGCAACTCAATTTGGGAATAATCACTTGATGCAATCAACCAGCCTTCTGGCGCAATGAAGGCCTCCCGAATACGCCGACCTTCGGTTGTGCGCACCGGAATGTTCTGCAGGTTGGGCTCGTTCGACGCCAACCTGCCGGTCACAGCAGTGGCTTGCGAATAATTGGTATGCACGCGCCCGGTTTCCTCATTGACCATGAGGGGCAGTTTTTCGGTATACGTGCTCTTGAGCTTGGAAAGACCGCGATGGTCAAGGATGACGCGGGGTAGCGGGTAATTTTCAGAAAGCTTTTCTAAGACCTCTTCGTCCGTGGACGGCGTACCCGATGCCGTTTTTTTCTGCACCGGCAGTTGCAAACGATCAAAAAGAATCTCGCCGATCTGCTTGGGGCTCGCCAAATTGAACGGCCCACTGGCCAGAGTGTAGGCACGCGCCTCAAGATCGTGCATTTTGGCAGCCAATTCCGCGCTCTGCACATGCAGCGCCGCAACATCAATTAAGACCCCGGTACGCTCCATGCGCTGCAACACGCGGCTGACCTGGATCTCCAGTTCGTAGATGCGCGCCAACCCGGTGTCGGCCTCGATACGCGGGAACAAAGTGCGGTGGACCTGCATGCACAGGTCGGCGTCCTCACCGCTGTACCGGGTGGCAAGGTCAAGCGCGACTTGGTCGAAAGTAATCGCGTTAGCACCCTTGCCGCAGACCTGCTCATAGCTCAAGGTGTCGTTACGCCCGAGGTGCCGCACCACCAGGCTGTCCAAGCTGTGCGTCTTGTGCGCCTCAAGCACATAGCTTTGCAGAAGCGTGTCATGGACGTAGCCCCGCACGGTGACGCCAGCATTTTGCAGCACATGGCGATCGTATTTGCTGTTTTGGCCCAACTTGGGCTTGGTCGCGCTTTCCAGCCAGGGCTTGAGACGCTGGAGGACCGCATCAAGGGGCAACTGGGCAGGTGCTCCTGGGTAAGCATGCGCGAGAGGGATGTAGGCAGCGTGCCCTGGTTCGACGCATATCGACAACCCCACCAGCCGCGCGCGCATCGGCTCGAGCGAGTCTGTCTCCGTGTCCAAAGCCGTGAGCGGGGCGCTGTCAACGCGCGCCAACCATGCATCAAATTGCTCCCATGTACACACCGTCTCATAGCGCCCGGCGCGTTGGGCAGGTTGGGCGGGCAGATCGGCGGCGCCCTCATGGTTCAGCTCGCGGTCAGCAAGGAGGGAGCCCTGACGCGAGGGTTGTTGCGCTTGCAATTCGTGCAAGAACTTCTTGAGTCCGTAGCGCTGAAAAAACGGGATGAGCGCGGCCGCATCTTCGGGTTGCGGGCACAGATCGGCATCGAAATCCTGCACGTAACCATCGAGGCTGCAATCCGTAGCAATCGTGACGAGCTTGCGCGCCGTGGGCAGCCACGCAAGTGCCTCTCGCAGGTATTTCCCTGCCGCACCTGGTATTTCCTCGGCATGCGCGACCACGCCCGCCAACGATCCGTATTGACTTAACCACTTCACGGCTGTCTTGGGGCCGACATTGCGGACCCCAGGCACGTTGTCCACGCTGTCACCCACCAGTGCAAGGTAGTCGACAATCATCCGCGGCGGGACGCCAAATTTGGTCAGCACGCCCTCCTCGTCTAAAACCTCGTTGCTCATCGTGTTCACCAGACTGATGTGGTCGTTCACCAACTGTGCAAGATCCTTGTCCCCCGTGGAAATAAGTGTGCGCACACGCCTGGCATGCGCGCGTACCGCCAGCGTGCCAATTACGTCGTCAGCCTCGACGTGCGGCACTTCGAGCAGCGGCCACCCCATGAGGCGCACCGCTTCGTGTATCGGTTCGATCTGCTGCACCAATTCCTCAGGCATCGGCGCGCGCTGGGCCTTGTAATCGGCGTACATGGCGTTGCGAAAGGTGGGACCCTTGGAATCAAAAACGCACCCCGCCAGGCGATAACCCTTGGTAGGAGGGTACTGTTCGCGCAGGCGCCGCAACATGGCAACCATGCCGTAAAGCGCGCCAATGGGCTCGCCCTGTGGGCCGCGCAGATCGGGCATTGCGTGAAAAGCGCGGTAGAGGTAACTGGAGCCGTCGACCAGCAGCAAAGTCGGAGCGTTGTCGGATTGGTGTGTCATGGCTAGGATTATCAGCGCATGGCCGGACCTTTGGTACGACCCGTCTGGCCGCGCGCGACAGTGCTGCCTTGGCGCGCCGTTAAAATTGACTCCATGAACTGTGCTCGATCCGTACGCCGTGCCGCATGCTTGGTCCTGTCCATCTCTCTTGCATGGAGCGACGCGTGGGCGCAGGTTGGCTCGCCTGTTCGCCCTTCGCCCAAGAGCAGCTTGGCCGACACCCAGCCCAAATCCAAATATCCCGAACCTGTCGTGCGCAACCAGGTGACGCAGGATCGTGCGATGCGCATCCAAGAGCGGCAGGTCCGTGGCGCGACCACCGTGATTCATGTGCAACCGCTTCACGGAGGCGCCGCCTACAACATCGTGCCACCCGATGTTTCGTCTAGCACAGACCCAGCAAACATGCAGGGCCGCGCGCAGTGGACTATCGGCACGTTCAAATGATCTTGGCCCGCCCGCAGGGCCGCCTCCCACGTCAAACCCACACGCCAGTACACTGCGCGGCCTGCGCGCCACGCGCGTTGCGCCTGTCCTGACTTCGTCCATGGCTGTCTTCACTCCACTCGAGGCAAACGACGTCCGAGCCTTCCTGACTGGCTTTGACCTCGGCTCACTTACCGAACTGCAAGGAATAGCGAGCGGTATTGAGAACACCAATTACTTCGTCACGACTACGCGCGGATGCTTTGTCCTGACGCTGTTCGAGCGCCTCCGTTCCGAGCAGCTTCCGTTTTATCTGCGGTTGATGCACCATCTGGCCACACACACCATTCCCGTGCCGGACCCGATGGCTGACCGTGACGGCCGCATCCTGCATGAAATCAAGCACAAACCAGCTGCCTTGGTCACGCGTCTGCCCGGCCGCAGCGAATTGCAGCCGGACCCCACGCATTGTGCACAGATCGGTACCTGTTTGGCCCGCATGCACTTGGCAGCCGTGGATTTCCCCTTGCAACAACCCAACCTGCGCGGGTTGGCCTGGCAGCGTGAAACGATTCCACGGATCTTGCCCTACCTCAACGCCGAACAGCGAGCCTTGCTGGAGGCGGAACTTGCCTACCAGATCGCACTCGCAGAGGACCCCGCATTCAGCCGCCTGCCGCGCAGCGCGGTGCATGCCGACTTGTTCCGCGATAACGCGCTGTTCGACAATGGCATCCTGTCAGGCGTTTTCGACTGGTATTTCGCGGGGCGCGATACATGGGTATTCGACTTGGCCGTCGCCTTGAACGACTGGTGCATCGTCCAGCCTTCCGGCGTCCTGGATGCTGAGCGCACCCAAGCCATGATCAACGCCTACGAACAGGTCCGTAGCCTGCACCCCGAAGAAATCACCCTGCTTCCTGCTGCTCTGCGCGCTGCGGCGCTGCGCTTTTGGACCTCTCGTCTGGCAGACTTTTATCTTCCGCGCGATGCGCACCTGCTCCAACCCCACGATCCCGCTCATTTCGAGCGTGTACTACGCCAGCGCGTGCAGGCGGCGCAGGCCAAACACGCGCCAGTCTGAGCCAGGCACCGCCTGTTGTGCCCGGGTTCACCATATCACCCCCAACCACCATGCAACTGCGTACTGTCCCCGCCCGCGAGGGCCTGAGTTGGGTCAAGCTGGGTTTCATCTGGCTACTGCGCCAGCCTTGGAGCGTGCTGCTCATGATGAGCAGCTACATCCTCGCGGTAGGCCTGTTCTCCATGCTGCCGGTGCTCGGTGGGCTGGTTCCACTACTGGTCGTGCAGATCGCCACTTTGGGCTTCATGCTTGCATCTCGAAAAATCGCCATGGGCGAAACGGTGTGGCCCACAGTCCTATTGGCTGGTTTACGCACGGATCGCCCACGTGTACGCGCCATGCTCTTGCTTGGCGTGCTCTATACGGCGGCCGTCGTTGGCGTCCTAGCGCTTGCATCGTGGGTGGACGGCGGCGCGCTGTTGCGAATGCTACTGTTTGGCACCATGCCGTCTGCCGCGCTAGTCAAGAGCGGGGCCTTGCGCATTGCGGCATTACTGGCAACGCTAGCCTATGTGCCGGTGTCCATGGCGTTTTGGTTCGCCCCGCCCTTGGTGAGTTGGTGGGGAATGGGCCCTTGGCAGGCACTCTTCACAAGCTTCGTCATCGTGTTAGGCAACCTGCGCGCGTTCATGCTCTATAGCGTCCAGTGGTTCCTGCTCTTTTCCGCCGTCCCCATCATCATCGTGCTTTTGGCCCAGTTAGCCGGGGCAAGTCCGGAAGCCGCCACGTTACTAAGCCTGCCCGTGGCGCTGTTCCTGTTTCTCGCCTTTATCCTATCTTTCTATGCAAGCGTGCGCAGCCTGATCCCTGACCCTGGTCCGGACGTCGCAGCCACCCTCCAAACGCCTCCCAACAATCGAACTGAGCGCGACGCAAAATGACACCGTATGCTTCGGTATGTCACAAATTCATACCGAACAGCGAGGCCCATCATGCGACGACTCCGTCTAATTGCCGCCCTGATCCTTCTTGCTTCAAGTCTCAGTGGTTGCGGCTACAACGCTCTGCAGCGCCAGGACGAGCAGGTCAAAGCCTCGTGGGCGGAGGTCCTCAATCAATACCAACGCCGAGCCGATCTCGTACCGAACCTGGTTGCAACGGTCAAGGGGTACGCCAGCCATGAAAAGGAAGTTCTTACAGCCGTGACAGAGGCGCGCGCATCCGTTGGCTCCGTCAGTGCGACGCCTGAACTCGTGAACGACCCGCAAGCCTTTGCCAGATTTCAGGCGGCTCAGCAACAGATGACAAGCGCCCTGTCACGCCTCATCGCTGTGTCCGAGAACTATCCGCAACTCAAGGCCGATGCATCGTTTCGCGATTTGCAGGCGCAACTCGAGGGCACGGAAAACCGTATCACCGTTGCCCGCATGCGCTATATCGAGGCGGTGCAGGCCTACAACAACACGGTACGTCAGTTCCCGAGCAACCTCACGGCCACGGCGCTCGGATATAAGGTCAGGCCAAGCTTCACTGTCGACAACGAAAGCGTGATCGCCACGCCCCCCAAGGTCGATTTTGGCTCTGTTGCGCCAAGACCAGAGCCCGCGGCATCGAATTGAGGGCAGCGTTGCCCTGCCAGAGTTCGATCATGATGCGGCGCACTGCCTCTCACTTGCTATGTGGAGCGCTCCTGTGCCTTGCGTCGCTGGTACCTGCGTGGGCTCTGGTTGCCGTTCCGCCCCTCAACGCACCGGTGACTGATCTCACAAGGTCACTGAGCACGCGACAAGTTCAACAGTTGGATGCACAACTCGCGGGCT
The DNA here is from genome assembly GCA_019351955.1 of Pseudomonadota bacterium. Lineage (GTDB taxonomy): Bacteria > Pseudomonadota > Gammaproteobacteria > Burkholderiales > Burkholderiaceae_C > Thiomonas_A. The sequence goes on from JABBOE010000013.1 coordinate 35,756, forward strand.
TCTCGGCGCGCAAAGGAAGCCAGATTGCGGTGCTCATCGTGCCCACCACGCTGCCGGAGAGCGTCGAGCAATACTCAATTCGCGTCACCAGTATCTGGAAGCTGGGCCGGAAGGGCGTCGACGACGGCGTGCTGGTGCTGGTTGCCAAGGATGACCATGCAGTCCGCATTGAGGTGGGCTACGGACTGGAGGGGGCGATTCCAGACGCCAGTGCCAAGCGCATCATCGCCGAGGACATCACGCCGCGATTTCGTCTTGGCGACTATGACGGAGGAATCCAGGCTGGGGTGGCGCGGCTGATGCAACTGATCGAAGGCGAAGCGCTTCCGCCCGCGCCTGCCCAAGTGCAGCGGGCGCAATCACCGCAGGCGTCACCGATCGAACTCGGCCTCTTCATCATATTTGGCGCCATCGTCCTCGGCCATGCGCTTAGCGCCGCGATCGGCCGGCTACTGGGTGCAGGCGCCTCAGCTACTGTTGCCGGCCTAACCGGCTGGTTGCTCGCCGGCTCAGGTTTGTTGGGGCTGTTGGCAGCTGTGGTTGCGTTTGTTGTCGTATTCAGCGGCATCCGCATTGGCGGCTGGCCCGGAGGCTTCGGCGGAGGCGGTTTTGGCGGGGGCGGTCTGGGCGGGGGCTATTCCGGCGGCGGTGGGGGCTTTGGCGGCGGCGGAGCATCGGGACGATGGTAAGTCGGGATCTGGCACGCTTTGTGCGCCACGCATTCTTTCCCGCCGCCAGGGTACACGTGCTATTCCCCCGCCGCGCAATGCAGGCCATCACGCAGGCCGTGCATGGCGCCGAACGCCTGCACGGAGGCGAAATCCGCGTGGCGATCGAGGGTACGCTGGACTGGCCCGAGTTGCTTCGCGGTGTCACGCCCCGCCAGCGCGCAGTCGAACTGTTCTCGCTGCTGCGGGTATGGGATACCGAACACAATGACGGCGTGTTGATTTACCTTCTGCTCGCTGAGCACGCAGTGGAAATCGTGTGCGACCGCGGCCTCACGTCGAAGGTCGCGCCGGCGCAATGGCAGTCCGTATGCCAAGACATGGAAGAGCAACTCCGAGCGGGCCGGCATCTGGAGGCTGTCCTCCGTGGTATCGCTGGGTTGACCACACTGCTTGCCGAACATGCGCCTAATTTGGGCGGCGCCACGCGAAATGAACTGCCGGATTCCCCAGTCGTGGTCAAGCGCTGAGACGATGCTGACCTTCGAGAGGTCACGGCTCAATTGACCACTGTAAGCTTGGCAATGCTGAGCGCGAGCCACTTCGGGCCGTGCCGATTAAAGCGCACCTGGGCGCGGGCGTCGGCCCCCCGACCCTCAAGTGTCAGGATGACACCCTCACCGAACTTGGTGTGGAATACCGACTGACCCACGCGCAAACCGGGCGCCGATTGGTGTTGAAAGTCCTCCGCCGGTGTGAACGTCGGGGCCGGCGCATCCTTCCATGGCGAGCGAATGCTCAAGCCAATGGATGGGCTGAATCCACCACCCACGGCCCGGCTTGAAAGCCACTTGAGCGTGCCTTCGGGCAGTTCCTCCAAGAAGCGGCTGCGCAGGTTGTACCGCGTTTGGCCATGCAAGATTCGGCTTTGCGCATGGCTCAGGTAAAGGCGCTTACGGGCGCGGGTGATGGCCACATACATCAGTCTTCGCTCCTCCTCAATGCCATCGGCCTCGTTCATCGCGTTTTCATGAGGAAACAAACCCTCCTCGAGTCCTGTGATGAAAACAACGTCAAACTCAAGGCCCTTGGCGGCATGCACAGTCATCATCTGCACTGCGTCTTGCCCGGCCTGCGCCTGATTGTCACCCGCCTCCAACGCGGCATGTGTGAGAAAAGCGGTTAGCGGTGAGAGCGTCTCACCCGTCGCGGGATCAACGGCCTGAAGGTTTAGCAGCGCCTGCTCCGACAGTGGCTGCAGCGCAAGTGCCACCGCTTCCAGCCCAAAGCCCTCCTGCGTGACGAAAGCAGCAGCAGCGTTGACCAGTTCCTCGAGGTTCTCTACCCTGTCCTGCCCATCGCGCTCGCTGCGGTAATGCGCAAGCAGCCCGGAGAGTTCCAGCGCATGGCGCACAAGATTCGGAAGGGACAATGCTGCGCAATCCGCACGAGCTCTAGCCAACATCTCGACGAAAGCCTGGAGGCTCGCGGCTCCGCGCCCACCAAGCGCAGAAATGGCATCGGCAAGCGGAACCTGGCGTACTCGCGCGGCATCCTGCAACTGCTCCAGGGTACGCGCACCAATTCCGCGCGGAGGAAAGTTCACCACACGCAAAAATGCGTTGTCGTCATGTGAATTGTCGAGCAGGCGCAGGTAGGCAAGCGCATGTTTGACTTCAGCGCGTTCGAAAAAGCGCAGTCCACCGTAGACACGATAAGGAATCGCTGCATTGAACAGCGCCCCTTCGATCACACGCGACTGCGCGTTGGAGCGATAAAGAATGGCGATCTGGTCACGCGAAAATCCGTCGCGCAGCAGCAGACGGATCTCCTCGACAAGCCAAGCTGCTTCCTGCTGGTCCGTGGGCTGCTCGATCACTCGGACCAACTCGCCTGCGCCGGCATCGGTCCTCAGATTTTTACCTAAGCGGCGGGTGTTGTGTGCAATGAGGTAGTTCGCGGCATCAAGAATGTTGGCTTGGGAGCGGTAATTGTGCTCGAGCTTGATGATGCGGTGCACATGGAACTCGCGCTGGTAGTCATCCATGTTGCCCACATTCGCTCCGCGAAAGGCGTAGATACTTTGGTCGTCATCACCCACAGCCACCACGCTGCTCGCTTGCTTCTCCCCCGGCCCGGCCAGCAGTTTGAGCCACTGGTACTGCAGACGGTTCGTGTCCTGGAACTCATCGACAAGGATATGGCGGAAACGGGTCCGATAATGCTCGCGGATGTCTGCATGATCGCGAAGCACCTCGTATGTGCGCAGCAGCAGCTCGGCGAAGTCCACCACCCCCTCGCGCTGACACTGAGCCTCGTAGGCCACATAGATCTCTACCAACAGGCGGCTCTGGGCATCGCGCACATCGCAGTCCTTCGCGCGCATGCCATCTTCCTTGCAGTCGTTGATGAACCAAGCCACCTGCTTGGGCGGCGCGCGCTGTTCATCCACGTTGAGGCTCTTAAGCAGTCGTTTGACAGCCGAGAGTTGATCCTGCGCGTCAAGAATCTGGAACGTCTGCGGCAGGCCCGCCGCCTTCCAATGTGCCCGCAAAAACCGATTGCATAGGCCGTGAAATGTCCCCACCCACATGCCACGCACGGGAATGGGCAACATGGCCGATAGCCGCGCAAGCATCTCCTTTGCCGCCTTGTTGGTAAACGTCACCGCCAGGATCCCGGCCGGCGACACTTGCCCGGTTGAGATGAGCCAAGCAATACGGGTAGTCAAGACACGTGTTTTCCCGCTTCCGGCGCCCGCCAAAATTAGCGCGTTCTCCGGTGGCAGCGTGACAGCAGCAAGCTGCTCTGGATTGAGGTGAGCCAATAGATCGGACATGGCGCCATTCTAGGTGTCGCGGTCCGCGTCTGGCCGCGGCACGGGCCTGCGCAGCAAGGTTGGCGGAGCCTACAATGTCTCACCCGGGTTGCGCCCGAAATTTTCTGCGCGCGCCCGGTTTTTTGCGTGCGCAAGGCCCCGCAATGGGGCTTGCATCGGAGTGCATCGTGGACATCTTCGATTACGAGAATATTTTGCTGCTTCCCAGGCGTTGTCGGGTGGCGAGCCGTGCTGAGTGCGACCCGTCCCTGACCTTTGGTGGGCGCACCTTCCGGCTGCCCATCGTGCCCGCAAACATGAAGACCGTGATTGATGCACACATCGCACGCTGGCTGGCCGCTCATGGTTACTTTTACATCATGCACCGCTTCGACGTTGACGCCGTGGCCTTTGCGCGTCAGATGCACGAGGCGAATCTGTTCACATCCATCTCGCTGGGGGTCAAGCCTGCGGACCGGGACGTCGTGGACAGGCTTGCTGCCGAGGGCCTCGGCGCTGACTTCATCACCATTGATATCGCTCACGGCCATGCTGACAGCGTGCAGCACATGATCGCCCATATCAAGCATCGCCTTCCGCGAACCTTCGTCATTGCCGGCAACATTGGCACGCCAGAGTCAGTGATCGACCTGGAAGGCTGGGGCGCGGACGCAACCAAGGTTGGCATCGGCCCGGGCAAGGTGTGCATCACTCGGATGAAAACCGGATTCGGCACCGGCGGCTGGCAACTCTCGGCTTTGAAGTGGTGTGCACGCGTAGCGACCAAACCAATTATTGCGGACGGCGGCATTCGGGAGCACGGCGATATTGCCAAGAGCGTGCGCTTCGGAGCCGCAATGGTCATGATCGGATCCATGCTGGCCGGCCACGAGGAATCTCCGGGGCAGACCGTGGAAGTCGATGGCCAACTCTACAAGGAGTACTTTGGAAGCGCCTCGGAGTTCAACAAGGGCCAACGCCGCAACGTCGAGGGCAAGCGCATCCTGGAACCAATCAAGGGCCGGCTGGTCGATACGCTCAAAGAGATGGAAGAAGACCTGCAAAGCTCCATCTCCTATGCGGGCGGTACGCAGTTGGCAGATATTCGTAAGGTGAATTACGTCATCCTCGGTCAGAACAATGCAGGCGAGCATCTTTTGACGTGACGCGCGCCCGCCGATTAATCGACCTCTTTGTATCTATTCCATCAATGACAGAACTCGCTAAATCATTCGAGCCTAAAGACATCGAATCGCGCTGGAGCGCGCAATGGGAGCAGCGTGGCTGGTTTGAGCCCACACTGGATGCCTCACGTCCATCCTTCTGCGTCCAGCTTCCTCCACCCAACGTGACCGGCACGCTTCACATGGGGCACGCGTTTAATCAAACAGTGATGGACGCGCTTACGCGCTACCACCGCATGCGGGGATTCAACACCCTTTGGGTGCCGGGAACTGACCACGCCGGAATCGCAACCCAGATCGTGGTGGAGCGACAGCTGCAGCAAAATGGCACGAGCCGGCACGAACTGGGGCGGGACGCATTTGTGCGCAAGATTTGGGAATGGAAGGAGCAATCGGGCGACACCATTACGAGCCAAATGCGCCGCATGGGGGACTCGGTAAGCTGGTCCCATCAGTACTTCACCATGGATGACAAGTTGTCCAAGGCGGTAGTGGAGACCTTCGTACTGCTACACGAACAGGGCCTGATCTACCGTGGCAAGCGCTTGGTGAATTGGGATCCGGTGTTACGCAGCGCGGTCAGTGACCTGGAAGTGGAAAGCGCGGAGGAAGATGGTTTTCTCTGGCACTTGCGCTATCCCTTGGCGGATGGTTCGGGCTCGGTCCTCGTAGCTACCACTCGGCCTGAGACGATGCTTGGCGACACCGCAGTGATGGTTCACCCGGATGACGCGCGTTACCGCAATCTGATCGGCAAGCACGTGAAGCTTCCCATCACTGGGCGCCTGGTGCCCATCATTGCCGACGCCTACGTCGACAAGGACTTCGGCACAGGAGTCGTGAAAGTCACTCCAGCGCATGATTTCAACGATTACATGGTGGGGCAGCGGCATGATTTGCCCACGATTTCCGTTTTGAATCTGGATGCGACCATCAATGACCAGGCACCCGCCGCGTTCCGCGGCCTTGACCGCTTCGAAGCCCGCAAAAAGATCGTTGCTGAGTTCGAGGCTGAGGGACTGTTGGGGGAAGTGAAAAAGCACAAGCTGATGGTGCCGCGCTGCACGCGCACCGGGCAGATCGTCGAGCCCATGCTCACCGACCAGTGGTTCGTCGCCACAACGAAACCGGGGCCCGACGGAAAGAGTATCGCGCAAAAAGCCATTGATGTGGTCGAGAGCGGCGAGGTGAAATTCGTGCCCGAGAACTGGGTCAACACTTATAACCAGTGGATGCGCAACATCCAGGATTGGTGCATATCGCGCCAACTCTGGTGGGGGCACCAGATTCCCGCGTGGTACGGCGATGGTGGCGAGCTTTTTGTTGCGCGCAGTGAGGAAGACGCGCGCAACAAGGCCGCGGCTGCCGGATACGCAGGTCCTCTCAGGCGTGATCCGGACGTTCTTGACACGTGGTACTCATCAGCACTCGTGCCATTCTCCACAATGGGCTGGCCCGCCCAAACGCAGGAAATGGACCTGTTTCTACCGTCCTCGGTATTGGTCACGGGCTATGACATTATTTTTTTCTGGGTAGCACGCATGATCATGATGACCACCCATTTCACAGGCAAGGTCCCGTTTCGCCATGTCTATATCCATGGTCTGGTATTGGACGCCCACGGCAAGAAAATGAGCAAGTCCGAGGGCAATGTGCTCGACCCCGTGGACCTGATGGATGGCATCGCGCTTGAGCCTCTGCTCGAAAAGCGTACGACTGGCCTACGCCGGCCTGAGACGGCACCTGTCGTGCGCAAAGCCACGGAGAAGGAATTCCCTGAGGGCATTCCAGCCTTTGGTGCAGACGCACTACGCTTTACCTTTGCGTCAATGGCCACCCTCGGGCGCAACATCAATTTCGATACCAAGCGCTGCGAGGGTTACCGCAATTTCTGCAATAAGCTGTGGAATGCTTCCCGCTTTGTGCTCATGCAAGTGCAGGCACTGTCAGATTTTGACCGCGGCTTGGGGGCGTGCAACGACTCCTGTGGACCCGAAGGCTACATGCATCTCTCAGCGGCTGACCGCTGGATCGCCTCGATCCTGCAGCGCGCCGAACAACAGGTTGCGCAAGGTTTCGCGGACTACCGTTTGGACTTTGCAGCACAGGCGATCTACCAGTTTGTATGGGACGAGTATTGCGACTGGTATGTCGAGATTGCCAAGGTACAGATCACGACTGGAACAACCGCGCAGCAACGCGCGGCACGTCGCACGTTGGTGCGCACGCTTGAGACTGTATTGCGCCTAGCCCACCCGTTCATGCCCTTCATGACCGAGGAGCTCTGGCAAACGGTAGCCCCGTTGGCCGGGCGTGAGGGTCCTTCAATCTGCATTGCGTCTTACCCGCAGGCCCAACCCGAGAAAATCGATGCCGTGGCGGAGGCGGAAATCGCAGCACTCAAACAGGTGGTTGATGCCTGCCGCAATCTGCGAGGGGAACTGGGCGTGTCTCCAGCGAAAAAGCTACCCCTTTTGGCTTTTGGCGACACCTCGCTCGTTGAACGCCACCGTGCTTCGGTCATGGCTCTTGGCAAGCTTTCGGACCTTTGCCTATTCACCGATGAAAACTCCTGGGCCGAGGCGGTGCAGGCGGCGCCGACCATGGTTGTAGGCCAGTGCAGGTTGGCCCTGTTCGTCGAAGTCGACATGGCGGCCGAGCGCGAACGTCTGTCCAAGGAAGTCGCGCGACTGCAAACCGAGATTGCCAAAGCACAAAGCAAGCTCGGCACGGCCAGCTTTGTCGAACGCGCGCCAACGGCGGTTGTCGAGCAAGAGCGCAGGCGCTTGAGCGACTTTCATGACCTTCTTGCCAAGGTGCAGGAACAACTCGACCGCGTGCCGCTGGCTGCGGCCTGAGCTGCTTGGACTCTTGCGCTTCACTTGCCCGAGCTATCCTGCGGCCATCCTTCTCAACCCATCTGACCATGTCACAAGCCATCACCAAAGCTGTCTTCCCTGTTGCCGGTCTCGGCACCCGATTCCTACCCGCCACGAAAGCCACGCCAAAGGAAATGATGCCTGTCGTGGATAAACCGCTCATCCAGTACGCAGTCGAGGAGGCCTATGCGGCCGGGATCACGGAGATGATCTTCGTCACGGGGCGCCACAAGCGGGCCATCGAGGATCATTTCGATACAGCGTATGAGTTGGAACACGAGCTCGTTGCGGCGAACAAACAGGCGCTTCTGGACGTGGTACGCAGCGTCAAGCCGGCAGACGTGCAATGCGTGTTCGTGCGACAGCCTGTGGCCAATGGGTTGGGGGCCGCGGTGCTCTGCGCCGAGCGTCTCGTGGGCAATGAGCCGTTCGCCGTGCTGCTGGCCGATGATCTCCTGGTGGGAAGCCCGCCTGTGATGGCCCAGATGACTGAAGTGCATGGCCGCCACGGACGAAGCATCTTGGCTACCGAGGATGTGCCCCGCGAACAAACGCGTCGCTACGGTATCGTCAGCGGCCAGGAAATCCTGCCAGGACTAACCTCGATATCCGGAATCGTGGAGAAACCTGCACCCGAGGTCGCGCCGAGCACCCAGGCGGTCGTCGGCCGCTACATTCTGAGCCCGCGGGTGTTTCACCACTTGCGCCATGCCCAACCGGGAGCAGGCGGTGAAATACAGCTCACCGACGGCATTGCCGCGTTGCTTGCTGAAGAGGCGGTATATGCCTATCGATACGTCGGCCGCCGCTTCGACTGCGGCAGCAAGGCGGGTTATCTCGAGGCGACTGTTCAGCTTGGCCTAGAGCACCCTGAGACCGGGCCGGCCTTCGCCGCCTTTATCAAAGGCTTGAATTTCTGTGCCTGAAATTTGCGCGACGCCATGCCGAGCGCCTAACGCGGCCGGGCCGCTGCTTACCGTCGACGCATTACGTGGGCAAACGTTCCGGGCCCCTGGGTCTGCTCCACGAGTTCGTTGCCTGTTTGCCTCGCGAAGGCTTGGAAGTCTCGCACTGACCCGGGGTCGGTGGCCAGCACACGAAGCAACTGGCCGCTTTGCATGCCAGCCAACGCCTTCTTCGCCTTCAGTATGGGCAGTGGGCAATTTAAGCCGCGCGCGTCGACCTCCACATCCACCTTGTCCACCGTCGCGCCGTTGCTCATGGGAATCCTTCGTAAATGTCTCGTTCCATCGACAATTGTAAAAGGTCAATCCAACGGCACCGCCCATCAGGGAATCGCTACCCATGCGTAGCGCTGTTCGCGCAGTGATGGGCTTTGCTCCGCTCGCTTGCCATCCCTACGAGCGCGCCAACGCGGCCTTGATCGTCCGCCGTGAAACGCGAGACACGCAAATGAAACGGCGGGGCCCCACTTATGAAGGACCATCGCCATTCCCTGAATTCACAGATGTGCCATCGGAAAAGAGCGAAGTGCGCACTCCGGGGTTGCGCCCTGCGCGCTTCGCTCTTGTGCCCCGCGAGTCTGTCGCAGCTGCCGTCCTTGGGGTCTGCCCTTGTATGTTTAAACCAGATCAGCGCGGTGCAGTCTAATCACCGTTGAGGTGACCGGACCGGATCGT
>JABBOE010000121.1 GCA_019351955.1 Pseudomonadota bacterium
CTGTCAGCTCCAGCGCGCCGGCGGCCAGGGCTGCGTCCATGCCCGTCATGTTCGGCACGAGCGCCGAGTAGGTGGTGCCGCTGCGGCGGCGGATGCGCGCCATGAGCGCGGCGCCGTCGGCCATCTGGGGCACCCACTTGGGCGAGACGAAGGCAGCGGCCTCCACGTTGGGAAAACCCGCTGCGGACAGGCGGTCGACGAGTTCGACCTTGACGTCCAGGGGCACGGGAGTGGCTTCGTTCTGCAACCCGTCGCGAGGGCCGACTTCGACCACGTCGACGCGGGATGGCAGGTTTAGGCTGGGCATGCAGATCTCCGGAAAAAAAGGGGGGCGCGCAGCGGCGCTTGGCCGGCCGCGCGCACGGCGCGGGCTTCAGCTGCGGTCGTGCACGGCAGCTCCGGCAGCCTCGGCCTGCACCGCAGCCATGGCCGCATCGCGCGTTTCGGCCTTGGCGAACAGCGGGCTGGTGCCCACGATCTGGTGGTTGGCCGCCTTCAGGTTGAAATAGGCGCGGCCGTCGCTGGCCTGCAGCTTCTCGAACCGGGTGGCGTCGGTGCTGTGTTTCTTCACCGACGCGATTCCACCCTCAGCCGACGCCTTGGCCTCATACGTTTCGCTCCGCAGCAGGGTGTCGCCGCTGGCCGTCTTGAGGGAAAAATGAAAGTGCCCCTTGTCGTTCTTGAGCAATTCAAAACTGGCTGCCATGTCGGACTCCTGAGGGTTGGTCGCAGGGTGGCGGAACATCGCACTGAAGGATCCCGCACGGGGGCGTCGAAGATGCTGACGCGAAGGCTCGATGGTAGGAGGGTTGGGCGTCGCGTGCCAGTGTTCTGGATCGTCCGGCTTTGGGCCATGCAGCGCATGCGCGAAAGCCGCAGCGGGTCCGCAGCACTCGGCCGTGCCTCAATAGCCCAGGCGCAGATCCACAGCGCCCGAGGGCGCCTCTCCACGCTCGATCGTGGCAATCTTGCGCATGACCTGCGCGGCGGCCGGTCCCACCAGGGTCTGCGCGGCCACATGCGGGGTGATGCGCACGCGCGGGTGACGCCACAGCGGATCGCCATCGGGCAAGGGCTCCGTGGCGAACACGTCGAGCGTGGCGCTGGCAATGTGGCCTGAACCCAGCAGATCGAGCAGGTCCGCCTGCTCGATGACCGCCCCGCGCCCCGCATTGACCACGTGCGCGCCCCGTGGCAAGTGGCTGAGCACGGCGTAATCGAGCAACCCCGTGGTCTGCGCCGTCAGCGGCAGCAGCACGACCAGAACCCGCGTTTGCGCGAGAAAAGCGTCGAGCCGATCCAGGGGATACAGGGGCCAGGGCGCCTCGAACGTCGGGCGAGGCTGGCCGCTGCGGGTGCAGGCCAGCACCGGAAAGTCCATGGCGGCGATCCGCCGGGCCGCGGCATACCCCATCTGTCCCAGGCCGAGGAATCCCACGTGAAAGCTGCCGCGCGGGGGCAGGACCAACGGCTCCCAGCGCTGCGCCGACTGCAGCGCGGCATAGTCGGCCATGCGGCGCCAGGCGTGGAGCACGGCCTCGGCGACATAGTCGGCCATCTGCCGGCCCATGCCAGCGTTTTCCAGGCGAATGAGGGGAACCCCGGGTAAGGCTTGGTGCATCAGTGGCAGCACGGCGTCCACGCCTGCGCCCAGATTGAACACCGCGCGCAATCCGAGTTGCCCGGCAAGCCAGTGCGCAGGCGGCTTCCAGACCAGCGCGAAATCAGCCTGGGTGTCCGGCTCGGTGGTGGCGTCGATGACCTCCACCGCCAGACCCAGTTCTGAGGCGTGCTGAACCAGGGCGTCGCGCCAGCGTCGAAACGGTTCGTCGGGATCCCAGACGGCCAGCTTCATGTGGCGTCCAGGGCGTCCGTGGATAGGCTCGGCTCGGATGCATCCTGCATGCGCAGCAGCAAGGCGCCCTCCTGGATCTGCTCGCCCACGCGCACAAGCACGGCGTCCACCACGCCCTCGTCGGCTGCCTGCAGGGTGTGTTCCATTTTCATGGCCTCGAGCACCACCAGGGCCTGGCCGGCTTCCACCGTCTGTCCGGCCTGCACGAGCACGGCGGCGATGCGCCCTGGCATGGGTGCGGTCAGCCGCGCCGGGCCGCCGTGGGCCGATGCCGCATGCGACGCCGCATCGGCCCATGCCAGTGCAGCGTGAGCCCCGCGCGCAAAGACATGCAGACGCGATGGCGCCTGCCCGGTTTGCACCACGTGACAGCGCAGGGTCTGCGCGCCCCAACGGATGGACAGGGCCATGTCGCCCGCGCCGCTTGGCGTGGCGTGCCAGTACAAGGCTTGGGGCGCATCGGCCCCAAAGCCCAGTAGCCATCCGCCGCCTGGAGCGCGGGCGAGGCAAGCGCTAGCGGGCGCGTGGCGGTCCTGGGTCCAGCCCAGATGACGCGGCGGAAGCACGCCGTTGCTCCAGGCATCGGCGTGGCTCCACGGGTCGGCAGTTTGCTGCGCGCCCTCCGCTTCGAGCAGCGCGCAGGTGGCCGCAAGTCCGGCTTGTTCGGCGCTGAGGTCGCTGTCCAGCAGCGTGGCCTGTTCGCGGGCGATCAGGCCCGTGTCCATGCGTGCGCCCACAAATGCGGGCGATTGCACCAGGCGGTGCAGGAAGGATGCGTTCGTCTCCGGGCCCGCAATGCGCAGCGTCTCCAGGGCCTGCGTCATGCGCGCCAGGGCCTGCTCACGCGTTTGGCCCCAGGCGATGAGCTTGGCGATCATCGGGTCGTAATGGGGCGTGATGGTGTCACCCTCGCGGACCCCGCTGTCCACGCGCAGCGCGGCCGGTCCGCCGGCCCCGTCCGTGCCATGCGTGAAGGCCACGTGCGGCGGCAGTGCAAAACGCGCGAGCTTCCCGGTCGAGGGCAGAAACCCGGCGGCGGGGCTTTCGGCATACAGGCGGACCTCCACGGCATGTCCGTGCGGCGCAGGCGGCGCCGCTGGCAGGCGTTCGCCTGCCGCCACGCGCAATTGCCACTCCACCAGGTCGAGTCCGGTGATCATCTCCGTCACCGGATGCTCCACCTGAAGCCGCGTGTTCATCTCCATGAAATAAAAGGCCCGGATGCCGCCTTGTTCATCGCCTTCGGCGATGAACTCCACCGTGCCCGCGCCCACATAGCCCACGGCGCGCGCTGCGGCCACGGCAGCCTGCGCCAGTTCGGCGCGCTGCCCCGCGCTCAGGCCCGGCGCGGGGGCTTCTTCCACCACCTTCTGGTGACGGCGCTGCAGCGAGCAGTCGCGCTCGAAGAGCGCCACGGTATGGCCCTGCGTGTCCGCGAAAACCTGGATTTCAATGTGGCGCGGGTTGGCCACCAGCTTTTCAATCAGCACGGCGTCGTTGCCGAACGCGGCAGCGGCCTCGCGCCGGCACGAAACCAGCGCGGCGCCGAAGTCGGCAGCACGGTGCACCTCCCGCATGCCCTTGCCGCCGCCTCCGGCGCTGGCCTTGATCAGCACCGGATAGCCGATGCGTGCGGCCTCCCGTTCGAGCAGGGCGTCGTCCTGCTCCTCGCCGTGGTAACCCGGCACCAGCGGCACGCCGGCCGCTTGCATGAGGCGTTTGGACTCGGCCTTCAGTCCCATGGCATGAATGGCGCTGGCCGGGGGGCCGATAAAGGCAACCCTGGCATCGGCGCAGGCCTGCGCAAACGCCGCGTTCTCGCTCAGGAAGCCGTAGCCCGGATGCACCGCCTGCGCCCCCGAATCGCGCGCGGCCTGCAGAATGCGCGCGCCGTCCAGGTAGCTGTGTGCAGCAGCCGCCGGTCCGATGCGCACGGCTTCATCGCAGGCCGCGACGTGCGCCGCCTCGGCATCCGCGTCCGAGTACACGGCCACGGTGCGCACGCCGAGCGCACGGCAGGTGGCGGCCACGCGGCATGCAATCTCGCCGCGGTTGGCGATCAGGATTTTGGAGAACATGGCTTCAGACTTTCGGATCAAGAGGTTGCACGTCGGTGACGTCATGCCGGTCGGGCAGCGCGCGCGAGGTTGGGGCCGCAGGAGGCGCCGGAGGCGGACCGGGTTCGGGTCGTCCGCTGAAGAGGCGCACCAGGCGCGCGAGCAGACCGCGCACGAACCGCAGGCTACGGCGCGCCAGCCAAACCATGGCCATGAGTGTCAGCACCAGGGCGACGAAGAACAGCAGCGGATGCGACCACGCGAGCCACAAGCCGCCCAGCACCAGCGTGTCCTCGCCAAACGACGCGCCGATATTCGAAAACGGCTCGGGCGAGGTGTTGATCGCCGCGCGCGTGGCCAGCTTGGTGCCATGGCTCACCGCGGCTAGGCTGCCACCGGCGGCAGCGGCCAGCGCTGCAACCAGTCCATGATCCAGCCCGAACACGCTGGCGGCGAGCAGCGCACCCAGCGGGATGCGCAGCAGCGTGGAAATGAAATCGAGCAGGCTGTCCACGCCCGGGATCTTGTCGCCCACAAATTCGGCAAATGCCAACACACCGGTGATGCCCACGGCCACGGGGTTGGCAAGGACCTGCAAGCCCGCTGGCAACTGCACCCACCCGGCCAGCCCGGCCACACCCACGCCGAACAGCACGAGAAAAGCGCGAAACCCGCTCGCCCATCCAAGCGCAGCGGCCAGGGCGAGGAGTTGAAGCGTGTCGGGCGAGGAAGCCGTCATGTTGGGGCGTCAGTGCGTGCATCCTGATGGCGCCAACCGGCTGCTGCAGCGCTTGTGAGCATGGCAGCGATCAAGATTCGGCGGCAGCCACATGCAGGGGAATCGACTCGCGCCTGCGCGCCGGATCGGCCGATTGCGGCGCAGCGGCGCCCACGCCAACGGCATGCATGCCCAGCCGTGCGAACAGTTCGCGGTCCGCATCGACATCAGCATTGCCGGTGACGAGCAGTGTGTCGCCGTAGAAGATGGAATTGGCGCCGGCGAGAAAGCACAGCGCCTGGATGCCATCACCCAGTTCCTTGCGCCCGGCCGACAGGCGCACCCAGGCACGGGGCATGACGATGCGAGCGGCCGCCACGGTGCGCACGAATTCGAAGGGGTCGAGGTCGGGTGCGTGCTCCAGGGGCGTACCCGCCACGCGAACCAGTGCATTGATAGGGACCGATTCGGGGTAGGGGTCGAGGCTCGCGAGTTCCGCCAGGAGGCCTGCGCGGTCGCGGCGGCCCTCGCCCATGCCGACAATGCCGCCGCAACACACGTGCATGCCCGCTTCGCGCACCGCATGCAACGTGTCGATGCGTTCCTGGTACGTGCGCGTGGAGATGATGTTGCCGTAGAACTCGGGTGACGTGTCGAGGTTGTGGTTGTAGTAGTCCAGCCCGGCGTTGGCCAGCCGTTGCGCCTGCTCGGGCTTGAGCATGCCCAGGGTCATGCAGGTTTCCAGACCCAGCGCCTTGACGCCTTCGACAATGGCGGCGACCTTGTCCATGTCGCGGTCCTTGGGCTCGCGCCACGCCGCGCCCATGCAAAAGCGGCTGGCGCCGGCGTCCTTGGCGGCCTGCGCGTTGGCCAGGACCAGATCGACGTCCATCAGCTTGTCGGCTTTCACGCCCACGTCGTAATGCGCGGATTGTGGGCAATAGCCGCAGTCCTCGGCGCAGCCGCCGGTCTTGATCGACAGCAGCGAGGACAGTTGGACGGCGGTGGGATCGAAGTGGGCGCGATGGACCTGCTGCGCCTGCCACATGAGTTCAGGAAGGGGAAGGGCGAGCAGGGCTTCGATGCGTTCTGCGGTCCAGGGGGGTGTCGTGGTTGCGGTCATCTTCGGGTCCAAAGCACAATCAGGATGAGAATATCCAGGAAGGTTTGCGGCGCTGCAGGAACGCCGCAATGCCCTCGCGCCCGTCGGGGCTGGCGCGGGCAACGGCGATGCGCTCGGCGGTATCGGCCAACAGCGCTTCGTTCAACGGGCGGTGCGCCACCTCGGCTAGCAGCCGCTTGGCGGCCGCCAGCGCCTGAGGCGATGCCGTGGCCAGGGCACTCGCCCATTGTTGCACCTGGGCGTCGAGCCCTGCCGAGTCCCCAGCAACCTCGTGCAGCAACCCGATCGCACGCGCCGTTGCCGCATCGAACACTTCGGCCGTGAGGGTGTAGCGCTGCGCCGATCGCTCTCCAATGGCGCGCAGCACGTGGGGCATGATGGTGGCGGGGACGAGCCCGAGTTTGACTTCGCTCAGGCAAAACCGCGCAGCCTGAACGGCAACGGCCAGGTCGCAGGCGGCCACCAGGCCGAGGCCCCCGGCGAAGGCATCGCCTTGCACGCGGGCGATCACGGGTTTGGGGCACTCCGCGATGGCGCGCAGCATGCGCGCGAGTTGCAAGGCGTCGTCGCGGTTCTCGGAATCCGAGAATGCGGCCATGGCACGCATCCAGTTGAGGTCTGCCCCGGCGCAAAAGGCAGGGCCGTCAGCCGCAAGCACCACCACGCGCACAGCGTCCTGGCTGCCGAGTTCAACGAAGGCGGCATGCAGGGCGGCGACCGTGGCGGCATCGAAGGCGTTGCGCACCTCGGGGCGGGCCAGACGGACGGTGGCCACCGCGTCGGTGCGGGACACAGCGACTGCTGAAGGGTTCATGGGTGCGAAAGCTCCTGTTGGCGGCGCTCGGCCTGCAGCATATAGACGAGATCCAGTTCGGGGCATGCAAGGCCCATTGCGGTGAGTGCAGCGGTGATCTGTCCCCGGTGGTGGGTGCCGTGGTTGAAGACATGCGCCAGGGTTGAGGCGTAAGGCAGCGTTACGGCCAGACCACGGGTGGTCGTGTAGTGCAGATCCCCGCACAGGGTTGCCTCGGGCAAGGTGCCAACAAAGGGTTCCCATGCGGCGGTGGCCCGAAGCAGGCGCTCGACCAGGCGGGCCCGGTCAGGCTCGGCCTGCAGGTCGAGCGCCACCGTGTTGGAGATGCCTTGGGCAAAGCGCGGAAACCAGAGCAGCGCATCGGCCACCAGCAGGTGGTTGAGCGTGCCATGCACGCTGTGAAAGAACAGCCCGCAATCGCGCCGGTAGTCGGCCTCGGGCACGCCGGCGACGTGGGTTTCCAGCAGCGTGCGGGTTGCCCAGGCGTGATAGCGAGCCATCGTGAGCCAGTGGGTCTGCAAGTTCATGGAAAGGGCATTGCCGGCGGTCGTCATGGATGGACGATCATTGCACGCATGGGCTGTCGCGGAGCCTTGTGTCGGAGGGATCGCATGCATCACATCCGGAACACCCCGAAGCGGGTCTCGGGAATGGGTGCATTCAGCGCCGCCGACAGGCCGAGCGCGAGCACTCGGCGGGTGTCGGCGGGGTCGATGATGCCGTCGTCCCACAGCCGGGCGGTGGAATGGTAGGGGTGGCCCTGGGATTCGTACTGGACGCGGATCGGCGCCTTGAATGCCTCCTCCTCCTGCTCGCTCCACTGGCCGCCGCGGGCCTCGATTCCGTCGCGCTTGACCGTCGCCAGCACGGCGGCTGCCTGCTCGCCCCCCATCACGCTGATGCGCGCGTTCGGCCACATCCAGAGTTGCCGCGGACCATACGCGCGTCCGCACATCCCGTAGTTGCCCGCGCCGAAGCTGCCGCCGATGATGACGGTGAACTTGGGCACCTGGGCGCAAGCCACGGCCGTGACCATCTTCGCGCCGTTGCGGGCGATCCCCTCGTTCTCGGCCTTCTTGCCGATCATGAAGCCGGTGATGTTCTGCAGGAACACGAGCGGCACGCGGCGCTGGCAGCACAGCTCGATAAAATGCGCGCCCTTGATTGCGGACTCGGAAAACAAGATGCCATTGTTGGCCACAATGCCCACCGGCATGCCCTGGATGTGGGCGAAGCCGCACACGAGCGTGGTGCCATAGCGGGTCTTGAATTCGTCGAGTTCGGAGCTGTCGACAATGCGCGCGATGATTTCGCGCACGTCCAAGGGCTTGCGCAGATCCAGCGGGGCCAGGGCATGCAGATCGGCGGCGCCATAGGCGGGCTCGCGCGGTGTGCGCAGGTCCAGGCCCTGGCGCTTGTCGGCGGCCGCGGGCAGATGCCCGACGATGCGGCGGGTGATGGCCAGCGCCTCAGCGTCGTCGTGGGCAAAGTGATCGGCCACGCCTGACAATCGCGTGTGCACGTCCGCTCCACCCAGGTCCTCCGAGCTCACCACCTCGCCGATGGCCGCTTTGACCAGGGGCGGTCCAGCCAGGAAAATGGTGCCCTGGCCCTTGACGATCACGGATTCATCGCTCATCGCCGGCACGTAGGCACCGCCTGCGGTGCATGAGCCCATGACCACGGCAATCTGCGGGATCCCTGCGGCGCTCATGGTGGCCTGGTTATAGAAGATGCGCCCAAAATGGTCGCGGTCAGGGAAGACCTCATCCTGGTTGGGCAGGTTGGCGCCGCCGGAGTCCACGAGGTAGATGCAGGGCAAGCGGTTGTCCCGCGCGATGTCCTGCGCGCGCAGGTGCTTCTTCACGGTCATCGGGTAATAGGTGCCGCCCTTGACCGTGGCGTCATTGCACACGATCACGCACTCGCGCCCGGCCACGCGGCCCATGCCCGTGATGAGGCCGGAACCCGGCGCGGCGTCGCCGTACAGGCCAAGCGCGGCGAGCGCCGAAAACTCCAGGAATGGTGTGCCGGGGTCAAGCAGTTGCGCCACGCGTTCGCGCGGCAGCAGCTTGCCGCGCGCCGTGTGTTTGGCGCGCGCGGTTTCGCCACCGCCCAGGGCGGCCTGCTCGAGCTTGGCGCGCAAGTCGTCGAGCAGCGCGCGCATGGCCAGCGCGTTGGCGGCGTAGGTGTCGCTGCGGGTGTCGATTCGGGATTCGATGTGGGGCATGATGGTCGGCAGGGGTCAGGCGGTGCGTTGTTCCTGCAAGCCGAGTTCCTGCTTCATCTCGTCGCGAATCTTGAACTTTTGCACCTTGCCCGTGATGGTGAGCGGAAAACTCTGCACGAAACGGATGTAGCGGGGGATCTTGTAGTGGGCAATCTGCCCGTTGCAGAAGTCGCGAATGTCGCTTTCGGTGGGGGCTGTGCCCGGCTTGGGGATGATCCAGGCGCAAAGCTCCTCGCCGTACTTCGGATCGGGTACGCCCACCACCTGCACGTCCTGCACCTGGGGATGCCTGTAGAGGAATTCCTCCACCTCGCGCGGGTAGATGTTCTCGCCGCCGCGGATCACCATGTCCTTGATGCGCCCGACGATGTTGACGTAGCCCTCGGCATCCATCGTTGCCAGGTCGCCCGTGTGCATCCAGCCCTCGGGGTCGATGGCTTCGCGTGTCTTCGCCTCGTCACCCCAATAGCCGTGCATCACCGAATAGCCGCGGGTGCACAGCTCGCCGGGGGTGCCCGGGGGCACGACCGCGCCGGTTTGCGCGTCGATGATCTTGACCTCCAGATGCGGCTGCACCTGCCCGACCGTGCTCACCCGCTTGTCCAGCGGCGTGTCGGTCGAGCTTTGACAACTCACGGGCGCGGTCTCGGTCATGCCATAGGCGATGGTGATCTGCGACAGGTGCATGTCGTTGACGACGCGCTTCATCACCTCGGTGGGGCAGGGGCTGCCGGCCATGATGCCGGTGCGCAAGGTTCCAAGATCGAACTCGGGAAAGCGCGGGTGGTCGAGCATGGCGATGAACATGGTGGGCACGCCGTGCAGCCCGGTGCAGGCTTCGTCCTGCACGGTTTGCAGCGTCAGCAGGGGGTCGAATGCATCGTTGGGATAGACGATTGTGGCGCCGTGCGTGAGGCACGCCAGGTTGCCCAGCACCATGCCGAAACAGTGGTAAAGCGGCACGGGAATGCACAGCCTGTCGGCAGCGGTGAGTTGCATCGCCTCGCCAATGAAGTAACCGTTGTTCAGGATGTTGCTGTGCGTGAGCGTGGCGCCCTTGGGAAAGCCTGTGGTGCCGCTGGTGAACTGGATATTGATGGGCTCCGTGGCGCTCAGCGTCGCTGCGGCCTGGGCCACCATCGGGTCGGCTGCGCTGCCTTGTGCCATCCAGTCGGCAAAAGGCAGCATGCCGGCTTCGGGCGCATCACCCAGATGCACCACGAGCCGCAAGTTGGGTAGTCTCGCCGCGCGCAGTTCGCCGGGTGTGCTGGAGGAGAGCTCGGGCGCCAGTTCACGCAGCATTGCCAGATAATCACTGGTCTTGAAGCGGGTCATCGTGACCAGCGCCTTGCAGCCCACCTTGTTGAGGGCGTACTCGACTTCCGTGGTGCGGTACGCTGGGTTGATGTTGACCAGGATGACGCCCGCCTTGGCGGTGGCCAGTTGCATCAGCACCCACTCCACGCAGTTGTGGGCCCAGATGCCCACGCGGTCGCCCTTGCGCAGGCCGCTTCGGAGCATGGCGCTTGC
>JABBOE010000122.1 GCA_019351955.1 Pseudomonadota bacterium
TCCCGTTTGCACCGCGAGGCTCAACCCGCTAGCACTCGCGCAACCGACCCGCTAGCCGACATGAGGCGTTTTGAAGGCTCACGGCTGCTGACCGCCCTTGGCCGCATTTTGCATGCTGTGGCCTGCTTTTTCGATTTGCTGCCCAGCTTTAGCTGCACCTTGATCGAGTTCCTTACCGGCCTTCTGGGCTGGGCCTTCTGGTTTCTGGCAGCCGTAGAGCGTTGCAATCAAGGCGCTCGCGGCAAAGGTCAGGCCGATCATCGCCACGAATTTGGTCATCTGCATAGGGCTATCTCGCATGTCTGCGTCCTGATGTTGCCTACTCGGATGGCGCGCTCTGCTGGCACGCAAAACGCGCTGTGCCCCCGCACTGCATCGAAGAGGGGCCGCTGATTGCCAGACACCTCCAGACATCTCATCACTTGCCCACTTCGTGACCAATGACCCCGCCCACGGCTGCGCCACCGCCCGTACCGATGCCGCTACCACCAGACAACACTGCGCCGCCCACGGCACCGACGCCAGCTCCGATGGCCGTGCTCTTGTCTTGCGACGACATACCGGCGCAGCCACCCAAGGCCAGCAACACAACTGTCGCGGCAGCACTGGGAATGAACCTTTGTTTAATTTTCATGAAATCACCTCTTGATTCGGATTATGAAAATACCTGGCTATCCGCCTGGTGCGAAAATTCAACTCTTAAACCCGCGTCTTCAAGCCGAAGCCTGACATAAGGACTCTGGCGGCTCCTTCGACTTGCCGCCAAGCTGTTGGCACCAGCTTTGGACTCTCCGAAACGACCGCCATCTCAAATTTCCTCCGTTTACGCTGGAGAGCATACTGATCCAGCTATCCCAGGTTTAATAAAAATCTAAGACATCACCCGCCCAAAAACTGTTTGAAGCCACTTATTCTCTTATTGAAAGATCGCTTCCTGGGCTCAGAATAATTTTTTCTGGCAAGTTTCTCACTTCAAACGCATATCGTCTTTCACCGCTTTGACGCCGCTCACACCTCGGGCGACTTCCACTGCCTTGAGTTCGTCAGCGCGCGAGCGCACAAAGCCGCTGAGTTGCACGACTCCCTTGAAGGTCTCGACGTTGATTTCAGCAACCTTGAGATCGGCATCTGCAAAGATGGCTGCCTTGACTTTGGCTGTGATGGCACTGTCATCGAAATATTGACCAGTTCCTTCCTGTTTCGGCGTCGACGCACACGCGACCAAGCTGACCGCGGAGACTGCCAGCATGATCGCGTAGAGAGGTTTGAGTAATCGCATATTAATCCTTGGTCAATAAGTCAATCGGCCGGGGGAAACCCCACCGCAAAACCAGAAAAACAAAAATGCCTTCCTAAGGCGCGAAACCATACTTACATCCGCCCGGTAAGGAAAAGAATAATCACGATGATCAGTAGAAATCCGAGAATTCCACTCGGAAAATAACCCCAGTTTCTGCTATGTGGCCAACTCGGAAGAACCCCAATCAACATCAGAACAAGAATGATTAAAAGCAGTGCGCCTAAAGACATGATCAAACTCCAGGTAAATCGCCAGACAAGTTTCGATGGCCATTGATGCGGATAACGCGAAAACCCATTGCATTGACCCGTGGTAGCTTCAGCATCGAAGCACAGCAGCCGGCGGCCCTGCCCACCCCGCCACTGCTAAGAACATATCTAGTTACAACTGACCCGTCTGTGCGGTGTCGCACATCAGTCCCCAGGGGATCCGGTTACGGAATACGTGCCCAATGCGTATCGAGGGACCGCATTTCGGGTTTTGTTGCTATCGCCACGGACGACCGCCAACACCCAGTATTGGCTGCCTTCAAACCCGACGGGAAGGTCATGGCGTATGCCAAGGTCCAGTCCAGCGTTGCCTCTCATGCCCTGGCGACGCAGCGGGATTGGGTGTTCGGCTGTTCGAGCGCGTGTCGCCGCAATGGCCGCCGGTGACGCTGCGCAAGGGGATTTCCCGGAATCGAAGGAGTCGCCGCATGATGCCGGGTTGTTTGCGCAGCGACGCAAGGCGATCGTAAAGGGGCCGGAGCCGCCAGCGGAACGATCCGCGCAGACCCGGAGGGCCGGCCGCATCGCCCGCCTCGATTAAGCTAAAGCGCCAAGGGGAAGTCCTAGCCGCGGTCGGGGATTACCTGCACACCACGTCATTCATCCGACCCTGGCCCATCCACGCACGTTTATTGCCAGCATCGTTTCGAGTTGCGCAAGGGTCTGCCCAGCCAGTCCTATCTCGGCTTGCTGCGCGGGTGTTGATCCCGCCGCACCAGAGCAACCTGTGCCACGCCATCGGGGCGCTATACGCCTGCAGTTACGGGCTGTCGGTCGTGCACTCCTACCTGCCACGTTGCTTGGGGTGCGAAGGAATCGACCAGATCATGAAAATGCAGGCCATCACTCGGCTAGCGCTGTACACCGTCGTCAACCCGCTGTCTCTCGTGCAGGTCGTGGCCGCAAGTTTTCAGGTCTTGCTGCTGGCCGTGCTCAACGTTGCACTCAGCCGCCTGTCGATGGCGCCCTGCGCCTGTATTTCGCCTATGGGTTTGCGGTGGCCTGATGCTCGTGCAAGGCCTGTTTCGCCGCCTCGTATACCCGACCGTCATGCTCCAACGATAAGGATCGCGGATCCAGAAACGCTGGTGCGTCCGTCTTCGCGCCCTACCCGCGTGCCCGTCAATGTTTGTGCCGGTGATGGATATCTGGGTAATGCAAATGAGTGTGAGTCAGCGCTTGGTGACGATGGGGATGCGCGTGCGGTTGCGCGCCATCCCAGACGAAATCATGCGCATGCTGGTGGTGCTTGTCGTGCCAGTGACGATGAGCATGCTCCAGCGGCGCGTGCGTGTGTTCATGCGCATGCCGCTCCTTGATGTGGAGCCAAACGCCCAGTGCCATGAGCAGTGCTGCCGCCCAGAAAGGGGCTGAGGGCACGCGAGGCCACACGGCCAGCGAAATGATGACCCCGAATAGCGGCCCGATAGAAAAGTAGGCTCCCGTACGCGCGGTACCAAGGGTGCGCAGTCCGACCACGAAAAGGGTCAGGCTGAGGCCATAGCCGAGGAACCCCACCAGCATGCTGCTCGCCATGGTCGGCAAAGCCGGCATGGACGCTCCCGAGCCCAAAGCCAGGCCCGTGTTGCAGGCTCCTGCCAAGATGCCCTTCAAGCAGGCCACCAGCATCGCATCATTCGTCGACACCTTGCGCGTCAGGTTGTTATCGATGGCCCAAGCCAGGCACGCGCCGACGATGAGAAGAGCACCAGGAGACGCCTTCACTCCACCCGGCTCCCACGAGAGCAAGAGTCCACCGGCAACGATGGCGACCATTCCGAGGACGATTTGCCGATCGGTGTTCTCTTTAAAGACCACCCAGGCGATAACCGCCGTCAGGACTCCCTCAACGTTGAGCAGCAGTGATGCGGTTGCGCCATCGATTTGCGTCAGCCCCCACATCAGCAGGGCTGGGGCAACGACCCCGCCGAAAAAGATGGCGCCAAGCAGCCAGGGCATCTCGCGTGCGGGAATGCGCAGTTCTCGCGTCACCTTGGCGTCGCGAATCCTCCGCGCAGCCAACAGAAGCCCCAAGCCAAGACCGCTCCCCAGGTACAGCAAACCGGCCAGCAGCAAAGGTGGCATATCGCCGACGAGCACCTTGGCCAGTGGCGTGCTTGCGCCGAAAAGGAGTGCGGCGCCTAGCGCCGGGGCAGCTGAACGCAGTGACATGGGAGCAGGAGTCGAAGGAACGGACATCGTTCGAGGTTGCTCTCATTGTCTCTGATTGCGGCAAAGTGAAAGACTGCCGACGACGCAGCGCGCTGGACTCTGAATGTTTGCTGGGAGCGAGGACAGGAGGCCGCGATGCTTCAAAGTCCCTCGGCCGTGACCGATTTCACACTTTCGCCATTTTCTAACGACGGTCTGGGTGGCGGCGATCCCGCATTTAGGCCAGAATGAGACCAGTCATTCAATCCATGTCCTGCAGCGCTCGCGCCCGACGTCTTCGATCGCAATTCCGGCTCCTCGGCACTGCAGCATGCCCACGACGAGAAAGACTGTAGGTAGCGAGGCCCGTGATGCAAATTCTGATGGAGTTCCTGCAACTCACTGCAGATGAAGGGCAGGCCATGGCGGCGTGCGCGCCGCAGCTGCTCAGCCGGCTGGACGCATTTGCGAAGACATTTGCCGAGCAAATCGTGGCGCAGGCCGCCGACGCGGGTGCAGTGGCTGGGCTCGGCAAGGATCAGCGCCTTGAGCTGGCGACCATGCAGGCCGATCATTACCGCGAACTGCTGGCCTCGGAGTACACGCCGCAACTGCAGCACCGCATGGTCGAGATCGGGGCGTTGTACTACCGCTGGGGTCTGCCGCCCATGTGGATCATGACCACGTCGTCGCTGTTTGCCGCCGAGTTCGAGACGTTTGCCGCCGATCTTTCGCTGGCTCAACGCCGCCCGCTCATGGGCGCCTTGTACAAGCGCTTGCGCCGGGACGAGGCTTGGCAGATGGAAGGCTATCGACAGGCGGCCGAACACGTGCGACGCCAGCTTGAGCGCAGCCCGTTGCGCGACGCCCTCACCGGCTCGCTCAACCGCGATGCACTCCAGGAAATGCTGCCCAGCGCCTTGGCTCGCGCGCGTCGGCATGGCAGCAAGGTCTTGGTGGGATTGCTGGAATTCGATGACTTCAGCGCCCTGACCGCGGCGCAGGGCAACGCGGTGGGCGATGCGGTGCTACAGCAACTTGCCGACCGGCTGCGCAATGCACTGCGCAAAACCGATCTTGTGGTGCGGCTCGAAGGCGACCGCTTTGCCGTGATACTCGAAGACATTTACCGCGTCGAGGCCGTCGCTCCCTTGCTCGAGCGCCTGCAGATGGACTTGAACCTGCCCTACACGCTGTCGGATACGGTGCTGTGGCAATGTCCGCTGAGTATCGGCATCACGGTATTCCCCGATGACAACGTCGACGCGCAAGACCTATTGCGTCACGCCCAGCAGGCCATGCACAACGCGCGCACCAGCAAGTCCCACCGCGAGTGCTTCTGGTCGTTCTATGGCCGCGAAGTCGACGCGCTGATGGCTGCGGCATAAGGACGCCGACGTTGAGGCCCCCCATTCCGGACGCCCTTCTGGCGCAGGCATTGAACGCCATGTCCGAGGCTTCGTTGATCAAGGATGCCCAGCAATTGGTGCTTCATGCTAACGCGGCCTTCACGGATGTCACAGGCCATGCCGCCGATGAGATTGTGGGGCGCGATTGCCGCCTGCTGCAAGGTCCTCAGACCGACCCCGGCGCGATCCGGCAGATTCGCCAGGCGCTTGAGCAGGGCAAGACGTTCCGCGGTGAAATTCTTAACTATCGCAAGAAGAACGGTTCTTGATCGGCATAGGGGGCGGCGGTAAGCCGCGCCCCTGCCACACCACCCGGCATGCGGGTCCGCACCGGGCGGTTCGAGAAGTTGAGGTCATGCGAGTCTCGGGAAGCCCAGGCTGTCGAAGTATTGGACCGTGAGGACGCGGTTCAACCCAGCTTCGCTGTGCCGCCACCAGTGGCCGGCCCCGCCTGCGATCATGGCCGCCAACTCGTGGGATGCACCGAGGGCCCGCAGGCGGCTGTAGACCGTCCTGCCAACCCGCCAGTGCTTGAGTTGAATGGCCCGCAGACGGTGGCGAATCCAAGAGTCCAGGTCTTTGAACGTTTGCGGGGTCGATGCCAGGCGGAAGTATGCCTTCCAGCCGGGCATGTAGTCCCGCATCTGCTCCGCGATCTGTGACATGCCTTGGCCGCCGACCCGCTTGGTGATGGCCCGGATGCGCTGTTTGAACGTGTCGATCGCCTTGGGTGCGACGGCAATCTTGACCGTGTCACCAGACCACCGCCGGAGGCAGTAGCCGAGGAACTTGCGGCCAAAGGCTGAGCCCACCTCGGTCTTCTTCTCGTTTACCCGGAGGTGGAGTTGCGCGTATAGCTTGCGCAACCATCGCAGCACCCGCTCGCCGGCTTTCTGGCTGCGAACGTAGACGTTGCAGTCATCGGCGTAGCGAGCAAAGCGGTGCCCACGTCGGGTCAGCGCTCGGTCCACATCGTCCAGCAGCACATTGGCCAGTAGCGGGGACAGTGGCCCGCCTTGCGGCGTTCCCTCGTCTCGTGCGGCCACCACGCCATTCGACATGACGCCGGCTTCCAGGTATTGCCGAATCAACCGCAGAACGGTTTTGTCGGCGATCCTCTTGGCAAGGCGGTCCATCAGGATGTCATGGTTCACGCGATCGAAGAACTTCTCCAGATCGACATCGACCACCACTCGGTAGCCGTCTTGCGCGTAGCGCTGTGCTTGGAGCACGGCGTCGTGTGCACTTCGACCCGGGCGGAAGCCGTAGCTGAACTCGGAGAACGTCGGATCGATCAGCGGCTGCAGGACCTGCAGCAATGCTTGCTGAATGAGCCGGTCGGTGACGGTCGGGATACCAAGTTCCCGCGTGCCGCCTGTCGGTTTCGGGATTTCCACGCGGCGCACGGCTTGGGGCCGATACACGCCGCTCAGGATTTCCTGCCGAATGCGCGGCCAGTCGGCCTTGAGATGCTCGACCGTCTGCTCGATGGTCAGGCCATCGACGCCAGCACTTCCCTTGTTGGCCTTGACGCGTTTCCACGCCTCGACCATGTTCTCGCGCGAGAGGGCCTGCGTCAGCAGGTCGCCTCGCCCCAAGCCTTCGTGTTCATGACCCGCCGGACGAGCTTCATCGCGCCCCGTGGGGATGCGGGATTCACCCGCCCCTCCAGCGGTGCGCCCAGGTTGCCCTGGCTTCTGATGCGATGCCCTTCCAAGAGTCATGGCGTCCAGCCTTCCTTCTCGTTCGGTCCTCGCCTGGTTCCCCAGGCTACTACGACCTCTGCTGACTTCTCGCTCCGCGTTTCCGCGTCGCCCTTTCAGGCGTCAGGCGAGATCTCCCCAGGTAAGAACGCGGTCCTTCACCGCACAACCGCCGGATCTACGCAACCTCGCCTTGACCACAAAAGCTTCGCATCGATGTGCATGCTCGCCTTGCTGGGTCGCGCCTCGTATCCGGTTCTTGTTCATCGGCTCACGGCTTCATTCCATGCTTCCTTCCCACGCTCGGTCACCCTTGCGCAGTTGCACTTCCTTTCGCTCGCTGTGGTCAGCTTGCGGGAGGACTTTCACCTCCAAGACCGCGCCCATGCTGGGCGCACACATCCTCCCTGCCCTGAACGGCGGGGCTTGTCGCGCACAGGGTCAATGACACTTGGGGCCACGAAGCTGGCGACCAGCTGCTGCGAGAACTGGGCCTGCGCCTCCAATCCAGAATCCGCGAATCGGACGTCCTCGTACGGCTGGGTGAAGACGAGTTCGTCGTGGTCATCGATGGGATTGACAAGCGACATGCCCTCGGAACCCTCGAGCAAGTTTTTGCCCGCCTGCACCAAGCCGTGGAAACGCCCTTTGATGTCGGCACGAAAGCTCTGCTGCCCATTGACATGACGATGGGTCTTGCCCTGTATCCGTTCGACGCCGACGATGCCGATTCCCTGATGCGGCAAGCTGATGCGGCGATGTATCAAGCCAAGATTCACTAGCGCGAACGGCAACGCTGGTGGCAGCTGGGCGCGGCCAGCGCCCAGCTGCTCGTGGATGCGCAAGAGCTTGGCGCAAGCGAGGATGCGGCCACTTGAAGGCCCGGGTCTTTGACGCGCGTCCGTAGGCGGATCCCGCCGTGCACCGTGCAGTGTGCTCAGACTGCCAGGTGCTGTGTGCAGGCTGCCGGCCGGCGACGTGCATGACAAGCGCACACGAGACCGGACTGCGGCCGGGCGTCGTGGGCTGGGGCCCTTGAAATTCAGGCCGATGTTCGCATATCCAAGGTGCATTGCAAATGGGCCCGCAGTGCGTCGGGTTGTTCTTTGAACCCGACAGCGCAGGTGCGGTGTTCGCACACGGTCCGCCGCTTGCGGTGTGGTCTGCGCAGACCGTTTCCGCCACGCAGGGCCCTTTTGCAAACCGTGTCGTCTCGACCCCGGCCGCCCATCCAGGCGCGGCCATATCGAATCAAGGAGCATGCATCATGGTTGGTACATTGATGAGAACCCCGGCGAGCTGGCTCAGTGAGCTCGACCGCTTCCAGCGGGAATTGGATCGACGCTACGGGGCCTTTGGATTGCCGGTGAGCATTCGCGCAGCAAGTGGCGCGGCCTTTCCCGCAATCAACATCGGATCCACCCCCAGCGCCGTCGACGTGTATGCGTTTGCACCCGGACTGGACGCCTCCAAGCTGGAGGTCACCGTGGACAACAATCTGTTGACGTTGACCGGGGAGCGCAAGCTTGAAACGCCCGACGCGAAGAGCAACGTGTATGCGCAAGAGCGCTTTGCGGGGGGATTCCGCCGTGTGATCAGCCTTCCCGAGGACGTGGACCCGACCAAGGTCGAAGCCCATTACAAGGATGGCGTCGTGCAGGTGAGCATCGCGCGCCGCGCCTCCGTGCAGCCGCGCCGCATCACGGTGAACTGAAATCGATCCTTTGGAGAACTCATCATGAACAGCGAAGTCAGCAAGACCGACCAGGCGCCGACCCCGGCAGCCGTGCGCAGCCCCCAGCCGCTGACCCCGGCAGTGGACATCATCGAAGATGCCGAGGGCATCACCCTGTACGCCGATATGCCGGGCGTGCCCAAGGAATCACTGCACGTCCAGGTGGAGGGCGATACGCTCACGCTGCGCGGCGAAATGAGCATTCCCCTGCCGCAAGGGATGGACCCGTTCTACGCGGAAATGCGCAGCAGCGCCTGGGAACGCAGCTTCACGCTGTCACGGGAACTGAATCCGGCCAATATCCAGGCCAGCATGAAAGATGGCGTGCTGAACCTGCGCATACCGAAAGCCGAGCACGCCAAGCCGCGCACGGTGGAAGTCAAGCTGGGCTGAAACCTAGCCAAAGAGCGGCGCGCAAGTCAGCAGCGCGGCCTTCGGGTCCCGTTTTTCTGCGTTGCGCGGTCCTGGGCGGGTTGCATGCGTGCATGCCGAGGCACCCAGCGAGCGAGCCGCATGGCGCCGGTGCGTCTGACCAGCGCCGCCGCGTCGCGGCATGGCGACCCGCGCCCCGAAAGGGGCGCCCGCATGCACGGGTGGCGCTGTTCAAGCCGCGTCCAATCCGTCTGGGGTGGCGCGCTGCGACTGGCCAGTCCCCCGCTTCATCCACGGACACCGCCCCCAGGGCTGCTTCAGCCAGTCGGTATGAGCTAGGCGCGCAAGGTTGCCACGAGGCGCTGGGGGTACAGCAACATATCGAGCGCATCCATGATCGAGCGCGCCAGCAAGTCCGCTGCCACCAAGGTCTGCGCGGCGCAGCCCTCCTCGCCCAGGACCGCAATCCCCAGCGCCGCCGCTTGCAGCATGCGTGCATCATTGCGTCCATTGCCGATGGCCACCACCCCAACCGGCCCAAGTGCCAGCACGTATTCGCGTTTGATGCGGCCCTGGTCCATGCTCGGCAGCACATGCAGCTTACAGCCCAGTCCCTGCAACTCACGAGCCGCCGTGCCGTGGTTGTCGCCGGTGACGACGTGCAGCGTCATGTCAGCGCCAAGGCGCTGCAGCCGCTCGCCAAGCCCGGGCAGCAGCAGGCCATCGGTGGCCAGCGTGCCGTTGAAATCCAGCACCAGGTCCGTCAGGTGCAGGGTGCCGAAATCGGGAATCTCGTAGGTGCGCATCGCATCGCCTCGTCTCAGGAGCAAACGGCAGTTTAGGGGCTCGCACCGGGCCACAATCGCGCCATGCAGCCCGTTTGGTCCCGTCGCGCCCGCACCCTGCTCCTGCTGGCAACGGGGGCATGCGCCGCGGCGCTCGCACAAATGCCGAGTCCCACTGTGAGCAGGCCCTTCCATGCAAGCGCGTATTTGCGCATGCATGCCGCCGGCCATGCACTGGCTGGCCTGGGGTGCGCAGGCGTTTGACCAGGCGCAGCGCCCGCACAAGCCGATTTTTGTGACCACATCAAGCCGCAAACCGCAGAGACTTGGCGAGATCGTCGCAAGATTCGGCAGCGCGAGATCGACGCGCTCTGAACGCCAGTGAAGCGTGCTCCGGTCATGATCGAAAGGGACTTGCTGGCAACCCGCAAACCGGCAATCCCAATCCCGCCGTAGCGCGCTGCGCCGAGCACTCCGCACACTGACTTCTGGGGCCGTG
>JABBOE010000123.1 GCA_019351955.1 Pseudomonadota bacterium
CATCCGGTTGCTCAAGGTCACTCAAAATATCGAAGTGATTGCGCCCGGGCAGGATGGCGAATCGGATGGATTCGCTGGCCGCCTGCAATGCAGCAACGTACTCGGCGCTCTGACGCTGAAGTTCGGGCAGCTCTGCCCCACCCACGGCCACAACGGTCGTCGCGCCAGCACGGATGCGCAGCATGGGGCTGCAGGAAGCCACCTCAACGTCTGTGAGCTGCAGCGCATCGTTGAGCGCGCCGCGGGCGATGGGCTCCAAGTCAAACAAACCACTAATGCTCAGCACGCCTGCCACTGCCGGATGATGGCGGTGCATCGCGGCTAAATGGCCGCCTGCGGAATGTCCGGCAAGGACAATCCGCGGCGCCTCACCGGGGCTTTGCCCAAGTGTGGGATGGGCCTGGAGCGCGTCCAGCAGCCCGCCGATTTCGGCCACGATCTGCGACATGCCGGCCTGGGGTGCGAGGGTGTATTCGCCCAGAACCACATGCATGCCGGCTGCCAAGGCACCTGGCGCAACGCAAGCAAAATCCTCTTTGCTTCGCCACTGCCAATAGCCTCCGTGGAGAAATACAAAGACTGGCGCGTCCGCCCCTTCGCGCCACGAGCCATTCGCCGCAAACCAGTCAAAAACCTGCCGGGGGCGCGGACCGTAGCGGAGGTCGCGCTTGCAAGCGTGTTTCGCATAAACGCCGCGACTGCGCTCGAGAAGGCCTTTAAGAAGGTGCTCCGCATCCGGCGCGGCCGCGGCGTTGTCATACGCGGCCGTGTAGTGCTCGCGGGTGATGAGGGTTGTCGGCTGCGACATGCGTGGCCTCTTTGGTGGGTTGGTGCGCCATGAACAATCGCCCGATTGTGCATGCCCGGCGCCCTCGGGAGAGCAACGTTCGCGTGAGGCCAGGCTGGCTACACTTGACGTATAGGTTAATCAACGCTCACCAAACTCAGCGCTCTGGGCATGGCCGAATCCTCCAAGAACCACTACACAATCACCGAACTGGCTCGCGAGTTTGATCTCACGCCACGCGCAATCCGCTTTTATGAAGAGGCCGGGCTCCTCGCGCCCCTGCGCGAGGGGCGCAAGCGCGTGTACTCCCAGGGCGATCGCACGCGCCTCAAGCTCACGCAGCGTGGCAAGCGACTGGGGCTCAGCTTGGCGGAAATCCGCGAATTGGTCCTGATGTACGAGTCGCCCCGCGACACCGCACCCCAGCTGCGCCGGTATCTGGATGTGCTGGCCGCCCACCGCCACGATATCGAAGAGCGCATGGCGGACCTGCAAGCCACGCTGGACGAGCTCAGCAGCTACGAGGCCGAGGCTCGCGCGCTACTCCAACAACACGTCCGCCGCGGCAGCTGAATGCCCGATCATTGCAACACCTTGCTATGATTAACGTTAACGTAAACGTAAACGTCATATCAATTATCGAACGCTCCGCCCGCGAGTTGCTCCTCCATGCCAATGCCCTCCGCAAACCACCATTCCAAGCCAGGCACGGCACTCTCCCCCGCCCAGGACGCGGCCGTTCGGGCAAGCTTTGCGCGGCAAGGGCTGATGCACCACTGGGGCGCGAGCCTGACCGCGCTCGAGCACGGCGCTGCCGAAGTTCGGCTGCCTCACTCCGAGCGCGTGACGCAGCAACAGGGCAGCTTTCATGGGGGCGCCATGGGAGCGCTCGCTGACATCGCCGGGGGTTACGCCGCGATGACGGTCGCCCCCGATGGCATGGAAGTCACCACGGTGGAGTACAAAATCAATTTTCTTGCAGCGTGCGCGGGTGGGGAACTGGTTGCGCGAGGAAGCGTGATCCGGGCAGGCAAGCGCATCATCGTGACCACGGCCGACGTGTTCCACCGCGACGCCGATGGCCACGAAACGCACTGCGCCACCATGCAGCAAACGATTGTTCCTGTGCCCAAGACGTATTGACTGCATCCGGCCCTTCAATGCCGAATGCATCCCCCACACAATGACGACTAGGAGACTCCACCATGCACCTGCCCGGACTGGATTTTCAACTTGGTGAGGACATCGCCGCGCTGCGCGAGGCCGTGCGCGACTTCGCCCAAGCCGAGATTGCTCCGCGTGCCGCCGAGATTGACCGCAGCGACCAGTTCCCGATGGATCTGTGGCGCAAGTTCGGCGCGCTCGGCCTGCTGGGGGTGACCGTACCCGAGTCAGATGGCGGCAGCGGCATGGGCTATCTGGCCCATATGGTCGCGATGGAGGAAATCTCCCGTGCCAGCGCTTCGGTGGCGTTGAGCTATGGCGCGCACTCGAACCTTTGCGTCAACCAGATTCGTCGCAATGGCAATGCGGATCAAAAGGGCCGCTATCTGCCGAAGTTGCTTTCTGGCGAGCATGTCGGGGCGCTCGCGATGAGCGAATCCGGCGCCGGATCAGACGTCGTGAGCATGAAGCTGCGCGCCGACAAAAGGGGCGACCGCTACGTGCTCAGCGGCACGAAAATGTGGATCACCAATGGGCCGGACGCCGACGTCCTGGTGGTCTACGCGAAAACCGACCCGCAGGCGGGCAGCAAAGGGATCACCGCCTTCATCGTCGAAAAGGGGTTCAAGGGCTTTTCGGTGGCGCAAAAGCTCGACAAGCTCGGCATGCGCGGCAGCCATACCGGGGAGCTCGTCTTTCAGGACGTGGAGGTCCCGGCCGAAAACGTTCTTGGCACCGTGGGTGCGGGCGCGAAGGTGCTGATGAGCGGACTGGACTACGAGCGTGCGGTTCTGGCCGGCGGCCCCGTGGGCATCATGCAGGCCGTCATGGACAGCGTGGTGCCCTACGTGCATGAGCGCCGCCAGTTCGGCCAAGCCATTGGCGAATTTCAGCTCATCCAGGGCAAGCTCGCCGACATGTACACCGTGCTGCAAGCCGCACGCAGCCTGCTGTACACGGTGGGCAAGAATCTGGATGTCCTTGGCGACGGCCACAGCCGCCAGGTGCGCAAGGACTGCGCGGCGGTCATCCTGTGGTGCGCGGAAAAAGCCACCTGGATGGCCGGCGAAGGCATCCAGGTCTTCGGCGGTAACGGCTACATCAACGACTATCCACTGGGGCGCCTGTGGCGTGATGCCAAGCTGTATGAGATTGGCGCCGGCACCTCGGAGATCCGCCGCATGCTCATTGGCAGGGAGCTGTTTGCGGAGACGCGGTGATGCGCATGGGCCTGCCCAGGCTTGCTGCACCCGCCGCCAAGGCGCGGCAGGTGACTCCCGCTCACTCAGGCGTGTTGCGGCTGCGCCTGCGCAAGAAGCGTCAGGCCCACGGCGTCGAGGGCTGCGTCGATGCGGGCCAACGCCGCTGGCACATCCTTCCATTTATCCAGGCCGAAGAGCCCGAGGCGGAACGTCTTGAAGTCCGGCCCTTCATCGCAGGCCAGTGGAACGCCCGCGGCAATCTGTACCCCGGCGGCGGCAAACTTCTTGGCATTCTGAATCTCGGGGTCCCGCGTGAAGCTGACCACGACCCCCGGCGACTGAAAGCCGGCGGCGGCGACACTCGTGACGCCGCGGCGAGCCAGGGAGGCGCGCACCTTGGTGCCCAGTTCGATTTGCGCCGCTTTGAGCGCAGGCAGACCAAAGGCAAAGGCCTCCTGCATCACGTCGCGCACCTGCACCAGCGCGTCGGTGGGCATCGTGGCGTGGTACGCGTGACCACCGCCTTCATATGCCTGCATGATCTGGTGCCATTTTTTGAGATCACAGGAAAAACTGTCGCTTTGCGTGCTCGCCAGGCGCTCGACAGCGCGGCTGCTGAGCATGGCAAAGCCCGCACACGGGGTGCCGCTCCAGCCTTTTTGCGGAGCCGAGACAAGCACGTCGACGCCGAGGGCTTTCATGTCCACCCACATGGCGCCCGAGGCGATGCAGTCGAGCACGAACAAGGCGCCCACGGCGTGCGCCGCCTGCGCCACCGCTTTCAGGTAGTCGTCGGGAAGGATCATGCCCGCGGATGTTTCCACGTGCGGGGCAAACACGACCGCGGGCTTGTCGCGCTGGATCGCAGCCACAACCTCGTCCATCGGTGCGGGCGCGAAAGGGGCTTCCGCATCGTCTGCGGTTCGGCGCGCCTTGAGCACGGTCATGTGCTGCGTGAGCTTGCCCGCTTCGATGATCTGCGACCAGCGGTAGCTGAACCAGCCATTGCGCACGACCACCACCGGTGCGCCCTGCACGAACTGCCGGGCCACAGCCTCCATCGCGAAGGTCCCGCTGCCGGGCACGATGACCGCCGCGTCAGCCGCATAGGCCTCCTTCAGCATGGACGACAGATCGACCATCGCGCGCTGGAAACGGCGGGCCATGTGGTTGAGCGCGCGGTCGGTGTAGACCACGGAATATTCCAGCAGGCCGTCGGGGTCGATATTGGGGAGCAATCCGGGCATGAAGCGTCTCCTGAAGCGTGGACGGGTGGGAGCGCGGCGCCTCGATCATGCACGATGCGTGATGCATGGTTGGGCGTCGGCACGCGACACGGCGGCCGCGAACGGGAAACGAGCCTAGCACGCGTGCGGCTCGCGCGCATCCCCGCCAGCCCTGTTCGGGGTCGCGCGTCGGAGGTAAAGTGGGCAGATCCGTGTTCCCGAGCGAGCGCCCGATGAACCAGTTTCCTCCCCGCCTGGACTCGCAGGTGGCCGTCGCCATCGCGCGCGCCATGCTCGATGGCTTCAACAAGCATTACCGCCTGTTTCGCGAAGTCAGCCGCGAGGCCAAGGCACGTTTCGAGGCGGCTGACTGGACGGGGCAGCAGCGTGCGCAGCGCGAACGCATCGCCTTTTACGACACGCGGGTCGACGAGGCCACCGAGCGGCTGCAGACCGAGTTTGACGCCGGGCACCTAGACACCGAAATCTGGCACCAGGCCAAGCTGCACTACATCGGTTTGCTGACCAACCACCTGCAGCCCGAGCTTGCGGAGACGTTTTTCAACTCGGTCACGACCAAGATCCTGCACCGCCGGCATTTCCACAACGACATCCTGTTCGTGCGCCCCGCCATCTCCACCGAGTACATCGAATACGACGAGCCGGCTGCGCAGCCCACCTTCCGCGCCTACTACCCCACGCAGGAAACCCTGCGCGAGACGCTCACGCGCATCATCCACAACTTTCAGCTCCAGCGCCCATTCGAGGACCTGGAGCGTGACATCGGGTTCGTACTCCAGGCCGTGCAGCAGCGTCTCCAAGGCGCGCGCCTGCGCAGCAACTTCCAGATCCAGGTGCTGTCGTCGCTGTTCTACCGCAACAAAGGTGCCTACGTGGTGGGCCGGATCATCAACGGGTTCTGGGAAT
Source organism: Pseudomonadota bacterium (assembly GCA_019351955.1). Taxonomy (GTDB): domain Bacteria; phylum Pseudomonadota; class Gammaproteobacteria; order Burkholderiales; family Burkholderiaceae_C; genus Thiomonas_A. The sequence continues at coordinate 5,307 of JABBOE010000123.1, forward strand.
TTCCGCTGGCGCTGCCCGTCCTGCACAACGAGCGCGGCCAGCTCGTCATCGACACCGCGCTGCTGCACGAGGACGACCTGCTTCTGGTGTTCTCCTTTGCGCGCGCGTATTTCATGGTGGACATGGCCGTGCCCTCGGCCTACGTGCAGTTCCTGCGCAGCCTCATGCCGCGCAAGCCGCGCTCGGAGCTGTACAGCGCGCTGGGCCTGGCCAAGCAAGGCAAAACCCTGTTCTACCGCGACTTTCTGTACCACCTGCGGCATTCAAGCGACCGCTTCACCACCGCGCCCGGTATCAAGGGCATGGTGATGCTTGTGTTCACCCTGCCCTCGTTTCCCTTTGTCTTCAAGGTCATCCGCGACTTCTACCCCGCGCCCAAGGACACCACGCGGGAGAAGATCAAGGCCAAATATTTGCTGGTCAAGCAGCATGACCGCGTGGGGCGCATGGCCGACACGCTGGAGTACTCCAACGTGGCTTTTCCGCGCGAGCGTTTCGACCCCGAACTCGTCGCCGAGCTCAAGGCCACCTGTGCCTCGCAACTGGAAGAGGACGGCAACCTGCTGGTCATTCGCCACTGCTACATCGAACGACGCATGATTCCGCTCAACATCTACCTGCAGGAAGCCACGCCCGCGCAGCTCGAAGCCGCGGTGATCGACTACGGCAACGCCATCAAGGATCTGGTGGCGGCCAACATCTTCCCCGGCGACATGCTCTGGAAAAACTTCGGCATCACGCGCCACGGCAAGGTGGTCTTCTACGACTACGACGAAATCGAGTACATGACCGACTGCAATTTCCGCCGCATACCCCCTCCGCGCCACGAGGAGGACGAAATGGCGGCCGAACCCTGGTATTCCGTGGGCGCCCACGACATCTTTCCCGAGACCTTCGGCACCTTCCTGCTTGGCAACCCCCAGGTGCGCGCGGTCTTCATGCGCCACCATGCCGACCTGCTCGACGCCGCCTATTGGCAGGCACAGCAGCAGCGCACGCGCGAAGGCCATGTCTTTGACGTCTTCCCCTATGACACGAGCCGGCGCTTCATCCGTGGCGCGGCGCATGCGTCACCCTCCCCATCCGACGGCGAGTCCGGGCCCGGCAAGGCTGCCGCACCGGCTCCGTCCCCGCCGGGGTCCTTGCAACCCACAACTGTTCTGGAGCCCTTATGAATGCCGATCCGATTGTCATTGTTTCCGCCGCGCGCACGCCCATCGGCGGCCTGCTCGGCGATTTCGCGTCCGTCCCCGCCTGGCAGCTTGGCGCTGCGGCGATTCGCGCCGCGGTGCAGCGCTCGGGCGTGGCGAGCGACGCGGTCGATGAAGTCCTCATGGGCAACTGCCTCATGGCCGGGCAAGGCCAGGCCCCGGCTCGCCAAGCCGCGCTTGCCGCGGGTCTTCCGCAGTCGGCCGGTGCCGTGACCCTGTCCAAGATGTGCGGCTCGGGCATGCGCGCCATGATGTTCGCCCATGACATGCTGAGCGCGGGCTCGGCCTCCGTGCTGGTGGCCGGTGGCATGGAGAGCATGACCAACGCGCCGCACCTGGCTTTCGTGCGCAAGGGGGTCAAATACGGAATGACGCAGTTCTACGATCACATGGCCATGGACGGCCTGGAAGATGCCTACGACCGCGGCAAGGCCATGGGCGTGTTCGCCGAGAGCTGCGTGGCGAAATACAGCTTCACGCGCGAAGCGATGGACGCCTTCGCCATTGCCTCCACCGAGCGCAGCAAAAAGGCCAACGAGGATGGCAGCTTCAATTGGGAGATGGCGCCCGTGACGGTGGCTGGGCGCAGCGGCGACGTGCAGATCAGCCGCGACGAGCAGCCATTCAAGGCCAAGCTGGACAAGATTCCGGGGCTCAAGCCGGCCTTCAAAAAGGATGGAAGCATCACCGCGGCCACCTCCTCGAGCATTTCCGATGGCGCCGCCGCGCTCGTGTTGATGCGCCAGTCCACGGCGCAGCGCCTGGGCTGCACGCCCCTTGCGCGCATCGCAGCGCACGCGGTGCATGCGCAGGCGCCCGAGTGGTTCACCACGGCGCCCGTGGGCGCCATCCACAAGGTGCTGGGCAAGGCCGAATGGCAGGCGAAGGATGTCGACCTGTGGGAGGTCAACGAGGCCTTTGCCGCCGTGACCATGGCGGCCATGCACGAATTCAGCCTGCCGCACGACATTGTCAACGTGCACGGCGGCGCGGTGGCGCTGGGCCATCCGATCGGTGCCAGCGGCGCGCGCATCGTCGTCACGCTGCTGGGTGCGCTGCGCACGAAGGGCCTCAAAAAGGGCGTTGCCGCTTTGTGCATTGGCGGCGGCGAAGCCACGGCCATGGCCGTGGAACTTCTCTGAGCTCCCATGGCAGTCCATCCAGGACAGCCGCCAGCCATGGATGCACGACACCCCATGCGTCGCCTGATCCGTTCGGGATCGAGCTTCGAGGCCCTGGCCGGCTACAGCCGTGCCGTGGTCGACGGCCGCTATGTGCATGTGTCGGGCACGACCGGCTTCGACTATGCGCGCATGACCATCGACGAGGACGCCCTGGCGCAGACACAGCAGTGCTTTCGCAACATCGACGCGGCGTTGCGCGAAGCAGGCTGCACCTCGGACGATGTGGTTCGGGTGCGCTACCTGCTCACGGACGCTGCGCTGTTCGAGCGTCTGGCGCCTCTTTTCGGGGCGTACTTCGCCCGCGCGCGCCCGGCGGCCACAGCCCAGATCTGCGGGCTGGTGGATCCGCGCATGCGCATCGAAATTGAAGTGACGGCCAAACTCCCGGAGACCGCCTGACCATGCTGCTTGATGCTGACCACCAGATGATCCGCGACGCGGTGCGCGACTTCGTGCAGGCCGAAATCGCCCCCCACGCGGCGAGTTGGGCGCAACAGTCGCGCTTTCCCCGCGAAGCGCTGGAGGGACTGGCGGCGCTGGGTTGCCTGGGCATCGCCGTGCCCACGGCATGGGACGGTGCTGGATTGGACTACCTGGCGCTGGCGCTGGCCATCGAGGAAATTGCCGCAGGCGACGGCGCCACCAGCACCGTGGTCAGTGTGAACAACTGCCCCGTGTGCTCGATCCTCCTGAACTGGGGCAGCGACGCGCAAAAGCAGCACTGGCTCAAGCCGGTGGCGCGTGGCGCCATGATCGGCGCCTTCGCGCTGACCGAGCCGCAGGCCGGCTCCGACGCGTCGAACCTGCGCACCACGGCTCGCCGCGACGGCGACGATTACGTGCTCGACGGGGTCAAGCAATTCATCACCAGCGGCAAGAACGGCCAGGTCGCCATCGTGCTGGCCGCAACCGACCGCGCAGCGGGCAAGCACGGCATCAGCGCGTTCATCGTTCCCACCGATGCGCCAGGCTACAGCGTCGAGCGCCTGGAGCACAAGGCCGGGCAGGCGGCCAGCGACACGGCGCAGATTCGCCTGCAGGGCTGCCGCGTGCCGGCAAGCCAGCGCATCGGGCGCGAGGGCGAGGGCTACAAGATTGCGCTCTCAGGCCTCGAAGGGGGCCGCATCGGCATTGCCTCGCAGGCCGTGGGCATGGCACGCGCGGCGTTCGAGGCGGCGCTGCGCTATGCGCGTGAGCGCAGCGCCTTCGGCCGCACGCTGTTCGAGCACCAGGCGGTGCAATTCAGGCTCGCGGAGATGGCCATGCGCATTGAGACCGCGCGGCAGATGGTGTGGCATGCCGCCCAGCTCAAGGACGCCGGCGTGCCGTGCCTGAAGGAGGCGGCCATGGCCAAGCTGTATGCCAGCGAGATGGCCGAGGCCGTGTGCAGCGACGCGATGCAGATCCACGGCGGCTACGGCTATGTGGAAGACTTCCCCGTCGAGCGCATCTGGCGCGACGTGCGGGTCTGCCAGATTTATGAAGGCACGAGCGACGTGCAGAAAATCCTCATCGCCCGCGCGCTGTAATCGCTGTAATGGAAGACCGACAAGAGCCCACCACACCGAGGAGACCCGTCATGCCTGTGGCACCCATCACGTTCTTTTTCGATTTTTCCTCACCCTATTCCTACCTTGCGAGCACGCAGATCGAGGCGCTGGCAGAGCGGCACGACCGCGGCATCGAGTGGGTGCCGATCCTGCTTGGTCCGGTGTTCGCCACGACAGGGGCCAAGCCACTGGTCGAGCAGCCTTTGAAAGGGGATTACGCGCGCATCGACATTCCCCGCTCGGCACGTTTTTTCGGTGTGCCGTACCAGCATCCGGCGCCGTTCCCCATCGCCACGCACCATGCGGCGCGCGTGCTCATCGGCCTGCAGCGCGAGCTGCCCGCACAGGCTGTGCCCTGGGTGCACGCGGCGTTCAGCGCCTATTTCGTGCAGGGCAGGAACATCAGCCAACCCGAGGTACTGCACAGTGTGGCGCAAGACCTCGGCATCGATACTGCCCGCATCGATGGCTGGTGCAACGAGCCGCAAATCAAGGCACAGCTCAAGGCCAACGTTGACCGCGCGATGCAAAGCGGGGTTTGCGGCGCCCCGTTTTTCGTGGTCGACGACGAACCCTTCTGGGGGGTGGACCGCCTGCCCCAGATCGACCGCTGGCTCACGGCCCGGTTTTGACATCACACCATCCGGTTCCGCAGACGACGCCCAAGCGCCGCGAACCCCCATCCCGGAGACATCCATGACTGCTGTATTCACCACCAGCTACGCCTGCGGCGAACAACGCCAGCCGCTGCTCACCCAGACCCTGGGTGCGTTCTTCGACGCCATGGCGGAACGCCAGGGCGCGCATGAAGCCCTGGTGTCGCGCCATCAGGGACGGCGTCTGTCGTACGCTGAGCTGCACCGTGAAGTCGACCAACTGGCAAGCGCCATGCTCCGAAGCGGCCTGCGCAAGGGCGACCGCGTGGGCATCTG
>JABBOE010000124.1 GCA_019351955.1 Pseudomonadota bacterium
GCTGCCGACGCGCAGCAGGCCTCCGTGAATGCCGCCAGCCAGCAGAACGAAAACGACGCCGTGACCGCAGCGCAGGCCTGGCAGGCTGGGCTGGCGGCACAGTATTCCGAGAAAGCCGCCAACGCCATCAGCCAGTACGACACCAGCATGGCCGGGAAAACGGGCGACCCGACATGGACGCAGGCCGCAGCCATTGCACAGCAGTCCGCCGATCAGCAGCAGACGGTTTATGACGCGCAGCAGGCGGTCCAGACGTCGGCGACCACTGACGGCAACGCGACGTACAGCGCCGCGACCGCAGCCGCTCCTGCCATTGGCAACACCCTCAACACCGCAGCCAGCACTGCTGCGGCGACGGATGCGTCGAGCACCTTGCAGCAGATCGGCTCGGCCACCGGCGTGCCACAGAACGGACAGTAACCGGAGATCATCATGAAGAAACGCATCCTCACCCTGGCTGCACTCGCAGCCATCGTCACGACACCGGCGCACGCCACGGGCATGATCGCTGGGGCCACGTTCCCCGAGCAGATCGTGCAGGAACTGACGCTGGTCGAGCAATACGCCACGCAGGCGCAGCAGCTGCAGGCGCAGTTCCAGATGGTCTTCAACCAGGCGCGCAACCTGCAGAACATGCCGCAGCAGCTCTGGACCAACGCGTCGGCCCCGCTTCAGCAACTGGTTCAGCTCGTCGGCAATGCCCAGGGCCTGAGCTACGCGTCGCAAAACACGGTGGCCGCAATCCAGCAGGAGTACGGCGCGCCGAGTGCGCCGCTGTCCAACTACGCCAACAGCCTCCAGCAGTGGACCAGCAATCTGAACAGTCAGGTCGCCGGCACTCTGCAGCAGTACGGGCTGCATGCCGCCGACTTCCAGACCACCCAGTCCGCCCTGCAGGCAATCCAGGATCAGAGCCAGTCCGCGTCAGGACGCATGCAGGTCCTGCAGGCTGGCAACCAGATCTCCGGGCTGATGGTCAACCAGATGCAAAGCCTGCAGTCGGACATTCAGGCCGGCAACCAGGTCATGCTGAATTACGTCGCGACCCGGCAAAACAGCGTGCAGCACTCTCAGAACAACGAGGATCAGCTGCTGAGCAATCCGACGCCCCAGGTCTATTGAAGGGATCATGATGAATCCGCGCCTCGCTGCCCGATGGTCGTTGCTCCTGCTCACGCTGCTGCTGGCGCCCGTCGCCGCGCACGCACAGATCGCGCCGCCGGCGATTTCCGCCTCCGGGGCAGGCTTTCTCACCAATCTGCAAGACCAGTTTCAGGGAGCGACGACCGGCTGGATGACCCAGGCGCTGACGCTGGCCAAGGGCCTTTTTGTCGGACTGGCTGGCCTGGACATCGCCTGGACGGGCATCAACTGGTTGCTCAAGAAGAACGACCTCAGTGATTTCATCGCTGCGTTCGTTCTCAAGATGTTGTCGCTGGCATTTTTCTACATGCTGCTGGCGGAGGCTCCGACGTGGATCCCGATGATCATCAACAGTTTCAAGAGCGCGGGCAGTTCGGTGGGGGCGGCGTCGCCCGCCTCGGCATCCCCAGCCCTGGATCCATCGACCGTGTTTGGGCAGGGGTTCCGGATTTCCAACGCCATGTGGACGGCCGAAGGGAAGGTGAGCTCGTTCTTTCACCCGTTCGATTCGGTCGCCTACCTGCTGGGGACGGCCCTCGCCTCCATCATGGTGATGGCGGCCTACGCGCTCCTGGCCGTGCAGATCCTGATCACCAACGTCGAGAGCTACATCATCATCGGCGGCGGAGCCTTGCTCCTGGGGTTCAACGGCAGCAAGTGGACGCAGCCCTTCGCGGAGAAGTACTTCGGCTACGCCTTCAGTATTGGCATCAAGCTCTTCGTTCTGTACCTCATCACCGGGCTTGGACAGTCTCTGGCGGATGGATGGATCACGGTCTTGAATGGGTACGCCACGAACCCAGGCACCTTCGCCCTGCAGGCACCCATCGCCATCGGTGTGTCCGCGATGGTCTACGGCGCCATGGGCGTCACGGTCCCGGGCATCGCGAGCAGCATGCTCAATGGCTCACCCAGCATGAGCCTGGGCAACACGATGGGCGCCGCGGCTGGCGTTGCGGGCGGTGTGGCCGGCGCAGGCGCTGCGGCGGTTGCGGGCTACGCCGGCGCCGTGGGCGCTGCTCAAGGCGGACTGAACAAACTTGCCGGACTCGTGGGCGCGGGCGCCGCTGGTTCGGGTGCTGCCGCGGGCGGGATCGGCGGTGCCGACAAGCTCGCGTCACTCGGGGCCATGACCGGTGCTGGCGGCACGTCAGCCGGAAGCATTGGCGGATCGAAGCCAGGCATGGGCCCGGCTGGCTCCGTCGGCGGCGTAGGGGGAGCGCCAAGCAGTCCTTCGCCTGTCTCTGGCGCGCCTTCCAAAGCGGTCGCGGATGCTGGCCGCATGAGTGGCTCCAGCCCAGAGTCGGCTCGGTTCAAACAGGATGGGCAAAGTGGCGCAGGCGCGTCAGCGGCTTCTTCAAGTGCCAGTCCGACGGCTCCGGCAACGGGTGGCGCGGACTCGCTGGGCGCACCGAACCTACCGACTGGAGCGGGAGCCAGTGACTCAGGAACGCAAGCGGGCGAGAAGGATGACGAAGGCAAATCCCCATGGAACGTGATGAAAGACGGGCTCGGGCGCGCTGCAGGCACCAAGGACGATATCGCACGCCATGAAGGTGGTGGCGGTGGGATCCAGATTCGCCTCGGTCATTCGGAGTAAGGCATGGCGCGAAATGTGCTGCGAGACGAACTTGTGGATGCCATGCGAGCGCGCGTCGCGCATGCCTGGCGTCATGATCCGAGGGCTTTGCTGATCGTGCTCATCAAACTGGTCAACGCCGTGACCTTCGCGGTCCTGATGCTGAAGCCGGTGGGCTGGAAACTGGGCCTGTGGTTCGGTTTTTGCGTCGCCAGCTTGTCTGTAGCCGCAGTCCTCGAGAAGGCTAGGATGGCACGCTATGTACCTCAGGCTGGAGCTGGAGAATTGGATGCCTAGTCGGTGACGTCCGCTGGCGGCAAAGTTCGCCATGATCTGCCAGCGACGATGGAGCCGGTTGGCGACGGATGAATGAGATCCGAGATTTTGGCGACAAACAGAAAAGAGCCCTTGACCAAGCACGCCTGGCAGTTCGCGCCGAAGTTCCGCCGTGGCGCGTTCGGCTGGCGGTCGGATCTGCCCATCCAGCGGATCAAGGAAGCGGTCTCCGAGATCAAGGCGATGTCTCGCAAAGAGCCTGTTCTTGCCGCGGAAGGCGCCGTCATCCTGCTGGAAAAACTCTCGCCCGCATTGGAGCAGGTGGACAGTTCTTCGGGGGCGATCGGCACAGCGGTGAACAAGGCTATCGACACACTGGTGCCGATCATCGCTGTGGCACCGGTGGATGTCGGTATGCGGCAGCGCTGGCTGCAGCGTCTATGGGCGGCCGTCGAGGACGACAGCATGTCCTACATCGAAGCCCTGGGTGAATTCTGGGGTGATCTGTGCGCAACGCTCGAGATCGCGGTGGCCTGGGCGGACGAGTTCCTGCCGGGCCTGGAGTCGGCCTGGGGATCGCCTCAAGGCGAACGCCGCTACTACGGCGGCACGTCGGCCTGTCTTGCCTGCCTATACGCGGCGGGGTGCTACGAGCAGCTTCTGGCGCTCCTCGAAAAAGCACCGTTCAAGTGGTGGCGCGACCGGCGTTGGGGTGTGAAGGCATTGGTGGCCATGGGCAAGCGTGCCGAGGCCTTGCGCTATGCCGAGGCATCGCGGGGACTCAATGACCCTGTCTGGCAGATCGCCCTGGCGTGCGAAACGATCTTGCTGGAATCGGGTCTCGCGGAAGAGGCCTACAAGCGCTTTGCGATCGAGGCGAATCAAGGCACAACCTATCTGGCGACATTTCGGGCGATCGCCAGGAAGTACCCGGAAATTCCAAAAGAAACGATCCTGCGCGATCTCGTTGCCAGCACGCCGGGCAATGAGGGCAAGTGGTTCGCGGCGGCCAAGGACATGGGGCTATTCGATATGGCGGCCGAGTTGGCCAGGCACCGGTCGGCTGACCCGCGCACCCTGACGCGTGCCGCCCGTGACTATGCAGAGTTGAAGCCTGGGTTCGCGCTCGCCGTCGGTCTGGCTGCATTGCACTGGATGGCGCTCGGGTATGGCTACGACATCACGGGGGGCGATGTGCTCGATGCCTACACGGCGGTGATGCAGGCTGCACCGGCAACAGGTGTCGCGGTCGCCCAGGTGCAAGCGCAGGTCCGTAATCTGATCGCGGGGGCGCATCCTGGGAGCAAGCTGTTGGAGACAATGCTCGGACAGCGCGTGGGCAAATGACTGGCAATGCTGCTTTGAAGATTTCGGTCTGACCGTCATGAGATATCAGCGTCGCAAAAATCACCCATGTCGATTGGGCGACAGCAGCTCGGCCGGAGCAGCCATTGAGCCTGTAAGTGCGAACATCAGCAATGTGGCACATGGCTGATGTCGATACGCTGATGTCCTCCCTACTGGCCGTACCACGCAGAACGAAGTGGAGTCATAGCCAGCCGCACCAAGAACTCTATTATCTCAGTGGGGTAGACCAACCTACCATCGGTTGCCGCCCTCAGGCCCAACAAGAAACATGATCTGAAGCGCCGCCAAGTCGCGTAGCCGCATTGGTTCGTGATAGATGCGCTCCATGACGGCAAGTCCGCGCGTAAACGCAATGATGGCCTGAGCGGCTTTGTCAGGCGGCACAGCCAGTGATGCCCGCAATGCGTCGCGGGATAACGCCTCGGCGATGACCGCCTCCAACTGTTCCAGCAGGTCACGCACGCGGTTCTGCACCGACTCCCCGATCACGTCACTCTCCACGGCTGTCTTGGTCGTGAAGCAGCCCCGAGGCGGCACATCGGCCGTCATGCTGGTGATAGACACGTCGAAGAAACGCTCCAGCGCGAGACGCGCGGAGGGGGCATCCAGCGCCTGCCGAGACTCGGCAAGAACGCGCTCCGCATATCGATCGAACGCCAACTGAAAGAGGTGCTCCTTGCTGCCGTACGCGTGATACAGGGAGCCGCGCTGAACATCGGTGGCCTCGGCCAAATCGGCCATGGAGGTTGCCTGCCAACCCTTTGCCCAGAACAGCTCCAGCACCTTGCTGAGCACGGCTTCCTCATCGAATTGCCTGACCATGACCATCGGAATTGGGCACTCTAATTTTCGATATTTTGACGCAGCAGTCAACGTTGACTACTATGACAATTATAGCGCGGTTGCGCAAAGGACTCTTCTGAACTGTCCAGCCACAGGGTACGTGCCAGCCCATCCAGATGCGCTGGCGCTGAGCTTGGTGGCGTTGCTTGGGTGTATCCCTGTCGCACTGCAGTCGCACTTTTCATGTTCTTAACTATGAGTGGAGTTCTGACTTTATGAATGCACAGAGTCACGGCGCCGAAACCGCCACGCAAGCCCGCCACAACGCCCAGGCTCGCTTTGACGCGCAGATTGCCGACTGTCTCGAGTCCGCGCAACTCACGCGCGAGACCAATCGGTTCTTCGTGCTGGCAAGGTCGGTCAAATCAATCGAGGCTCTCCCTGCTCTGCACATTGCCTACGGCTGGCGCGAGATGACCAAGGCTTTTATGTTCACCTCCATCGCCGGGCTCGGGGTGATGGCCGCTGATGCGGATGCGCAGGCTCAGCCCAATCGGAACCAGCTCAAGGCAATCCAGACCATTTTCCACGTCATTGGCGATGATCTTTCGAACTTGATGCCGGTCTTTCGCGAAGTAGCGCCCGAAGGCCCGGACGGCATGCACTATGCATGGTGGGAAAGTGCCATCGTCGCCCCTCTCAAGAGTGCGGTGGGCGTGCCCGCCAATGATACGACCGACATGTTGGGCGCTGGCGCGAAGCAGCTGATCGCCAACATGCGCGCGCTGATCCACGAGCCGCTAGGCGCCGCGGTACAGCTGCGCGTGGTGGAAGCAATTGCGCTGGACATCACTGTGGCCTTCAAGCGAGTGTTCTCCAAGGCTGTGGCGGACGGCAACCATATCTTCACGCGCCCGGAGCAGTTTCTGTGGATGGACTCACACATCCATGCCGAGGTCGAGCACCACAAGGCTGTTAGCGACGACGAAACGGGCACTACGGCCATCGCCGATACCGAGGACAAACAGATCCAAATGCTGCGCCTGACGCGGCAATACGCCGAGAACTGGAACACCGCGCTCAACGAATTCGCCGACTACTTGCCGACTGCGCCGAAAGCTGTGCTGGCCGACACCGCGACGGCCTGAGTCGCGCCTGCGCGCCTGACGCAATGTACAAGCGTATCGGAGCATCTATATGTTGAACGAAGAATTGAAGCAGCAGTACCAGGAGAAAGGGTACTTCGTCCTGCGGAACGTGGTCAGCGAGCCCGCCCTGAAAATTCTGCGCGAAGCGGCCGCAGCCTGCGCGCTCGACATCAACGACCCTGGGCGCGTGACCGAGCAGGATGGCGTCACGGTGCGTGGGCTACACGGCACCCACCTGCGCAACGAGGCCATTGCCAGCCTGTGCCGCCATCCAGTGCTGCTCGATGCAGCCAAGCAGATCCTAGGACAGGATGTCTATGTCCACCAGTTCAAGCTCAACATCAAAGCCGCTTTCGTGGGCGACGTCTGGGAGTGGCACCAGGACATGACCTTCTACCACCGTGAGGACGAACTGCCGGAGCCGGAGTTTCTGACGATCGCCGTGTTCCTAGATGACGTTACCGAGTTCAACGGACCGTTGACGGTCATTCCCGGTTCGCACGGTGCAGGCTTCCTGGACAGCTTCAAGCACACGATTGTGGACTACGATCTGAAGAGCGACTGGCTTAGCAATACCACCGCCAAGCTGCGCTATACGGTCGACCGCGACGTCTTGCGCACGCTCGTGCGCCAATGCGGAATGGATGCGCCAAAGGGCAGGGCCGGCGACAGCGTCGTCTTCCACGCCAACCTGTTTCACGCGTCGGGTGTAAACATTTCGCCGTTCGAGCGGCGCGTGGCCTTCATCTCCTACAACAGCGTCAAGAACCTCCCAAAGCCTACCCGGGCGCCACGACCGGAGTTCTTGTGCGCACGCAGTTTCGAGCCGCTGACACCATGTCCGGACGAGTTGTACCAGTAGGCGCCGTGCCGCAGCGCCACAGCGCGTCCGCCGCGCCGCGCTTATCAGCGCGGTCTAACGCTGATCAGTCCGGCTACGTTCCGCGCAACGCACTCCTATCCGGCACGCAACGCGATGCTCGCCGTCGCAGGCAGTCGCGCAACCGAACGCACCGAGGTTCGCACATAGTTCACCCCTTGCTGTCCGCCTCCAGGAACCGGCGTCTGTCCGTCAGAGAGTCCTATCTGCGTTTTCCGGCCTGGACCCAACCTTTCTGGACGCTACTGACAGGCAAGCCGTTGCCTCACGAACAACCGTTTGTGCGCTTCCCGACTACGCTGTCAATGGGGCTGGACCTGACCATCGCGCTGCTGGTCTGCACGCTGAACCTGAGCTTGCTCGCAGCAGAAAAGACGTCGCTCTTGCTAATCGGCTACGCACTCACGCCAGTGTTCGCGCTCTACCTGACCGGTGTGCTGAGGAAGGTGCAGGTCGTCTACGGACATCACGCGATCCACGGCACACTGTTTAAGAAACGCCGCCATGCCAATGCCTATGCCGCTCGCGGTCTGACGATTTTCGCGCTGTCACAGAACGAGGTGGAGTATGAGAAGGACCACCTAGACCACCACCGTCGCACCATTTTCACAACGCTGAATGATGCGGACGCCGCTCACCTGTATGCGCTCGGCGTGCGTCCGGGCAAGCCGCTCAACGAGCTGAGCCGTGCACTGCTTACCGCGCTCGTCTCGCCGCGCTATCACCTTTGGTTCTTGAAGGCACGCCTGCTGTCGAATCTGCGACGCCCGATCGTAGACCGTTCCATTGCCATTGCCTGGATGGTGCTGATTTTCGTCGTTGTTCCTTGGCAGTGTGGCGTGGTTGCCGCATGCTTGGCGCTCTGGTTGCCGCTGACCATTCTTTACCAGATGAGTGCTCTGTTGCAGTTTGCGACAGAGCACGCTTGGCTGGTCGGCGAGGCTCCCAACACTAACGTACACGCATACGCGCAGCGGTGCCATGGTCGCTTCAGCGGCGAGCGTGTTCCTGGCACGGACGGTTCTCCAGCGTCGGCGCGTACCTGGCTTGCATGGTGGGTCCGCACACTGCTCGTCCATGTTCCAACGCGTATCGCCATCCTGGTGGGAGACCTACCGGCGCACGACTGCCACCACATAGTGGCGGCGGTTGGACACAGTGCAAGCAGTTGGCCACGCGCAATCTACGAACGACAGCGTGCGATCGACAGTGGGAACTCAGCCGGCATGGAGGGCCGGGAGATTTGGGGAATTGGCAATATGGTTCGTCACGTCGTACTCAGCATGTCACGCGCACCTGCCCGGTCAGGGGCAAGCGGCCTCTGACACGCTTCACATGGATGCAGCCGAAGCGTTCCGGTCTCGGCGAACGCTCTGATCCACACAGTTTCAATGTCCCTCGGCGGACCTCACAAACGTACAAACATGGCTTACGAAAACAACGACAGGAAGTTCGTGGCAGTAGTCAACCGCAAGCACCCGCTGCCCGTGATTCTCAATGCGCTCGCGCACGCGGCATTCGGCATGTCGGGCAAAGGCACGCATGTTGGACGCCTGCTTGACTATCCCAATCATGCCACCGGCTTCTTGGCCAAAGTGGATGAATCACCGTTCATCATCCTCGAGGCCAAGAACAATAGCCAGTTGCAAACACTCGTGTCGGCAGCAATGGACAGCGCAAACCTTGCGTACAACGTGTTCACCACGTCCATGATCGGCCGGTCCGCCGATGCCCAGGTAGCTACGACACAAGAAGCTGCGGGTGAACAGTTGGATTTCGTCGTGGTCGTCCTCTTCGGCCCACGCGAAGACGTCGAACCACTGACCAAGCGATTTTCACTCTTCAAGGGATAACCATGGACAGAATTCAACGTCCCGCCAACACGGAGGTCGCCAGCGGAAAGTCTGCTCGTGATGGCTGGGCCGCCGTGCTCACCGCCGCCACGCTGTGGGGGACAACGGGCATCGTGTTCCACGCGCTGGGCACGTCGGGTGGCGCCAACGCGGTCTCGATCAGTTTTCTGCGGCTTGCGCTGTCCGTACCGTTCCTGCTGGTCATGGCCCGCATCCGTATGGGAATTTGGCTCGCACCGCTGACGGTGCGCGGCTTCTTCCTGCTGGTCTGGCTTGGACTCGCGATGGCTTCCTATCAGCTCACGTATGTGTTGGCCATCGATCGCGTTGGTGTCGCCATCTCCGTACTGATCAGCATCTGCCTTGCCCCGATCTTCGTGGCGCTGATCTCGGTGGTGTGGCTGGGTGAGCGCCTGCAACCGCGGACCCTGGTCGCGCTGGTGACAGCCATCGTGGGGACGGCGTTGCTGGTGGGCTTGCCCACCGAGGTCAACCAGAACACCGATGGCTTCTGGATCGGCGTGGCAATTGCCGTTGTATGCGCGGTCTGCCAGGCGTTCTACGTGCTTGCAGCGCGCGCCTCGAGCGGAGTCTGCGGGCCCATGCACGCCGGAGGAATCGGCTTCGCCATCGGAGCACTTGCGTTGCTCCCCTTCGGCTTGGTCGAGGGCTTGCAACTGAGCTATTCGCCTAGCGGTTGGGCAATGCTTTTGTATGTGGCAGCAGTGCCGACGGCGATTGCACAGACCTTGTTCCTTACCGGGCTCAAAGGCACAGGTGCCATCGGCGGTGCGATCGCGAGCCTGCTTGAGCCGCTGGTAGCGACCGTGCTTGCTGTCATCCTGCTGCATGAGCGCATGACGTGGGTTGGGGTGCTCGGCGCCGTCGTACTGCTGAGCGGGATCGTGATCATCCAGTGGACGCCTAAGAAACATGTCCCCGTCGTGGCGACGCCCCTCTGAGTACGCCGACTCACACAACGACAAAGCTCATAAGCTCATAAGCTCATACCTTCAAAAACAATCCATGCTCCACCACGCCCACAATCCCCCGAATCTCCGCCGCCG
>JABBOE010000125.1 GCA_019351955.1 Pseudomonadota bacterium
AGCTCCCTCCTCGATTCATTAACCAAAGGTGTTGCACTTCACCCTTGAAACCGCCCCGTCCAAACGCAAATGATCGATTCCGCTCATATGCCGATTAACGTTCAAGGGGCTTTTTGTCAGATCACCTTGATCGATGCTTTGAACCATCATTGGTTAACCGAGGATCAGAAATGGAGAAAAGTCGAGCCATATCAACGATTGAGGGGACGACGATCTTTGATGGCTCTCAGGCACGCAAGGGATACACACTCAACAAGATGTGCTTTTCCTTCAACTCGGCAAAGAATCGAGCCGAATTTCTGACTGATGAGCATGCCTATTGCCGCAAATACGAACTGCTCCCCGCGCAGGAACTCGCCATTCGCACCCGCAACGTCCTCGACCTCATTGACGCAGGCGGGAATATTTACTACCTCGCGAAATTCGCAGGCATTTTCGGGCTGGACGTCCAAGACCTCGGCGCGCAACAGACTGGAATGACCAAGGATGCGTTCAAGGCCAAACTCGTCGAGGCCGGGAGATAAGATCATGGCAAAAATTATTGGATGCATCAACACCTCGCACGTGCCCGCGATCGGCCGCGCACTTGCAATGCATCAAGAGGGGACTGATTACTGGAAGTCATTTTCGACGGGTTTCCACCGATTCGGCAATGGCTCTCTGCAGTTCGACCCGATATCGCTGTCACGATCTATAGCGAGCATGGATTAAATTCCTTCCTTGACAAAATGCCGACGTTTTCCGTCGGCGCGGCCCCGGCGTACCAAAACTCCGACGAAGGATGGGAAATCCCAACTTTGCCGCCTTTTGCTGGAAACCTCGATCTGTCCTTGCACTTGATCGAAAGCCTCATTGATGCCGAATTCGATATCACCAGTTGTCAGGAGATGCTGGTCGAACACGCGTTCACCCTGCCAATGAAACTCTTGTGGCCGGACGCATCGAATGGCTCCTGGCCCGTCACCACGGTCCCCGTTTGCGTCAACACTGTGCAGCATCCACTACCCAGCCCGAAGCGCTGCGCGGACTTGGGCCGAGCGATCGGAGAGGCGATTCGCAATTGGGAAACAGATTGCCGTGTAGTCGTCACCGGTAGCGGGGGCCTTTCCAATCAGCTCGACGGCCAACGCGCCGGGTTCATCAATAAACGCTTCGACCTCGAGTTCATGGAAAGCCTGACTTGCGATCCTTCATGGGCGACGCGATTCTCAATTCACGGTCTTGTGGAACTCACCGGAACCCAGGGCGTGGAACTCCTGACCTGGCTTTCTGCACGCTCAGCTCTAGGCAATCAGCCACGGCTCGTGCATTCGAACTACCAGATTCCGATATCCAATTCGGCCGCCGGAACCATCGCATTTGCAGAGCCATGCTGACCGCCGCCGAACACAATCGTACCCGTGTGCTTGCGCCGCGCATCGGCTATCGCCATCGGGTATCGCACTCACCGATCACCAAATTCCTCGGAGTCGATCTCGGCCTGATTGGCGGCGCTATAGCGCGCACCAGAGACATTATGACGGTTGATCAAGGTATTGAGACGCATCATCGCGTCGTCATTCAATCGCAATTGCAAAGCCGCCATGTTGTCACGCAAATGGTTCACGCGTGTTGTCCCGGGGATTGCAATGATGGAAGCGTCCTTCTCCAGCAACCAAGCCAACGCCAACTGTGCTGGAGAGCAACCGAGTTCTTGCGCAAGTGCGACGTACGCCCCGAGCAATTGGAGGTTCCGAGCATAATGCGTGGGCTCGAAGCGCGGCATCGCGCGACGGATGTCCTTGGCCTGAAGGTCTATCGTGGTACGCAACTCACCTCCAAGAAAACCGCGGCCCAACGGACTAAACGCGACAAACGCGATGGCGAGTTCACGACAAGCCCTCAAAACCTCGATTTCAGGGTTTCGGGTCCAGAGGGAATACTCGTTTTGCAAAGCAGCGATCGGATGCACGGCGTGCGCCTGACGTAAGGTGCGAGCGGATACCTCGGATAGCCCGATTGCACGCACCTTACCCTCTCGAACCAGGTCTGCCAAAGCGCCAACACTGTCTTCGATCGGCACCCGCTTATCCCACCGGTGCAGATAATAGAGGTCGATGACGTCCGTGCGTAAGCGTCGAAGACTGCCTTCACAATTTTGACGCAGCGTCTCAGGCCGACCGTCAATCACACGCACCCCGTCGACGCCCGCCATCCCCCCCTTTGTCGCCAACGTGAAGCGTGAGCGATCCGGCGCCAGCACCCGTCCGATTAGATCTTCATTCGCGCCGAATCCATAGAGTGCCGCCGTATCGAAGAGCTCAACACCAAGATCAAGAGCTTCGCGTAACAGGCGTTCTGACGCTTTGGCATCCGGAGGAACGCCGTAGGCGTGGCTCAAGTTCATGCACCCGAGTCCGATCGGCTTCACCTGAAACTCCCCGATTGAGCGCCTGCTCACGGGATGCGCATCAGACGTATGAAGGCTTGAATCCATCCTCATGGCATCATCTTGGGCAGATGGGGCTACGCGCTCGTAGCCGCCGCTCACTCCGCAGCAGCCAGTTGCTTTTCCAACTGATTAAGAATGCGATAGCAAGGCAGCACTGCACGCACACTGGCGTTGGGCTCTCGACCCTCGCGAATCGAAGCAAAAAACTCCCGATCCTGCAATTCGATGCCGTTCATTGACACATCGACCTGCGTCACATCGATTTTGTTTTCCGTGCCATCGAACAAGTCGTCATAACGGGCGACATAGGTGCCGTTGTTGCAGATATAGCGAAAGAACGTACCCAAGGGACCGTCGTTATTGAACGACAAGGACAACGTGCAAATAGCGCCGGTGCTACTTTTCAGCTGGATGCTCATATCCATGGCGATACCCAGTGTGGGATGAATCGGCCCCTGGACTGCATGCGCCTGCGCGATCTCACCACCTGTCTGATATGCGAAAAGATCAACCGTGTGAGCGGCGTGGTGCCAAAGCAGATGATCGGTCCAGCTTCGGGCCTGGCCGAGCGCGTTCATGTTCGTACGGCGGAAAAAATAGGTTTGCACATCCATTTGCTGCACATGCAACTCGCCAGCAGCAACTTTTCGATGCAGCCACTGGTGGCTTGGATTGAAGCGCCGCGTGTGGCCGACCATCGCAACGAGTCCCGTCTGCTGTTGAACTTCAAGGACGGCTTTCGCATCCACCAGGCTATCCGCCAAGGGAATTTCAACCTCGACGTGCTTGCCCGCTTTCATACAGGCTATGGCCTGCGCTGCGTGCAGCTGGGTCGGCGTGCACAGAATGACGGCGTCAACCTCCGGCAGCGCAAGACTTTCATCCAGCGCGGTCGTGACGTGGTCGATGCCATATGTTGTGGCGACCTCGCGAGTCTTGTGCAGTTCGCGCCCAACCAGGGAGACCACTTCAACACCGTCGATGTTGCGAATGGCATCCAGATGCTTGATTCCAAACGCACCAGCGCCAGCAAGCGCCACCTTGATTGTCTTGGCCATTTACGAATCCTCCAGAATCAGATGCCCCACGGCGGTGTTCGACGCCGGCACGTGGTAAAAGCGGTGAAGGACGCGGGGCGCCGGACCTCGGGCCACATCCCGCATGGCGCCGCGTGCGATCAGCCACATCACAAGCTCGATGCCCTCAGAGCCGGCTTCGCGCACGTACTCGATATGCGGCACCAGGGACAATGCCTCCGGATCGCTGACGAGCCGATCCAGGAATCGGTTGTCCCATTCCTTGTTGATCAAGCCGGCGCGCGGCCCCTGCAATTGGTGGCTCATGCCCCCGGTTCCCCAGATCTGCACATTGAGGTCAGCGTCGAACGACTCGACAGCGCGCCGGATCGCCTTCCCAAGTTGAAAGCAGCGCCGGCCCGACGGCGCTGGGTATTGCACGACGTTCACGGCAAAGGGAATGACCGGGCACGGCCAAGCCGACGGCTGGCCGCACATCAGCGACAAGGGCACTGTCAGACCATGGTCAACATCCATCCGGTTGACGATGGTGAGATCAAAGTCATCCTGAATCACCGACTGCGCAATGTGCGAAGCAAGCTCCGGGTGGCCAATGACCACTGGAACCGGTCGTGGCCCCCAGCCCTCATCGGCCGGATTGAACTGCGCCGCCGTGCCAATGGCAAAAGTCGGAATCATCTCCAGACTGAATGCCGAAGCATGGTCGTTGTAGACGAGAAAGATCACATCCGGCCGGTTTTCCTTCATCCATTGCTTGGAAAACTCATAGCCCTTGAAGACGGGCTGCCAGTATGGATCCGCAGTCTTGCCGAGGTCAATGGCAGCGCCGATTGCGGGGACGTGCGACGTAAAGACGCTTGCGGTAATTCTGGCCATCACGTTGACTCCACTTTCTTCTCGCCGACGTAGCGGTTGCCTTCGATTGGCCGCCCTCCCCTTAGCATCATGGCTCGGTACTCCTCCTCACTCATGCCGGTCATGCTGCCCGCCATTTGTTGGAACGACTTGCCGTCGGTGGCACCGATCTTGGCGAGGAAATAGATGTTCCCTCCCAGCGCGATACAGCGATTCAGGTCGCGCGCCATCACCGCCTGCTTCTGCTCCTCGGTCATGGGCCATGCGTCGAGATAGGCACGCTCGCCCGCTTTGAATCGGGCGCGGTTCTCTGCCTTCATCAGCGACATGCAAAACTGATTCAGGTGGTAGCCCTTGCGCGACATGTCCGCGTCGAAAATCGTCGTGCCGGGAACGTCCTTGTATGGTTTGTTCAATGCCATGGTGCAAGACCTCAGGTCTCCTCGGGCCAGTAAAGACGCATTGGATTGTCAACCAGCAACCGCCGCTGCAGGTCGGACGTGGTTGCGATGCGCGGGATGAAATCAACCAGCAGTCCGTCGTCCGGCATGTGGCTCTTCAGGTTCGGATGAGGCCAATCGGTTCCCCACAGAACACGGTCAGGAAACGCTTCGACGATACGCCTGGCAAACGGGACAACGTCCCGATAAGCATGACGCTCGCCATTCAACGCGGCAGGACCTGAGACAGACAGCCGCTCTGGACAGGTGACCTTGGACCATACATTCGGGTACTCACGCATGAATCGCACGAACATCTCGAACTCCGGCCCGTCCACCGGCTTGGTCACATCGGGGCGACCCATGTGATCGACGACGACGGTCGTCGGCAAAGCGGTAAAAA
This sequence comes from Pseudomonadota bacterium, assembly GCA_019351955.1. GTDB lineage: Bacteria > Pseudomonadota > Gammaproteobacteria > Burkholderiales > Burkholderiaceae_C > Thiomonas_A. Next base: position 5,167 of record JABBOE010000125.1, read on the forward strand.
AGTCCACAAGCTCGTGGAGATCCGCCGCTTCGAAGTAAACCACCACGTGCCAGCCAAGCGGGGCGATGCGCCCTGCTATCTCCATCAGCTCGTCTTTGGGCGTGAAATCCACAAGGCGCTTGACAAAATTGAATCGTACCCCCCGGACGCCAGCCTCGTGCATGGCGTGCAGCTCCTCATCTGTCACGGCACGCTTGAGGGTTGCCACTCCCCGCGCCCTGCCGTCGGAGTGCACGAGTGCATCAATCATCGCCCGGTTGTCGGCGCCATGACATGTTGCCTGCACGACTATGTTGCGCGCAAATCCCAAATGGTTGCGCAACGCGAAAAGCTGCTGCTTCGATGCATCGCAAGGTGTGTACTTACGCTCGGGCGCATAAGGGAATTGCGCTCCAGGACCGAAGACATGGCAATGCGCGTCAACACTGCCAGCGGGAAGTTGAAAAAGGGGTTTCGACGGATCTTGATACCAGTCCAGCCAGCCAGACGATTTCTCGAAAATCATGTGGCGAGATCCTTGTTTTTTGGCTTGCCGCCCAAGTCTTCCAGAACGCGATCAGCTTCGCTGCGCCAATCTGGGCTGCGCGCAAATTGCGCCGCACCCCGCGCGCCGAACACCCCTCGATCGGCGAGATCTGCTACCCAAGACTGACGCTCGGCAGTGCCACGAGCTGACCAGGGCTCCAAGCCGATGTCTTGAACCGTCTGCGCGGCCTCATGCATCTCCTCGCTTCGACGTCGCCCGTGCTCGATGACGCGTTGAAAGAAATAGGCGCCCTGCTTCTCCCAGTCGATTCCTGGAAAGGTCTCGGCCAGGGATGCAAGAACCTGATCTTCGACGCCGTAGGCGCGGGCTGACACAAAGCTCTCGATGACCATGGCCTCCAGACCCTTGATCATGATGCTGCGGCACATTTTGGTAGCCGAGGCGACGCCGAGGGCCTCGGAGGCGAACTTGGGTTGAAAACCCAGCGCCTCAAGCTTTGGTTCCAGCGCCTTTGCGTGCGGGCCACCGAGCAACAGCGGCACGGCAATGCGGTAGGGCGGCACTGAGGTCATGACTGCGCCTTCGACATACCGGGCACCGGATTCACGAAGCGCGCCGGCAGCGCGTTTTTTGGCTGCCGGCGATGCCGAGTTGAAGTCAAGGAACCAGGTTTGAGGTCGGATCGAACGAGCGCACGCTTGAGCCACAGCGACCGTCTGCCTCGCCGTGACCGCCGAGATGACCAAGTCAACCGCGTTCGCCAACTCTCCTGAGGATTGAGCCCAATGAACGTCGAATTTTTTGGCATGCGCGCGCAGCGGCCGCTCATCGCATGTCCCAAGCTTCAAGTCGTAGGCGACGATGTGCGCGACACCTTGGGCACGCAAGTCCTCGGCCAAAATCCGGCCAACTTCTCCATAGCCGACCAAGCCGATCCGCCACTGCAAGGGATTGACTGCTTCGCTCACTTTCAATCGATGTACCTCAGTCCGAGCTTGTCCAGCGCTGCCCGCATGTTGTACATGTCCAGACCAAGCACGCCAGCCGCAAGCTTTTGCCGCTTCTCGCCTTCATTCGCCTCGCGTGCGGCGGAGGCCTCGGCCACCATTGCCACAATTGCCACCGGCACAACCACAACGCCGTCATCATCAGCCACGATCACATCACCGGGGTTGACCAAGGCACCGGCGCAAACCACGGCAACGTTGACGGCACCGAGAGTGGCCTTGATGGTGCCTTTGGCGCTGATGTAACGACTCCAGACCGGAAACTGCATTGCAGTCAGATCCCTGACATCACGCACCCCGGCGTCGATGACCAGACCTTTCGCGCCCCGAGCCCGGAACGACGTCGCCAGAAGGTCACCGAAATAACCATCGCTGCACTCAGCACTCACCGCCCCGACAACGACGTCGCCCGGTTGAATCTGCTCGGCGACCACATGCATCATCCAGTTGTCCCCTGGATGCAGCAGCACCGTCACGGCGGGCCCGCAAAGGCGTGCCCCCTGATAGATCGGCCGCATATAAGGCTTCATCAGGCCGACACGACCCATCGCTTCGTGCACAGTAGCTGATCCGAAGCCTTCCAACTTCGCGACGGCATCCCTGTCCGGGCGCACGATGTTGCGTTTGACGACGCCCAAATTGTTTAGTGGCAATGGCATAGCCTCCCCCTCACATACCCTTAGCCTTGAGGGCCGCATCCAAGCGTGCATACACACGCCTCGCATTCCCCTCGTAAATCTTCTCGCGCTGCTCCGGATTAATGCAGGCCGCCTCGATATACCTCTTTGTGTCATCATAATGATAGCCCGTCTCCGGGTCGATGCCACGCACTGCGCCGATCATTTCCGAGGCAAACAAAATATTGTCGATCGGAATGACACGGCTCAGGAGATCAATACCAGGCTGATGATAGACGCAGGTGTCGAAAAAAATATTATTGAGGAGATGATCGCCAAGCAAGGGCTTTTTGAGCTCTTGTGCCAGCCCGCGAAACCTCCCCCAGTGATAAGGAACGGCGCCGCCACCGTGTGGAATGACGAATTTCAGGGTCGGAAAATCCTGGAACAGATCGCCCGTCAGACATTGCATGAACGCCGTCGTATCGGCGTTGAGATAATGCGCTCCGGTTGTGTGAAAGCAGGCATTGCAACTCGTACTGACGTGAATCATGGCAGGAATGTCGTATTCCACCATTTTTTCATAAATTGGGTACCACCAGCGGTCGGTCAGCGGCGGCTCCTTCCAAAAGCCGCCCGAAGGATCCGGATTCAGATTAATACCCACAAAACCGTAGTCGCGCACACACTTCTCAAGCTCGGGAATTGACGTACGTGGGTCGACTCCCGGCGACTGCGGGAGCATCGCTGCCCCAATGAAATTGTCGGGGAATAGCTGCGATACGCGCCAGCACAACTCGTTGCAGATCCCGGCCCATGTCGCGCTTGTGTTGAAATCCCCAATATGGTGCGCCATGAAACTGGCACGCGGCGAAAAAATCGTCAGATCGCTGCCGCGCTGTTTCATCAACCTGAGCTGATTGTTCTCGATACTTTCACGCAATTCATCGTCGCCAATCTTGAGATCCGACACCTTCGGCCCAAGCGCAGGATTTTTTAAGTTATCGATTTGTCGCTTCCGCCAGTCTTCCAGGGACTTGGGCGCAGTGGTGTAATGGCCATGACAATCAATGATCACGATAAAATCCTCTTTTGAGCGCTATCGGTGGAACGTTGGATCATGACCCGACTCGACCGATCTGATTCGCGGATTGAAACGAAAAACTGCGGCACCATAAGGCCAGAAGACCTGACTTGCGCCCTCGACCGGCGCTTACGGGTCGAACTTGATCGAGATTAGGTTTCGATGAATTGGATACCTTGCGATAGACCGCGCATTATTTGATGGAATGGATCTGCAATCATCCTGACGCCTCAACGCTTCCAGACCGCTTCCGGCACCATCACCTCGCCACGCATGATCAACCGGGCAGTGCGAAGCAGTGCAGCGCGCATGACATTCTGGGGATTTTGGGGGTCAATCTCCAGCTCGACGCTGAATTCCCCGCTGGGGTGCTCCACAGAAACGGTCTTTGGACTTCCATCGGGTATGCGTGCAATGCCTTCGGTCACAGTTCCCCGTAACACGCAGGCGGTGGCCACCGTGACCGCAGCAAGAACGCCGATCGCCTCATGACATACGTGTGGAATGAAGCAGCGCGTGGCAATATTCCCGCCGTCCCTCGCGGGAGCAATCAGGCACATCTTGGGATAGGTCTTGGCAGCCACGTCACCCAGACCCATGAGTTCACCGCATTTGAGTCGCAGAGCCTCGATCGTCGATTTGAGCTCGCTGTCGGCGTTGAGCTCCGTGACGGTTTCATAGCCGCTGCGTCCCAGATCTTGGGCACGCATCAGCACCATGGGCATGCCGTTGTCAATACAGGTCACACTGACCTTCAAGTCCCCGACACCTGGATCACTGATGACCAGCGTATCCAGTACCCGTTCGGTTGGCAGCAAGCTGGAACAGACCGAACCTGCCGTATCGAGGAAATTGATTGTGATGGGGGCCGCCAACCCCGGCACGCCGTCGATCCGGGCGTTCCCCTCATACGTGATGTGCCCGCCAGGAGTTTGCACGGTTACATCGCACTGCATTCCCGTGTTCCGCGTGAGCACCCGAAACGTGCTGACATCCCCACGCGCCTCAAGAAGTCCCGTCTCCAAGGCGAACGGCACGACTGCCGCCAACATGTTGCCGCAATTTGGCGTTGTATCCACCACTGGCTTGTCAACCATGACCTGTGCAAAGAGAAAATCCAAGTCGACCCCCGGTTCACGACCGAGCCGGACGATTCCAACTTTGCTTGTCAACGGATGGGCGCCACCAAGGCCGTCAATCTCGCGCCTGTCGGGCGACCCCATTGCTGCCAGCAAAACCCGGTCGCGAGTCGGAATATCCGCAGGGAGATCAGCCTCGTTGAAAAATGGCCCACGAGACGTACCGCCGCGCATGAAGAGGCATGGGATTGGAGTTTGCATGGTGTGAGGTAACTCCACAGGTTGGAGTACGCCCATTATGGCAATGCTGCAGGCACCATCCAAGCGTGGCGGCTGCGCTAGCAGCTATCACGAATTGATATGGTTGCCACCGCTAGCCTGCGTACGGATTAAATCCGCAAGCATGCGCATCGTATGGCGCATCAGGGGGGTCGTTGGTTTGTGTGCTGACGATGCGAGGAAAAGCCGACTAAAGATCTGTGGACTCACGATGCGGCTGGTACGAAAGGCCATCGGCAGCCCCGACGTCAGAACCGCTCCTTGCGTCAAGATCGCGTGGCCGTGCC
>JABBOE010000126.1 GCA_019351955.1 Pseudomonadota bacterium
AAGCACCGGCCATCATTCTGACTGCCGAGGCTGTGGAGCTAAATGGATAGCCCATAAATTTAATACGGGTGATCAAGATCAGGCAAGGGTGAGGTCCGGCGCTTTATTCCACACCTCCACCACTGGCGCGCTCGGGGCCAACCACACCTGGCTCCGGTTTCGCTTTGCGCTGAATTGGCTCGCTGCAATTGCAACTTTGGACAATGCGCCGCGCATACCCCGACTACAGCGCCACAAGGCGCTGAGTCGCTGGAGCACTCACATTTGGCATCCCGCCGCATGCATCCTTTTTCACACTCATTCGTCTTCTTCAGGGAGCAACTTAAATCTACCCACGTGCTTGTGAGAATTCGATGAATACACAAACCGCTTCCCAAGACGCCCCCCAATCGGTCAACTGCGCCCGTGAGTCCGACACAAATCGGCCTATTCCCCACTGGCGCGCTTGGGCGCTACCCACAGTGTTTGTCATGGGCTGGCTCCTGCTCTACAGCCAGCTGGAGCCAGCCACCGATGCCTTCATGCACTGGCTGTCCGGCGCAAGCGGCATGGCTGCCACCAGCCATCTCTACAGTGCGGTGAGCTTCTTCGCCTTCGAAGTGCCCAAGGTGCTGATGCTGCTGGCACTGATCGTATTCGTCGTCGGCGTCATTCAGACCTTCTTCACGCCGGAGAAGACGCGCGCGATTCTGGCCGGCCGGCGCCAGGGCGTGGGCAACGTGCTGGCGGCCACGCTGGGCATCGTCACTCCATTCTGCTCATGCTCAGCGGTGCCGCTGTTCATCGGCTTTCTCACCGCTGGCGTGCCGCTTGGCGTGACATTTTCCTTTCTCGTGTCGGCGCCCATGGTCAACGAGGTGGCGCTGGCGCTTCTGTTCGGCATGTTCGGCTGGAAGATCGCGTCGATCTATCTGGGGCTGGGCCTGGCCATCGCCATCCTGGCGGGGCTGGTGATCGGGCGTCTGAACCCGGTGCAGCTTGTCGAGGCCTGGGTGTTCGATATCCCGGCCGTCAGCAATGCGGAAATCCGGCCCGCCTGGGATGCGCGCTTTGCCCAAGGCTGGCAGCACGTGCGCGAGATCGTGCTCAAGGTGGCGCCCTACATCGTCGCCGGCGTCGGCGTGGGCGCGTGGATTCACGGCTACGTGCCCCAAGACTTCATGGCGCATCTGATGGGCAAGAGTGCGTGGTGGTCCGTGCCCCTGGCCGTGCTCATCGGCGTGCCCATGTATTCCAATGCAGCGGGCATCATCCCAGTGGTGCAGGCGCTCTTGGGAAAGGGCGCGGCGCTCGGCACCACCCTGGCGTTCATGATGGCTGTCACCGCCTTGTCCTTCCCGGAGTTCATGATCCTCAAAAAAGTGATGAAGCCCAAGCTGATTGCGCTATTCGCAGGCGTTGTGGCCGTGGGCATCATCATCGTTGGTTACGTCTTCAACGCCCTGATGTAACGCGCAGGTCGATCACTTCCATATCTTTCCACAATCCAAGGAGATTTTGATGACCATCAATCGCATGGTGAGCATCATGGCCGGGTCCATGGTTCTGCTCAGCCTGGCGCTGACGCACATCGCGGGCCAGATCGACCTGTTGCACCCCACCTGGCTCTGGCTCACTGGCTTCGTCGGCCTGAACGTGTTCCAGATGGGTTTCACCGGCTTCTGTCCCGCTGCCAAGGTGTTCAAGGCACTGGGCTTCAGGGAAGCCACCAATGCCAGTAGCGCCATGGCTTCAGACAAGAGCTGCTGCTGAATCCAACACGCACCCTTGCGGGCGCTCATCGCATACGACATTCAGGAGTCTGACCATGATCACCATCAAAATTCTCGGCACCGGCTGTGCCAACTGCAAGGCCACGCAAAAGCTCGTTGAAGACGTCATCAAAGCCAGGGGCGTGCAGGCCCAGGTTGAGAAGGTCGAGGACATCCCCTCGATCATGAAGTACGGCGTGATGAGCACGCCTGGAGTGGTCATCGATGGTAAGGTCGTGCACGCTGGCGGCATCCCCAGCCGCGCGCAGGTCGAACAGTGGATCAGCGCCTGAGCCGGGGAACCAGCACCATGCGTAAGCCAATGATTGTGGCCTTGTCCTTGCTTGCGGCCGTGTACGGCACATCGGCCCATGCCGAAAGCCCAGCCGCTACCTGGACGCAGAAAATCATCACGCCGGAGATTGCGCTCAAAGCTGCGCAGACGGCGAAGGCCGAGTGCCAGACGCGCGGCTGGCAGGTGGCGGTGGCGGTCACCGACCCCTCGGGCCTCCCGTTGGTCGTTCTGCGCGACCGCTACGCCGGCTGGCATACCCTGGCTGCGGCCGAAGGCAAGGCTCGCACCGCAGCGAGCTGGCGCGAGTCCACAAGCACGGTTGCCGCACGGGTGAACAAGCCCGGCTCCGCCGAACAGGCGATCAAGAACCTGCCCGGCGTGGCCATGGTCGGCGGCGGCATGCCGATCGAAGCGGCCGGGCAGTTGGTCGGTGCTATCGGCGTGTCGGGTGCACCGGGTGGGGACAACGACGACATCTGCGCCAAGGCGGGATTGGCAGGCGTCGAGGATGACCTCGCGTTTTGAGACGCGAGCGTGACAGGTCGGTGCACCCCCGCGCGATGCTTGGCGTTGGTCCACCACTGCTCCGTCAAACCTGGCACTGCGTCCAACGTCGATCCCCTCGCGCTTCCTGTACCTCATCGTGCCACGCCTGCACCGAGCGCCCTGCTCTGCACGCGATGGACGTTGCGGACAAGCATGGCTTGACGTGGCTCAAGCTCCACGTGGTGCACAGGGGCTAAGCTCAAGTCAGGTATCGTGTCATGCCGCAGCGTGGCGCGGCTAGGCGCGCCACGCGGTTCGCCTCGCACATCGCAGAGTCCCCAAAATTCATGCTCGCCGACCACGATCACCCTGCACCGCAAGACTTCGGAGCGCGCTTCGCGCTGGGCATCGCACTCAATCTGGTGTTCGTCGCCGTTGAGGCTTTCTATGGGTGGCGGTCGAATTCGCTCGCACTCTTGGCCGATGCAGGTCACAATCTTGGTGACGTAGGCGCTCTGGCATTGGCTTGGGCGGCGCTTGCCGCAGGTCGCTTGCATGCGAACGATCGCCATACTTATGGCTGGCAACGTGGCTCCATTCTGGCGAGCGTCGTAAACAGCACATTCCTGATGGTGCTCATGGGTGCGCTTGCAGTCGACGCTCTACAGCGCTTCGGAACCCAGCCCGTGGTAAACGAATGGTCAGTACTCGCCGTCGCGTGCATTGGCATCGTGATCAACGGCGGAACGGCGTGGCTTTTTCTCGGGAACGGCAAGAGCGACCTGAACGTCCGCAGTGCCTTTGCGCACATGGCGGCCGACGCCTTGGTGTCGCTCGGCGTGGTCATAAGCGCGGCAGTCGTATTGGCCACGGGGTGGATGTCGATCGATCCAGCCGTGACGCTGGTCATTGCAGGCGCGGTGGTGTGGGGGACCTGGTCCGTGTTCCGACAGTCCCTGCATCTGATATTTGATGGTGTACCCGTCGGTATCGATCTGACATCGGTTCGCGCCCACCTGCTGACGATACCGGGTATCCAGGCACTGCATGACCTACATGTGTGGGCGCTGAGCACCTCGCAGGCGAGCTTGACTGCGCATCTGGTACTTGGCAAGGGCGCGCCAAGCATTGATGCAATTCTCGAGCAGGCGGAGCGCATGCTGCATGACGCCTTCGGGATCACGCACGTGACGCTGCAAATCGAATCTGAGGCTTTTGCCGCCACCTGTGAGCTTGCCGCGGCGCGTCAAACTGCCTGCCCCGGCATTGCAACTGCCGAAGGAAGATCGCGGTGACGGACTCAGGAGACTCACGTCATTCCGCCTCAATGATCGACCGTTCCAAAACCTGCTCCGTGCCTGGCTTCGTCCCGTGTCTCCCCAAACCATCGTTGCGGCGCCTTGGGCGTTTGACACAAGCGCCAAAACATTTTGCTTCCACGGCTGGCGCAACACAGGTGGCAGCCTGGCGGCAGGGACATGGCGACGCGGACAGACGTCACCGTGCCGACATCACGATGCTGCCCCAGGTCGCCCGCATCGCTGAGCAGGATAATTGGCGGGCTATTGACCCGCCGCGAGAGTTCGCGACGCGCATTTGGGGCCATCGAACAGGCCCGCTTCAAACAAGCGGCTGCGCCGCGGCCGTCACCACCTTATTCGCGCTGAGGAGTATCCGCTTGCCGGATATGGAAATTGATGCTCGGGCACGCAAGATTAGCGAGCACGATCTTGGAAACGTCAATCGGGCCGGGCGATGACTGCTCGGCTCGACATCATGTGCCTCACGTCCCTGGCCAATCGCCGGCAAGGCGGGGCAGTGCAGTCGGGATTTCGTGTCGCGTCCATCTCCCCTGAAAGTGGCCTTGTCATCGTCCTGTGCCACTGCAACGTACGCTTTGGCGCGATGCAAGGCGCGATTACGGGGACCCCGGTCGTCTCGGGTATCGCGATGGCGGCGCTGCTGCGCGACAAGCTGGGGCATTGAGATGGCGCCACCCTCGGCACAAGAAGCGAAGGCCAGCACAATCCAGGGCCTGTCCACTGCCGAGTCTGCACAGCGACTCCAGTCCGAAGGCCCCAACCTTTTGCCCGGCAGCACGCCCAAGACTCTTCTTAGTATCGTGCTTGGCGTGCTGCGCGAGCCGATGTTTCTCATGCTCTTAGTCGCCGGCAGCATCTATCTGCTGCTGGGCGACGGCGCCGAAGCCGTATTCCTCCTCGCCTTCGTGTTCGTGGTCATCGGCATTACGCTGACGCAGGAACGCAAGACGGAGCGCGCCTTGGAATCGCTGCGGGATCTCTCGGCGCCTCGCGCGCTGGTGATCCGGGATGGGAAGGAGACTCGCATCGCGGGACGCGATGTCGTGCGCGGCGACCTGCTCGTATTGAATGAAGGCGACCGCATCGCGGCAGACGCCCAACTAATTCAGGGTCAGCTCACAGCGGATGAGTCCCTTCTCACAGGCGAGTCCGTGCCGGTGGACAAGCGGGCGATTGAGGAACTGCATGAACTTCCCGCACCGGGCGGTGACAGCACAGCGGCACTCTTCGCCAGCACGGTGGTCACCAAGGGTACAGGCCTTGCCATAGTCCAGACGACGGGTTCCGCGACCGCTGTCGGTCGCATCGGCGTGGCATTGACGAGCACCGAAGTAGCCGACTCCGGGCTGCAGGGATCCTCACGCACGCTGATCCGCAATCTCACGCTCATCGCTCTCGCGCTTGCGACTTCGCTCGTACTGACTGATTGGCTATGGGACGGCCGGCCGCTGCTGGAGAGCCTGCTCGCGGGCATCGCCCTGGCAATGGCCATCTTGCCGGAGGAGATTCCGGTCATTCTCACCGTATTCTTGGCATTGGGCGCTTGGCGTCTGTCAAAAAGCAAAGTCCTCACGCGCCGCGTGCCGGCCGTGGAGGCTCTGGGCGCAATCACGGTCCTGGCCGTAGACAAAACAGGCACGCTGACGGAAAACCGCATGCGGGTTGGCGAACTTGCGGTTGGCAACGTCCATCTCAAAGCCACCGAACCCGCATTTCCCGAGGACTTTCACGCCCTGATCGAGTTCGGCATGCTGGCCACGCCCCCGAACCCTTACGATCCGATGGAGCAAGCCATCCAGGAATTCGGCCACACACGCTTGGCAGGCACCGAGCATATCCGTGACGAACGCAGCGCTGAGTTCCAGTACGCGCTTGACCCCGACATCCTGGCGGTAACCCGCGTGTTCTCGGGCGCTGCTCCCGATGCTCATCTTCTGGCGACGAAGGGCGCGCCTGAGGCTGTGGCCGACTTGTGCCACCTGCCCGAATCGGATCGTCAAGCCATCCACCAGCGCGTGGAAGCGATGGCGGCGCGCGGCCTGCGCGTTCTGGGTGTAGCGCGTGGAATCTGGAGGTCTGCAGGTACCACAAGCGGATGGCCCAAGAGCCAGCATGACTTCGATTTTGAGTTCCTTGGTCTGATCGGATTGATCGATCCGCCACGAGCGGATGTCCCCGCCGCCATCGCGCAATGCCGTGCTGCCGGCGTGCGCGTGCTGATGCTCACTGGCGATCATCCCGCCACGGCGCGTGCGATTGCCCAGCAAGTTGGCCTCTCCGAGCGCGCCGAAGTCATCACGGGTCCTGAAATCATGGCGTTGGATGATGTCGCTCTGCGAGAGCGCCTGCACCATGTAGACCTTTGCGCGCGAGTTAAGCCAGAGCAGAAACTTCGCTTGGTCCGCGTCCTGCAACAGGCAGGCGAAGTCGTGGCGATGACCGGCGACGGCGTCAACGATGCGCCCGCGCTAAAGGCCGCCGACGTGGGTATCGCCATGGGGGAGCGCGGCACGGATGTAGCTCGCGAGGCAGCCGCTTTAGTGCTTCTCGATGACAGCTTCGCAAGCATCGTCGGTGCAATCCGTGGCGGCCGGCGCATTTACGACAACATCGCCAAAGCCACACGCTTCGTATTTGCGGTGCATTTGCCCATCATCGCTCTAGCCCTTGTACCTGCACTGCTGCACTGGCCGGTGCTTTTGTTACCCGTGCATATCGTGCTTCTGGAACTGCTCATCGATCCCGCTTGCTCGATCGTGTTCGAGGCCGAGCCGTCGGCCATTGACATCATGCTCCGCCCGCCACGGCCTCTGAATGCGACGCCATTCGCGCTGAGAAACGTCGCTCCCGCGCTGGCGCAAGGGATTGGCGTCGCCGCCATCCTGTTGGGCGGATACGCGCTACTGCAAGAGTTTGCCGGTTGGGGGCAAGCCAACTTGCGCCTGACCATATTCAGCGCTCTGGTGCTTGCGCTATTCCTGCTAATCTTGACCAATCGCAGCAGCGCGCACATCGTGCTATTCAAGTTGCCTACCGACAACCCCTGGTTGGGGCGCTTGTTCGCCAGCGTTGGCATCATGCTGGCTGCGGTCATTCTGATCCCCACCTTGCGTCACGTGATGGGCTTCGCCAGCATCAGCTTGCCACCTCTGACGGCCGCATTCGTGCTGCTGTTGGCGTGCGGCCTTTGGCTGCAAGTGCTACGTTCAGCCAAAGGCTTGCCGTTGCATTAGCCAAGGCGCCCATTCCTATCGGAGACATCCTCCATGTCGAGAATCCATGTTGAACGCCATCGCACCCAGCATATTGGCTGGCTGCGCGCGGCAGTGCTAGGCGCCAACGACGGCATCGTGTCCACCGCGAGCCTGATCGTCGGTGTTGCCGCCTCAAACGCCGCGCACAGCGCGGTCCTCGTGGCTGGGGTTGCGGGTCTGGTCGCCGGAGCCATGTCCATGGCCGCCGGTGAGTACGTGTCGGTCAGCTCCCAGGCCGACACCGAAGAGGCCGACATCGCACGCGAGCGCCAGGAACTGGCCTCGGACGGCGTGCGCGAGGAGGCTGAGCTTGCCGGCATCTATGTGCAGCGGGGCCTGGATGCCGACCTTGCCAAACAAGTGGCAACACAGTTGATGGCAAAGGATGCGCTGGCCGCCCATACCCGCGACGAACTTGGCATTTCCGAAAGTGCGAGGGCAAACCCACTGCAGGCGGCATTCACGTCGGCATTCGCATTCGCTGTGGGTGCCGCGCTACCGCTTCTTTGCGTTGTACTCTTCCCAACAGGGAATCTCTCCTGGATCGTCAGTGGGACATCGATTGTCTTTTTGGCCATCCTGGGAGGCCTTGCGGCCTACATGGGCCGTGCACCGCTCTTCCGTGGGGTGCTACGCGTGACGTTCTGGGGCGCACTGGCGATGGCCATCACAGCCGGTGTAGGCCTGTTGTTCGGATCAGGTGCCTAAGCCATGCCTCATGCCCGAGCTCTGTCCGCCCTTCCAGACGCTGCCGTATCAAAGACAATTGCCTGATCACAACTTACGAAACTGCCTATGTGTGGAATTTGCGGCGAGATACGGTTCGACGGCACACGCGCCAATGTGGAAGCAGTGGGCCGCATGACAGCGCATCTTGCGCCTCGAGGTCCGGATCACACTGGCCACTGGAGCGCTGGGCCTGTAGCGTTTGGCCACAGACGTCTTGCCATCATCGATCTGAGCGCTGCGAGCGACCAGCCCATGACAGACCCCGAGTCGGGTTGCACGTTGGTGTTCAACGGGGTGATTTACAACTATCGCGAACTTCGCGCCCAACTGACAACGCTTGGTCACCGCTTCAACACATCCGGCGACACGGAAGTTATTCTCAAAGCCTATGCTGCCTGGGGCGAAGGTGCAGTTGCACGTCTTGAGGGCATGTTCGCCTTCGCGCTGTGGGATCCACGTGCCAGCATCCTGCTGTTGGCACGCGACCGCTTCGGCATGAAGCCGCTGTATCTGGCTCAGGATGCGAAGCGCCTGCGTTTTGCGTCCAGCCTTCCCGCGTTGCTTGCAGCAGGCGGCGTGGACAAGGCCATCGATCCCATCGCCCTGCACCACCTGTTCACCTTGCATTCCGTCGTTCCCGCACCGCGCACCATCCTTCAAGGCGTGCACAAGTTGCAACCAGCTCACCTGCTTCAGGTGGACGTTGGCGGAACGCGCACACTTTCACGCTATTGGCAGCTTTGCGCTGGGCACCTCCTCCCCGAGCCCAGCGAGGAGGAATGGATCGCCCGAACGCGCCACGCACTACAGTCCGCGCTCGACAGCCATTTGCACGCCGCCGACGTACCGGTGGGGGTTCTGCTGTCGGGTGGGCTGGATTCCAGCCTGCTCGTGGGAATGCTGGCACACCAGGTCCCTGATCTACGCACCTATTCCATCGGCTTTGAAGACCTGGGTGATACCCATGAAAAAGCCGATGAATTCATCTATTCCGACCTGGTCGCTCGCACCTTCCACACACGTCACCACAAGCTGAGCATTCCCAACAGCGTGGTCCTCGAGCGACTCCCCACAACCATTGCGCGCATGACCGAACCGATGTTCAGTCACGACGTTGTGGCGTTCGACCTGCTGGCAGAATGGGTCGGCCATGACGTCAAGGTCGTCTTGGCCGGCCAGGGAGCCGATGAGGTATTCGCCGGCTACTTCTGGTATCCGCAAATGCAAGCCGAAAGGGGCTTGCCCCTTCAACGCTTCGCCCGCCACTACTTCGACCGCGACCATGCCGAGTGGCTGCGCTTCATCGCTCCCGAATATCACGTGCCGGACGTCACCTCTGAACTGATCGAAGACGCGTTCGAGCAACCAGGCGCCGACACCTTTCTCGACCGCGTTCTGCGCCTGGATGTGACCACGCTGATCGTCGATGACCCTGTCAAGCGCGTCGACAACCTGCCAATGGAGCACGCGCTCGAATTGCGCGTGCCTTTTCTCGATCGCGCGCTGGTGGAGTTGGCAGCCAGCATGCCACCCGAACTGCGCATGCGCGAAGGTGGAAAGTACCCACTAAAGGCTGTTGCCCGCGGCCTGATTCCAGACGCCGTGATCGATCGTCCTAAGGGGTATTTCCCTGTGCCGGCGCTCAAACATGTGCGTGGCGCATTTCTGGCCCGTATGCGAGATCTGCTCACATCCACCGCAAGTCTCAACCGTGGCCTGTACCAGCGCGGGTACGTCGATGGATTGCTTGATGCGCCCGAAGCGCCGGAACATTTCACCCGTATTCAGGGCAGCAAGTTATGGCATGCTGCCCTGCTCGAGTGGTGGCTACAAACGCACGTGGACATGGCGCCCGCCTGAAAGCCATGATTGAAAGACTGAATCGCGATTGCTTTTGCATCAGCCTGGATCGCCAGGCGCTGGCGCAAGCCTTGGAGTCCGAACTCGGCCAGCCCGGCTTGTACGCGCTTATCCAGCAACGCAACCCTCACATGTTCTCGGCGCAGCCGGTCTTTGTCGCGGGCAGACACATTGCCCGCATGCGAGCGGTAGTGAAGGCCGTGGAACGCGTCGCCGCGTTGCCAAGCTTCGAGCAAGCCGTGCTTGCTCGAGCGCCGGCGGCAGCCCGCCACGACCCCGGCAATCCGGGCGTATTTCTTG